>NZ_JACHMN010000002.1:1285714-1607142 GCF_014204945.1 Allocatelliglobosispora scoriae
TGAAGGCGATCCCCGCCTGGCTCATGACGACCGCCCTACGGCATGTGCACCGGGGCGCCGGGGCCCCACGGGATGCCGATGAGGTACCACGCGACGAAGAACAGGATCCAGGCCACCGCGACGATCAGCGTGTAGGGCAGCATCAGCGACACGACCGTACCCATGCCCGCCTTTTTCTTGTATTTCTGCGTCAGCAGCACGATGAACGGCAGGTAGACCATGAGCGGCGTGATCACGTTGGCCGGTGAGTCGCCGACGCGGTAGGCGGCGAGCACGGTCTGCGGCGCGACCCCGAGCCGGATGAACAGCGGTACGAACACCGGCGCGAAGATCGCCCACTTCGGAATGACGCCCGGGATGATCAGGTCGAGGATGAGCGTGACGATGATGAAGCCGATGAGCAGCCACAACGCGTCGACGTTGGCGCCTTCGAGCGCATCCGCCATCTTCACCGCCGCGATCGTCGCCATGTTGCTGTAGTTGAAGTAGGCGATGAACTGGGCGATGATCAGCAGCAGGAAGATCAGGCCGCCGAGCCCGGCGAAGGTCTTCGTGATCGCCGCCATCGCGGCCGCGCTCCCCCGCAGCGTTCCGGCGCCCCGGCCGTAGCAGAGGCCCGCCACCAGGAAGATCAGCATGATGATGAAGATCAGGCCGTCCATCAGCGGCGACTCGTTGAAGATGCTGCCGGTCTCCGGGTTGCGCAGCGGCCCCCACGACGGCAGGGTCAGGATGAGCAGCAGCGCGACGACGGCGAGGAAGCCGTAAAGGGCGTACTTCAGCCCGCGCCCCTCATCGTCGGCGGACTCCTCGACCTCGGCCGAGGTCTCGGCGCCGCCCTCATAGCGGCCGAGCCGCGGCTCGATGATCCGCTCGGTCACGATCGTGATCACGATGGCGAGGAAGAGCGTCGACCCGATGCCGAAGAACAGGTTGGAGGTCAGGTCGATCGACTGACCGGGGTTGACGAGCTGGATCGCCTCGTTGGTGAT
Source organism: Allocatelliglobosispora scoriae (assembly GCF_014204945.1). Taxonomy (NCBI): domain Bacteria; kingdom Bacillati; phylum Actinomycetota; class Actinomycetes; order Micromonosporales; family Micromonosporaceae; genus Allocatelliglobosispora; species Allocatelliglobosispora scoriae. The sequence continues at coordinate 1,286,707 of NZ_JACHMN010000002.1, forward strand.
CTCGGTGATGATGCCGTCGACCGGCGTGATCAGCACGTTGACGCCGAAGGTCGCGCCGACACCGGCGAAGGCCGCCGCGAGACCCGCGAGCGGATGTCGCCCGACACTCATGAAGGCGACCGCGCCCAGCGGGATCAGCACCAGGTAACCGGCGTCCGACGCGATGCTCGACAGCACGCCCAGCAGCACGATGATGAAGGTGAGCGCGCCCTTCGGGGAGACCTTGACCAGCTTGCGGATGAGCGCGCCGATCAGGCCCGCCTCCTCCGCGAGGCCCACACCGATCATGGCGACGAGGATGACGCCGACGACGCCGAAGTTGGTGAAGTTCGTGACCGCCGAGGTGAAGATGAACCGGATGCCGTCCGCGCTGAGCAGGCTCTGGATCGACGTAGTCTCGGTCGTCGGCTCGAAATCCGGGTGATAGACGGCGTCCGGCGGGTAGCCGACCGACGGCTGGTCGGTGCCGCCCGGATAGGTCTCCGCACCGGGGATCGGCAGGGGTGCCACGGTGTCGTAGGTGACCGAGACGTCGAGCCAGGACAGGATCGCCGAGAGCACGATGACCAGCCCGATCAGGGCGAGGAAGATGACGGCCGGGTGCGGGACCTTGTTGCCGACCCGTTCGATGCCGTCGAGCATCTTCTGGGTGAAGGTCCGCTTCGGCGCGGTGACGGCGGCGCTCATCGCACGCCCCCCTTCGGTGCGGTGAAGTTCAGCGCCAGCTCCAGCAGCAACCGCGCGCCGAACCCGGTGCAGCCCTTGGGCCGCCACGAGGCCGCGATGTCGTTCTGCGCCGTACCGGCGATGTCGAGATGCGCCCACGGCGTCTCGCCGACGAACTCGGCGAGGAAGAGCGCAGCGGTGATCGAGCCCGCGTTGACGCCGCCCATGTTGGTCATGTCGGCGACGCCGGAGTCGAGCTGGCTGCGGTAGCGCTTGTCCAGCGGCAGCTGCCACACCGGCTCGGCGGTCGCCTGCGCGGCCGTCGTGACCTGCTCCGCGAGGCCGGTGTCGTTGGCGAAGAGCCCCGCCACCTCCGGGCCGAGCGTCCGCAGGCAGGCCCCGGTGAGCGTGGCGATGTCCACGATCGCGTCGACGGGCTCCTCGGTGGCGAGCACCAGCGCGTCGGCCATGACGAGCCGGCCCTCGGCGTCGGTGTTGAGCACCTCGACCGTCTTCCCACCCCGCATGATCAGCACGTCACCGAGCTTCGTCGCGGTCGCCGACGGCATGTTGTCGGTGCACATGAGGTAGCCGGTGACCTCGGTCCGGCAGCCGAGCGCCGCGAGCTGCGACATCGCGGCGAGGATCGCACCCGCGCCGGACATGTCGTTCTTCATCTGGGCGTGCACGAGGTCGCTGGGTTTGAGGCTGATGCCGCCGGAGTCGTACATGATGCCTTTGCCGACCAGCGCCAACCGCCCGGTGGCAGCCTCCGCCGGCCGGTAGCGCAGCTTGATCATCCGGGGCTCCTCGACGCTGCCCGCGTTGACCCCGAGCAGCCCGCCGCAGCCCAGCTCGATCAGCGCGGCCCGGTCGAAGACCTCCACCTCCAGCCCGACCTCACCGGCGATCGCGGTGGCGCAGTCGGCCATCGCCTCCGCGCTCAGCATGCTCGGCGGCGAGTTCGCCAGGTCCCGCGAGAGCATGGTCGCGGCCGCGAAAGCCACCCCGCGCCGCCCACCCTCGGCGGCTCCGTCACCCGCCACCACCACGATCACATTCTCGACGGGTACGCCCACCGGCGCCGATTTCAACGGCGGATAGTCGTAACGGGCCAGGAGCACACCCTCGACCACCGCCTGAGCGGCCGCCTCCCCCGTCACCCCGGACAGCTCGCCCGGCACCAGTGCGAGGCTCCCGTGCCGCTTCGCCGCGAGCGCGAAGGCAGCCGCGGCATCACGCAGCTCATCCGGGCCGGTCGCCGCCCCCAGCCCGACCGCGACCACGGGAGCTCCGTCGGCCCGAGGCAGGACCAGCGCCTCCCCGACCTTCCCGGTGAACCCCACCGCGGCCAGCCCGTCCCGACCGATCCCCAGGTCCCGCGCCACCTCACCGGAGACGCCGACGCCGTAGCCGACGACGGTCCCGTCCGGCAGCCCGTCCGCCCCGGTGGCGACGGTGACGCCGACCGTCCGCCCCCGCGACGGCATCGGCTCGAACTTCCCCCGCAGAACCATTACCCAGCCCCCATCCGTGCCCGCCGAGCGTTCACATCCGTATCATCCCTCCCCAAACCCGTACGAACCCCCAAACCCTAAATTCGCGTTGATCAAGGGAAGACTCGCCGCATATCGGACACCCGACATGGCGAGTCTTCCCTTGATCAACGCGAATTTAGGGCGGGGGCGGGGCGGAGGGGCGGGGGGGCGGGGGGCGGGTTAGGCGTGGGTTAGTTGGGGGCGGGGGGCGGGGGTGCGGTGGGACTGGACGGATTGGAGGATCTCGCCGGCGCGGACCGCTGTGGCCGAGAGCAGCGACGACGTGATGCCGTGGGTGTGCTCGGTGCCGCCCTGGAGGTAGACGCCGCAGGTCAGCTCCGGTCCGGTGTGCACCCGGTAATCGCGGCCGACCAGCAGGCGGCCGTGCTCGTCGTGGCGGCAGTGCGCCACCACGTCACCGAGCACCCGGGCCGGGTCGGCGGGGCGGTAACCCGTCGCGCAGACCAGGATGTCGGCGTCGAGGACGGTCGGCTCACCGGTGATCAGCGAGGTGACCGCCACCTCGACGCCCGTGGCGGTCGGCTCCGCCGAGACGAGCCGGGAGGCGTTGAGGATACGCAGCCGCTCCCGGCCCAGCACCTTCTCCTGATAGGCCCGCCGGTAGATCTCGTTGATCAGATCGAGATCCACCACGGAGTAGTTGGTGCCGCTGTGGTAGCGCTGCAGCAGCTCCTTCGTCTCCGGCGGCGCGTGGTAGAAGTCGTCGACGGCGGCCGGGTCGAAGATCCGGTTGGCGAAAGGGCTGTCGTCGGCGGGGCTGTAGCCGTATCGGGAGAAGACCGCGCAGACCTCCGCGTCCGGGAAGCGCTCGTGCAGGAAGGTGGTCGCCTCGGCCGCGCTCTGCCCGGCGCCCACGACGACGATCCGCTGGGGCGGCGCGACCTGCTCCTCGACCCGTCGCAGCAGGTCGTTGCTGTGCCAGACGGTCGGCGACGCGGTCACACCGTCGGGCAGCGCCGGACGCAACCCGGTGGCGAGGACGACATTGCGAGCCCGGATGACCCGAGCCGGTCCGCGGCCCTGTGCGATGACGTTGAAGTACGCCGCCCGGCCGCCCTCGATCACCGGCATCACCTCGAGCACCTCGTGCCCGTAGCGCACCATTTGCTCGACCTTCTGCGCCGCCCACTCCAGGTAGTCGTGGAACTCGACCCGCAGCGGGTAGTGGTTCTTGTGGTTGATGAAGTCGATCAACCGGTTGCGGCTGTGCAGATAGCTGATGAAGCTGTAGTGGCTGGCCGGATTGCGCAGCGTGACCAGGTCTTTCATGAAGGAGACCTGCATGGTGGCGTCATTGAGGAGCATCCCGCGATGCCAGCCGAAGCCGGCTTGGCGCTCCAGGAAGACCGCGGTGAGACCGGTGCTGGCGGCGGACTCGGTGACGGCGATGGCGAGCGCCAGATTGGAGGGCCCGAATCCCACCCCGACGATGTCGTAGATCGGTTCTCCATCAATGGACAACTCTGACATGTCCGTCCCATCCTCGGCTACACCACAAGCCTGACGCTCATGACTTAGGTTAGGCTAACCTAGCGGTTCCTTGCTGCCAAGGCCGCCCGGAGTGCCAAGTCCACGGACGACAAACACCCTGCTGTCGGATTCCCGTGCTCAGGTGTTCACGATCGACACAACCATGGCTATGGTCTGTAGAAATCGTCGAGTCGGTGAGGTGAGGAATGTCCAAGGTCCTGGGCGAGCGCATCCGTCACCTACGCCGGTCCCACAACCTGAGCCAGCTCCAACTCGCCGAGGGCATCGCGTCGGCGAGCTATGTCTCGTTGATCGAGGCCGGTCGACGGATGCCGGAGCCGAAGATCCTGCGCGCGATCGCGGACCGGCTCGGCACCAGCGAAGCGGCGCTGCTGGAGCCCGAGATCGACCGCGAGCACCAGGCCCAGCTCGTGCTGCGGCTGCGCTACGCCGAGCTGGCCCTCGCCAACGGCGACACCGGTGAGGCGCTGCGCGAGCTCGGCGATCTGGTCCAGCACAACAGCATCGCCGCCGACGCGCACTGGGCGCTCTCCCGGACCTACGAGGCCGATGGCCGCCTGGAGGACGCGATAGGCGAGGTGGAGCTGCTGCTCGACCTCGTCCGCGGCGGCACACCCTGCGCCGCCGAGCTGCTCGTCCTGCTCAACACCCACTGCCGCCTCTACCGGGAGGTCGGCGACCTCGGCCGCAGCATCGACATCGGCGAGGCCGCCCGCCGCGAGGTGGCGGAGCTGGGACTCACCGGCACGGAGAACGACGTCCGCCTCGTCTCCACCCTCGCCGGCACCTACTGGCAGCGCGGCGACTGGGCGAGCGCGGAGGTGCTGGCCCGGCAGGCGATCGACCTCGCCGAGCAGCAGGGATCCCGGCGGTCGCGCGGCTCCGCCTACTGGAACGCCAGCCTCGTCGCCGAGGCACGCGGTCAGCTCGGCGAGGCGATCGCCCTCGCCGAACGCGCACTCGGGCTCTTCACCGAGGACAGCGACGAGCGCAGCATCGCCCGGCTGCGCACCGACCTCGCCTGGATCATCCTGCGCGCGCAGCCGGTCGAGGTGACCCGCGCCGAGCAGCTCCTGCTGCTGGCCCGGGCCCGCCTCGCGGAGGCCGGCATCGAGATGGACCTCGCCTACTGCGACACCGAGCTGGCCCGCTGCCACCTGCACCTGGGCCGGATCGAGCAGGCCGCCGAGCTCGCCGCCGATGTCGTACGCCGACTCGGCGAGCGCCCCATCCTGGAGGTGAGCAACGCCCGGACGGTGTGGGCACAGGCGCTCGCCGCCGGTGGCGACACCGCCGGCGCGCTGGCACAGCTCGACCTGGTGATCGAGCAGCTCCGCGCGCTCGGCATCGGGCGGCAGGGCGCGAGCCTCTGGCGCGAGATCGCCGAGCTGCTGCTGAGCCTCGGCGAGACCGCGGCCGCAGTCCGTGCCTTCCAGTACCTCGCCGACGCGTCGGGTGCGGTGGCACCGGCGATCTCGGCGCGGCGGGTGCTCGTCTAGGCTCCGGCCACCACCGGAGGCGCCGAGGCGGGCGGTGCGGGACAGCAGCCCCCGGGCCCGTCCGGGCCGATGGGACCGTATCCGATCACGGCGAGCACGGCGGTGATCACCGCTGCCAGCACCAACACTTGCGCCTTCACGCTGCCTCCAAAGCTTCATCAACTCCGTGCAAGGTATCGGTGATGATTGATTTAATCAAGCGATACCTGACGATGCGTTACGAAAGATCGTCGCAACTCTTGAAGAGTTGGTGCCTCAGGCCGCCAGGCCTTAGGACCAACTCTTCAAGAGTTGCGACGATCTTCAGGGAGGTCAGGATAGATGCCGGGCGAGGAAGGCGAGGCGGGCGGCGTCCTGGACGGACTCGCCGCCCTCGTGGCCGTTGAAGGGGTAGACCTCGATCGCCTTGGGCCCGGCGTACAGGTGGTAGGCGCCGAAGACCGTGGACGCCGGGCAGCTCTCGTCCATCAGCGCCACGCTGAACAGGGACGGACACTCCGCCCGCTCGGCGAAGTTGACCCCGTCGGCGTAGGCCAGCGTCTCGAAGACCTGCTCCTCATGCCCTCGGTGCACCGCGAGGTAGCCGACGACCTCCTGGAACGGCCCGGCCGAGGCGATCTCGGTACCCCGGCGCATGTCGCAGAGGAACGGTACGTCCGGCGCGGCGGCCGCGACCTGCGACGACAGGCCCGCGACGGCGAGGGTGAGCCCGCCGCCCTGACTGATCCCGGTCACCGCGATCCGGTCCGGGTCGACCGCCGGATGCGCGGCCGCCACCTCGACCGCCCGAACGCAGTCGGTGATGACGCGGCGGTAGTAGTACCCGGCGGGGTCGAGCACTCCCCGGGTCATGACGCCCGGGTGCTGCGGTCCGGTCCCGTGCGGATCGGGGGTGTCCCCGGATCGCCAGCCGCTCCCCTGTCCCCGGATGTCGACGAAGAGGTGGGCGTACCCGGCTGCGGCATAGAGCAGGCAGTCGGTCGGCAGCCCGCGCCCGCCGCCGTAGCCGGGGAACTCGACGACGCACGGCAGCCGCCCGACTGTATTTCCGGGCGCGCCCTGCGGGGCTCCCTCGCTTCGCTCGCTCACTCCTCGTGCCAGCACGGCATCACCCGGCGCGCCCTGCGGGGCTCCCTCGCTTCGCTCGCTCACTCCTCGTGCCAGCACGGCATCACCCGGCGCGCCCTGCGGGGCTCCCTCGCTTCGCTCGCTCACTCCTCGTGCCAGCGCCACACCGCGCGGCAGTGCCAACCACGCGCGGATCCGGTCGCCGCCGAAACCCGAGAAGGCCACGTCGAAGACGTCGACGATCGCCAAGCCGCTCGCGACCGGCGTGAAGACCGGGTCGAGCGGGAAGGTCCGGGCCTGCGCCAGGGTCGACGCCCAGAACTCGTCGAAGTCGGCCGGGATCCGCCTGGTCGGGCGGTACGCGTCGAGCTCCGGCAGGCGCAGGTCGGTGAGCGGCATGGCTACCCTTTCAGGCCTGTGTGTGCGAGGCCCTCGATGAACTGGCGCTGCGCGATCACGAAGACGACCAGCACCGGGATCGCGGTGAGCGACGCCGCCGAGAGCTGCACGTTCCACATCGGACCACCGTAGGCGTCCACGAACTGCGTCAACGCCTGCGGCAGCGTGAAGAGTTCCGGGGTCGAGAGGAAGACGATCGGCTCCAGGTAGAGGTTCCACGAGTGCAGGAAGGTGAAGATCGCGACGGCGGCGAGCGCCGGGCGGGCCAGCGGCAGCGCGATCCGCCAGAAGATCGCGAAGCGGCCGAGGCCGTCCATCCGCGCCGCCTCCTCCAGCTCACCGGGCAGGGCCAGGAAGAACTGCCGCATGATGAAGGTCGCGAGCACGCTCGGCGCCCCGAAGATCGGTACGAGCACCAGCGGCCAATGCGTATCGATCATGCCCCAGGTGTGGAACATCTGGAACAGCGGAACGATCGTCACCTCGCTCGGGATGAGCAGCCCGACCAGCACCACCAGGAAGAGCACGTTCTGGCCACGGAACCTGATCCGCGCGAAGGCGTACCCCGAGAGGGAAGCCACCGCGAGCGTCCCCAGGGTGACCACCGCCGCGATGTAGGCGCTGTTGAAGTACTGCCGCGCGAACGGCTGCAGCGTGAAGACCTCGCGGTAGGCGTCGAGGCTGAACGACGTCGGGATCAGCTGGGGCGGGAAGGTGAAGATGTCGATGTCGGGCTTGACCGACGACGTCACCATCCACCAGGTCGGGAAGAGAAACGGCAGCGCCAATACGCAGAGCGCCCCGTAGATGAGCAGCTTCCCCTTACGACTCATGGAAGACCCATTTCCGGCGCATCTGCCACTGCACCACGGTCAGCAGGAGCACGATGCCGAACAGCAGCACCGACAGCGTCGCGCCGTAGCCGAAGTGGTGGAACTGGAACGCCTGCTGGTAGAGGTAGTAGACGAGCACGGTCGTCGAGGTGCCCGGACCGCCCTGGGTGAGCACGGCGATCTGGGCGAAGACCTGCAGCGCGCCGACGACCGTGATGATCGAGGTGAGCAGGATCGTCGGGCTGATCATCGGGACCGTGATGGCCCGGAACTGCCGCCACCGGCTCGCGCCGTCCATCTTCGCCGCCTCGTAGAGGTCGGCCGGGACGCCCTGCAGCGCGGCGAGGAAGAGCACCATGTTGAGGCCGACGTTCTTGATCACCTGCACCACGACGACCGCGGCCATCGCGGTGCCCTCGCCGCGCAGCCAGTTGGGTCCGGCGATGCCGATCGCGTCGAGCAGGCCGTTGATGCCGCCGTTGTCCTGGAGCAGGAAGTTCCAGACGATGGTCCAGGCGACGAGCGAGACGACGACCGGCGAGAAGAAGATCGTCCGGAAGACGATCGTGCCGCGCAGCTTCTGGTTGAGCAGGACCGCGAGCAGCAGCGCCAGACCCAGGTTGAGGATGACGAGGCCGACCGAGAAGATCCCGGTCGCGGCGAGCACCCCCGGCAGCTTCGGATCGTCGAGCAGCGCCTGGTAGTTCTCCCCGCCGACGAAGTCGAAGGTGTCGGCGAGCACGTTCCACTCGTGCAGGCTGTACCACCCGACCAGTCCGAGCGGGATCAGCACGAAGACGATCGTGCCGATGAGCTGCGGCGTGATGAAGAGGTAGGCCGCGAGCTGGTCCCGTCGCCGGGTGGTCCAGTATCGGGGCGCGGTGCCGGTGGATGCCGAAGCACCCACCGGCGACTGCGTGCGGTCGGTCAATGCACTGCCCTACTTGGCCAGCAGCGGGTTGATGGCGGAGCAGACACCGTCGAGCACGCCCTTGACGTCGGCGTCGGCCTTCCACAGCGGGTCGAGCGCCGCCCGGACCGCCTGGCTGATCTCGGCCTGGCCGCTGTGGCTGGGCTTGACGACACCGGTGGCGATGCCGTCGATGACGACCGTCTGCAACTGCTCGGGCTTGAGCAGCGGGTTGGTCTTGGCGAGCGTCTCCGCGGTGAGCTGGCTCTGGCGCGGCGGCGGGAAGTACGCCGCGAGCTTCGCCGAGTTGTCGGGGCGGGTGAAGAAGGCGAGGAAGTCGGCCGCCTCCGCCGCGTGCTTGCCCTTCTTCAGCGCGCCGATGCCGGCCTGGCCGATCACGGCGTACTTGCCCTTGGGACCGGCCGGCAGCGGGACCAGGTCCCAGCCGAACTTCGCGTCCTTGAGCAGCGAGGCGCGGGAGATCTGGGTGATCGTCATGCCCGCCTCGCCGGTGAAGAAGTCCGCCGCCGTGCCGGGGCCCGGCAGCGCCTTGTCGGTGAAGATCGCCTTGTGCAGGGTCGTCATCGCGTCGACCATCTCCGGCGCTGCGAACCCGCAGGTCTTGCCGTCGGCGCTCCACGCCTGGGCGCCCCAGCCGGTCCAGATCGAGGCGAGGTTGTCCCAGCCCTTGTAGTCGAAGTCCCGCACGACGAGACCCGCCTTGCCGGTCTTCGCCTTGACCGCGGCGGCTGCCGCGTAGGCCCCCGTCCAGTCCCACTGACCGGCCGCGATCAGCTCGGCCGGGGTCTTCTGCCCGGCCGCCTTGAGCAGGTCGGTGTTGACGAAGATGCCGAAGGGCGAGGTGGAGAACGGGTAGGCGTAGAGCTTGCCGCCGGTCTGCCACAGCTTCGTCGCCGACGGGGAGAGGTCGGCGACGTTGTAGCCGTCGGCCTTGGCCAGGGTGTCGTCGAGCGGCACCAGCGCGCCGGAGGAGACGAAGTCCGGCGCCGAGTTCTCCAGCAGCCAGGCCAGGTCCGGCCCGTTGCCACCGGCGATCTGCGTCGTCAGCGTCGTGGTGTAGCTCTCGAACGGGATCGGGTCGAACTTGATCTCGGTGACGTTGCTGTGGGTCTTCTTGTACTCGTCGGCGATGGAGTTGAAGAGCTTCAGGTGGGCCTCGTTGGCGGTCCAGACCGTCACCCGCAGGGAGACCGGGCCGGAGTCGGCCGCCTTCTCGCTGCCGCACGCGGCCAGGCCGATCAGCCCGGCGAGCGCGACGGCGGCGAGGCGCATGCCCCGGTGGAGCGTCATAGGGAACTCCTCATGATCAAAAGGGAGGGAATCAGCATCAGTAACCGGCCACATCCGGCCAGCGCAGCTCGACGCCGTCGCGGACCAGCAGGGCCTGAAACTCGGCCAGCAGGCCGGGGGTGTTGCGCACCGCTCGCGGGGACTCGCCCCGGGTAAGGCAGAAGGCCGCGAGCGCGCCGGCGACCTCACCGACGTTCCACTCCACCGGGTGCAACCGGTAGGAGCCGTTGGTGATGTGCGTGGTGCCGATGTTCTTCCCGGCCGGCAGCAGGTTCTCCATCCGTTGCGGGATGAGCGCGCCGAGCGGGATCTCGAAGGGACAGGACCCGACGTCGATGTAGTTGTCGCCGCCCGTCGACGGGTGCAGGTCGATGCGGTACATCCCCACCCCGATCGCGTCCGGGTAGGAGACCGCGCCCTTGTCACCGCGTACCGACAGGGAAAGGTCCTGCTCCACGACGGTGCGCTCGGCGCGGATGCGGCGTGACTCGCGGATGTATGGCGCCTGGGCGAGACCGCCCGCGCCGCCGCCGGTGACATCGGAGCGCAACCGCAGCCCGGGGAAGCCCGTGCCGCCGTCGGCGCGCGGCGCCTGCGTCTGCAGCCAGTAGAGGACCGACCGCGACAGCTCGCGCGCCGCCGCCACGTGCGCTTCCGCATCGGGTACGCCGATGATCGGCGCCTCGAAGTAGTCGATCATCGGCCAGTTGACCAGGCAGATGTCGCTCTCGTAGGACCCGTCGACGAACATCCGGCGAGCCGCGATCCGGCGGAAGGTCCACAGGTTGCCGTCACCGGGGTTGACCCGCTGATCGGCGAGGACCGCGAGCGGATCGTCGTCCGGGTTGGGCGTGAAGCTCCGCTCGCTGATCGACAGGGTGCGCGGGTTCGGCGACCGGAAGGAGAGCATCCGGTCCCCCCAGAACGCGGGCTGGTAGTCCCGCCAGAACCCGTAGGAGTCCGGCCGGTCGATCGTGTGGTCGCCGTCGACGTGGTCGATCGCGAAGCAGACCGACATCGCCTGCATGTTGGTCGGGTCGGCGATGTCGGGGGCGCTCGGCTCCCCGGTCTCGTGCTGCGACTCGAAGCCGGTGACGAACTCGGTGCCGGTCAGCGGCAGCAGCTCCCCGGTCTCCGTCGCGTCGAGCACATAGGGTGCGCTGACCGTGACCAGCTCGCCGCTGTCGCGGTGGGCGAGCGTCACCGAGGTGACCCGGTCCCCGTCGGCCTGCGCGGCGATCGGACGGTAGGGCTGCAGCACCCGCAGCCGCCCCGAGCCCCGGTAGGGCGCGAGCATCGCTTCGAGGACCGCGACCGCGACCCGCGGCTCGTGGCAGAGCCGGCTGACGTGCCCGGCGCCGGGATTGAGCTCCCGGACGGCCCGAGCCGCGCTGGTCAGCGGGTAGTGGCGCCGGTAGTAGTCCCGGATCCCCTCGCGCAGCGCGCGGTAGGACGCGGTGACGCCGAACTGCTCGACCCAGGAGTGCTCGTCCGGCGGGACGGCCTGGCTGGTGAGCTGGCCGCCGAGCCAGTCGAACTCCTCGGTGAGGATGACCCGTCGCCCGGCCCGCAGCGCGCCGAGGGCCGCGGCGACGCCGCCGAGCCCGCCGCCGACGACGAGGATATCGGCCTCCATCTAGATTCCTCTCGGTTGTGCAAGGGTGGCGCCGGGCACGAATTCGCACTCCAGCAGCCGCTGAGTCGATGTCTGCGTGCCCTCGATCAGGGCGGTGAGCACCTCGACCGCTTCCCAGCCCATCCGGCGCCGGGGGATGCGGAAGCCGCTGAACTCCAGGTCCGCCGGGCCCGCCGGGGCGGTGCGGGTGGGGTCGCCGAGGGTGAGCACGGAGAGGTCGGCCGGCACGGCGAGCCCGCGCTTCTCCGCCGCCGCCACCAGCGCCACCCCGTCGGCATGCTCCTCGGCGAAGACCGCCGTGGCACCGTTGTCGAGGACGAGGTCGAGCAGCTCGTCCGGGGTACGGCCGACCGCGAGCTCGTGCCGCCCGGTCGTGCCCGGCACCTCGGCGACGGCGGCCCGGAAGCCGCTCATGCGGTCGGCGTGCGACTCCGGCCCGCCACCCTCGCCCAGGTAGATCAGCGTGGTGTGGCCGAGCCCGGTGGCCCGCCGGACCAGGGCGGCGACGGCGGCGGCGTAGTCGGCGCCGACATAGGGCACCGGCCCGCCCGCGTCGTCGCGGCGGCCGACGGAGACGAAGGGCAGCCCGTCGGCGACGAGCCGGGTCAGCTCGGCCCGGTCGAGCGAGCGGCCGAGCAGCACGCAGCCGTCGGCGAGGCGCAGCCGGTTGTCCTCGTGGAAGATCCGGCGGCGGCCGTCGACCACCGGGGAGCTGGTGAGCAGCAGCAGGTCGCAGCCGAGGCCCTCGGCCCGCTCCTCGATGCCGACGAGGAAGGGGTGGTAGAAGTCGCTGTTGGCGCTGGGGAAGACCGCCTCGTAGGTGAAGACGCCGAGGATGCGGTTGTGCCGCGACCCGAGTCGCCGGGCGATCGGATCGGCGACGTATCCGGTCTCGGCGATGGCGCGCAGCACCCGGTCCCGGGTCTCCGGCGCGATGCGCACATCGGACTCGCTACGTCCATTGAGGACGATCGAGACGGTGGACTGGCTGACGCCGGTCATCCGGGCGATGTCCTGCTGGGTCACCCGCCTGCGGGGAGCGGTCACGGAGCGTATCCAATCGTTTCTGGTCGGTTTCGACTAATGCGTATTAGCCGTTGCAGGGTTGCCATCTTGATGGCTCTCCCCGGCACCCGTCAAGACCTCGTGCTGGAAATGTTGCACGGGAAATCCCTGAACTAATACGTATTAGTGTCTTGACTGACGCCTCCGGCCGGTCGCAGACTCATGGCCACCACGCTCCTCCTGGCCATCACTCTGAGTCACTGGATTGCTGGCCACGATCGACCGTCCCCCACGATCGGAGGCACCTCGATGGATGACACACCCGCGCTCCCCCGCCGCAGCCTGCTGCGCGGCGCCGTCGCCCTCGGCGGCGCGGCGACGCTCGGCGGTCTCGCCGGCACCGCGCTCGGCTCGGCCGCCCACGCCGGTCCCGCCGGTTTCCCCGGGTACGCCTACCTGGGCACCCCGTTCACCAAGGCGAACCTGCGCTACAACCCCACCGGTGAGCTGATCTTCCCCTGCATCCGGGGGGTCTACGACAAGCTCTCGTCACCGCTGGGCCGCTACTACCTCTACTACGCCCCGCACGACGCCCCGGGCGGCATCTGCCTCGCCTACGGCAACTCGCTGTCCGGCCAGTTCACCGAGTACGCGGCGAACCCGATCATCAAGAACGTGTGGTCGCCCTACTACTCGGTCAGCCACGTCTCGTCGCCGCACGTGATCTGGAACGCCACCACCAGGCAGTTCTTCATGTATTTCCACGGCGAGAACACCACGACGCGGCTCGCGACCTCCACCAACGGCGTCAACTACACCTACTACGGCACGGTGCTGACCACGGCGATGGTGCCGAACACGACCGAGGTCTCCTACGCCCGGGTCTTCGCGCACAACATCCCTGCCCTCGGTGCCAAGTACGTCATGGTCTTCATGGGCTACCACACCGTCTCGCCGGGCCACCGCAAGATCTTCTGGGGCTGGTCGGCGGACGGGAAGTCGTGGCAGTTCGACCCGACCCCGCTCGTCTCCCCCGCAGGCGACGGCCAGACCGACCTGAGCGGGCCGAGCCTGCTCTACCGCAACGGCACGACATACGTCGCCTATCATGGCAATTCCGGCAAGATGTACTTGACGGAGGTGGGCAACTCCTTCGACCGCGAGGTCCATCTGGGTGTGTTCCACACTCCTTTGACGGGGGCTCCGGACAACGGCCGGTCGGCGGCTCCGAGCTTCGGCACCGACGGCGGCGTGGAGTACATGTTCTACGAGGCCGGCCAGCGCAGCAGCAGCACGATCGCGGTGGCCCGCGCCCTCTAACCCCTGAATTTTAATGCTGGACACGCCGCAGAAAGTGCAACAAAAGTCAGGATCAACTCGCCGTCGCAAACCGGCCCGAGTTGATCCTGACTTTTGTTACCGGAATCGCGGCGTGTCCAGCATTAAAATTCAGGGGTGGTGGGGTGGACGGGCTGGCATGCTCGCCGCATGACTGCGCCGCACCACAGCGTGCTGGAAGTCCGAGCCGCCGACGCGACCCTCGACGACGAGATCGGCGGGCGCCTGGTCGCCTTCAACGAGGCGGCGGTCGGAGCCGACCAGCACTCCATCGCCATCCGGGTGACCGACTCCGACGGCGGACTGGCCGCCGGGCTCACCGGCTGGAGCTGGGGCGACTGCGCCGGGATCGGTTCCCTCTGGGTACGCGAGGACCACCGCTCGCACGGCTGGGGCGGCAGGCTGCTGCAGGCCGCCGAGGACGAGGCCCGCCGCCGGGGCTGCCGGCAGATCACGGTGTCGTCGCTGACCTTCCAGGCACCGGGGTTCTACCGCAAGCACGGCTATGTCGAGGTGGGGCGGCTCGACGCCTTCCCCGACGGCAACGCCGACCACCACTTCGTCAAGTCGCTCGTCGAGCCCGCCGACGCCGAGCCGGTCCGGCTGATGGCGCTCGTCGAGTACGCCGAAGACGCCGTCGATGCCGGAACCGGATACGAGGACACCGTGCTCGGGCTGCTCGGCAGGCACGGCGGCACGGCGGAGCGGAGGATGCGCACGGCGGACTCGCGTACCGAGCTGCATGTGATCTTGTTTTCTTCCCGCGACGGCTATGAGGCGTTCCTGGTGGACCCGGCACGGTTGGCCTTGCGCGCCGAACTCGGCGACGCGGCCCCCGACCGCCCGGGTCCACGAAATGTGGGACGTCTAGACCGGTCCCCAGAGCCAGTTGCCCGGCGCGTCGGGGTCGGCACCCCGGTAATACTCCTCCGCCGCGACGACGAGCTCGTCGACCGTGAGCTCGCCGGACCCGTCGGAGTCCAACCGCTGGAACGCCGCGTCGATCGCCGCGTCAGCCGTGCCGAAGGCCCGCTGCAGCGCGTGGAACTCGGCGGGCCGTAGCGTGCCGTCGCCGTCGGTGTCGGCGAGGTGGAAGACCGCGCGGGCGGCGGGCCGGAAGTTGGCGAGGTAGCCGTCGGGGCTGTCGATGAAGGCTCCGGCCATCCCCTCGCGCCACTCGACCGGGTCGATCCTGCGATCGCCGTCGAGGTCGAGGTTGGCGAGCAGGGCCTGCCACAGCTGCTCGAACGCGCTGACGACCTCCGCGCCGCGCGGCGTCGTCGGCGACTGCCCGAAGGCGCTGGTGATCCGGGTGGCGAGCGCGATCCAGTCCTCCCACTCGATCGCACCGTCGCGATCGACGTCGAGGTGGCCGAAGGCCTGGTCGAGTTTACGCTCCTGGAGGATAGTAAGCACGGTTTCACCCCTTATACGATGAGTTTTATGAATCGTCCCATATTGCTCACGGGCGCAACAGGTTTCCTCGGCAGCAGGCTCTGCCACAGCCTGCTGATAGCCCAGCCGGGTGACATCCATTGCCTCGTTCGTGGCCGCACTCCCGCCGGCGGCGAGCGGCGCCTGCACGCCCGGCTCGACATCCCCGACGAGCTGCGGCACCGGATAGTCGTCGTCCCCGGCGACGTACGCCTGCCGCGCCTCGGTCTCTCCGAAGTGGACTTCAGGGAGCTGGCCGCGACGGTCGGAGCGGTCTACCACTGCGCCGCCTCCGTCAACCTCGCCGCCGACTACGAACGGCTCGCCCCGGCCAACGTCGAGGGCAGCCGCAACGTGCTCGCCCTGGCCCAGCGGGGTGAGCACCACCTGCACTACGTCTCGACACTCGGCGTCTTCCTCGCCGGTCGGGCGGTCGGCCTGCCCAAGGTCACCGAGGACACCGAGCCGAGCTGGGAGTCGGCCGGTGAGATCGGCTACTGCCGCACCAAGCTCGTCGCCGAACGGGAGCTCCTCGCGAGCGGCGTCCCGCTGACGATCTACCGTCCGGGGCTGGTCACGGGCGACACGCGTACCGGCGAGTGCTCCGGCAGCGACGTCGTCGCCCGCATCATCCGCGCCGCCGCGGCCCTGCGTGCGGCACCCGAGACGACGGGCGAGGTCTGCGTCGGCAGCGTCGACTTCACCGCCCGGGCCATCGCCGCGTTGTCGCTGCGCCCCGACGCCGCCGGGCGGACCCATCACCCGGTGGAGGAGCAGGCTTTCCCGATGTCGCGACTCTTCGACCACCTGGCGACCGCCCGCGAACCGCTGGAGCGGGTCGACGTCGGCGGGTGGCACCGGAGGCTCACCGAGGCACCCGACAGTTCGGCGGCGTTCGTGCTGCTCGCGGTCTGGCGGGCGGCCCGGCACCTGCTCGCCGAGACCGAGATCGCCGCGTCACCCGCCTTCGACGTCACGCAGACGCGCACCGTGCTCGCCGACGAGGGCGTCGACACCTCGGTGCTGGACGAGCCCTACTTCCACCGCATGATCCGGCGGATCATCACGCCGTGACCGCCGCCGCCCGGCGCGCCGCGACCTCCTCGATCGTCACCGCCCACAGCCGCAGCCCGAGCGCGACGAGCCCGAGCAGGAAGGCGCTGATGAGACCCCAGACGACCCGGTCCTGCATCGTCCGGCCCGGCCCGGCGTCACCGGTGACCATCACCTGCATCGAGGTGAGCAGCATGATCAGCATCAGGCCGAGATCGACGTAGAAGCCGACCCGGACCAGCCGCGCGGTCCAGCGCCGGAACGGGTAGGCGAGCACCAGCCGCCGCCCCAGCGACTCCGGGCGCAGGTCCGTGCTCGCGGCCTGCTGCCCGCCGAACGCCTCGGCCGCGGTGTCGAGCCAGGTCAGCACCCTCGACGCGTCGGCCTGCAGGGTCTCGGGCGACGACGGCACGCTCTGCCGCGCCTGCCACCACTCGTTGGCGAGCGCGACCCGGCGGCCGGCGTCCTCCATCTGCAGCTTGCGGCGTCCGGTCTTGGACCGGTCCCGCAGCAGGATGCCGACGGCGCCCAGCACCGCGGTGAGCACCGGCACCAGCACGGCGCCGAGAATGGTCGCGATCTCCGGTCCGGCGAGCATGCGCCACAGCATGCCAGCACCGACCGGACGAGGCCAACGCGATCCGGTCCTAGCAGTGGTGGTTGACGTGATCGGCCCTGTTCGGTTGGGGGACAAGGCGAATGCCCCGCTTGGTCACACTCAGCGAGAACAGCAGCTCATCGCCGGCGTGGCCGCCGGATCCCCTGTGGTCCAAGAAGTCGACCGAGCCGCTGCTCACGTTGTAGTAAACGGAACTTATGTGATCGCCCCAGCCCCACAGATAGAGGTCAGACCACCCACAATCGGAGAGCTTGCCGCGGACTCCGCGATAGTCCGGTTCGCTGTAGAAGCAGAACCAACCGGCCGGGCAGTCTGCGGACAGGCCCGACGACGATGAGGGCTCGTCCAAGGTCACCACCAGCTTTCCGTCACCATAGCTGGCCTCGGTGGGGCTGATCTGTGTGCCGCCGGGATGATCGGCGAGCAGCTGCTCCATCCGCGACTGCGTGGCCGACGCCGCCAGCACGCCCTGGTCGGGGCGCAGGCCCACCCGACCGACCAGGACCATCATGCCGATGGCAAGGATGCAGGCCAGCGCAGGGACGAGGATGGCCCGCCGTCCGCTGCTCGGGTCGACATGACCGGTTCGCTCATCCGCGGCGGGGACATCGCCTGCGCGGAGGAGTTCGACGAGTCCCGCATCCGTGTCGAGCTGGGCGGCGACAGCCGCACGGAGGTCGGCGTGTTGGACACGGAGCAGGAGTTCCCGCAGCCCCGCCTCCATGTCCAGGAAGGCGGCGACCTCGCCGATCTCCGGCAGAGATGAGTCGGCAGCGGCGTCTCGCATCACACGCCCCCCTGCTCGGACAGGTACGTCAGAGCCTTGCGCGCCTTCAGCAGGTTGCTGCGCACCGCTTCCCGCGTTATCCCGAGTTCCACGGCGATCTCCGACGGGCTGAATCCATCGTAGGTCCACGCCATCACCTGACGCTGCCGGGCGGGGAGTTCGCGCAGCTGACGCAGCACCTCGTTGGTCTGCTCCCAGTGCTCGAACGCCGCTTCGTCGACCATCAACGCAGTCCTCGACACCCCGACCGCACGCGGCTCCACCCGGCTCAGCAAGCGCCCGAACTCGCGTGAGGCCACCCGTCGCAGCCAGGCACGCCGGTTGGTGATGTCCTGCCAGGCCCGGGAGGCGGCGAACATGGTTTCCTGCACCAGATCGGGTACGTCGTTGCTCCGCGCGCCGAGGTAGAGGAGAAACGTCGCCAACCCGGGAGCCTCGGCTCGATAGAAGTCGGCGAAAGCCTCATCCACACCGCGAGAAGCATGATCGGCGGCGGGCGTCTCCGGGCGACGGCCCCATCCGAGCACGGATCGGGTCACCGGGCTTCCCGGCCATGTCCGCCACCGATGATCAGCGTCAGGCAGCTCCCGTCGGGAGACGCGCGCTGGACCACGGTTCCGGTCGGCAGCGTCGACGAGCAGCGGAGCAGAACCGCCAGATCCGCATCGTTCCTGTCGCCGCTCCCCCGACGCCTTCGCGGCAGTCGCCCGACTGACTGCGCGATCAGGCGGCCGGCGGCCGCCACCACGGCGACGAATATCGGGTCCACGACGGACTCCCTCCACATCGGTGTCACCTACCTAGTGGAGGAGAAGCGTTCCGGCGTGAACTCGTGGCCGGATCAGTTTCGGCGGGCTCCCGCGGCGAGCCGCTCGTCGAGGTCGTCCTCGGTCGGGCAGAACCACAGCTGCCGGCCCCGGTTGGTCTCGTAGACGAAGTCGCGCAGCGCGGTGCTCACCGTGGTGAAGGCGCTGATGTCGCCGACGATCGCGAGCCGCAGGTGGTAGTTGACGAACTTCTGCGCGATCCCCCCGGCCACCCCGGTGCTCAGCGTGAAGAAGTCCTCCGCGAGCCGCTCGACGGGGATGACGACCAGCTCGGCCTCGTGCTGAAAGGCGGTGCCGATGACATCGACCGCGTCACGCTCATCGCGCAGCTCCGGGCCGTCCACCGCACAGATCAGGGTGGGTACGCCATGCCGATGCACAAGGATGTCAGTGGTCATGCCCGGTGATCCTACTGCCCGTACCGTCCCGAGCCGATCGATTTTCGTGCGCACCTCGCTCCGGTCCAAGCCCCACGATCGCCGCAACTCTTGAAGAGTTGGTCCTAAAACCCGTTAGGACCAACTCTTCAAGAGTTGCGGCGATCGTGGGTGCCGATGCGGAGCGTGTAGAGGAACGAACCCAGCGCGACCAGCGCCAGCAGCAGCAGACCGATCCGGTAGGAGTCCGTCCAGCCGTAGACCGCGCCCATCACCAGCGGCGGCACGAACCCGCCCAGCCCGCCGACCGCGCCCACGATCCCGGTCACCGACCCGACCGTCGCCTTCGGCGTGACCTGCGCCAGCAGCGCGAAGACCGCTCCCGCCCCCGCTCCCAGCACCGCCGCCATCACCAGGAACGACACCGTCGCCCACGGATACAGCACGGGCTGGAACGACTGCACCAGCGCCATCACCGCGAGCACCGCGAGGCACACGGCGAGCACCTTCGCCGGCCCGATCCGGTCCGACAGCCACCCGCCCGGCGGCCGGAACACGACGGCGACGAGCGTGAACCCGGCCGCCTTCAGTGACGCGTCGGGCTGCGCCAACCCGTAGGCGGTCTGCAGGTAGGTGACGAGGTAGACGGCGAAGGCGACGTAGCCGCCGAACGTGACGGCATAGAGCCCGGCGAGCGGCCACGTCATCGACTGCCGGGACGCCTCGGCGAAGCGATGCGCGAAGGAGGTGGTCGGCACCGTCCGCCCCGGCGGGTCGCGCAGCAGCGCCATCAGCAGCAGTCCATAGAGGACGAGCACCGCCGCCACCAGGTAGAACTGGGCGTTGTCTCCGTAGTGCTTGCGCATCGGCGCGGTGAGGACCGCCGCGATCGCGGTGCCGCCCATGCCCATGCCGACGACGCCGAGGGCGAATCCGCGCTTGGCGGGCGGGAACCACGCGTTGGCGTGCGGCACCGACGCGGCGAAGGGCGTGCCGCCGAGGCCGAGGAAGAAGCCGACGACGAGCAGCCCGGCATAGGAGGAGCCGACGAGCGAGAGCGCGAGCACGGGCAGCACGGTGAGGAAGGTGATCGCGGGGAGCACCACCCGGGCGCCGAGCTTGTCGGTGAGCGCGCCGACCGGGATCCGGCCGAGCGAGCCGACGAGCACCGGTACGGCGACCAGCACCGACTGCTGCACCGCCGAGAGCCCGAGGACCTGCTTGTAATGAGCGCTCGACGGCGAGATCAGTCCCCATGCCCACGAGTTGAGCAGGAACGCCACGGCTGCGAGGACCAGGTTGCGATAGGCACCCGGCGCCACCCGGTCGGCGGGAGTGGTCATCGGTCCCTCCGCTGCCCGGCCCGCCAGACGACCAGCGCTAGCGAGAACGACACGACCTCGAAGCCCGCGATCCACCAGGCGATCCTGGTGTCGCCGCGCATCCACGCGTTGAGGCCGACCGTCAGGCCCCAGAGTTGCCCGACCAGGATGCTGAGGACGACGGCGAGGCGGGCGGTGAGCATCGACGACCGGTCGGGGTCGCTGTCGGCTCCGGCGCCGGGACCCGGTCCGGTGCTGCGGACGCGCGGGTCGGCGTACCCACTGGTGGGTCTGATCTCGGGGTAGCGGTCGTGAGTGGACATCTCACGCCTGACCCGAGCGCTGCGTGCCGATGGCGTAGATGCCGTCGGCACGCTCTTCCAGCAGCACCTTCGGCAGCGGCCGGGGCGGTGGACCGGCGGTGACCGCGCCCGTCCGCGCGTCGAAGACGCCCTCGTGGCAGGGGCAGAGCAGCTCGCCCTCGGTGCCGCGGTCGGCCCGCCACAGCACCGCGCAGGCGAGGTGCGTGCAGACGGAGGAGTAGGCGACGAGGGTCCCGTCGCGCAGCCGGATCGCGGTGGCCCGGTCGGCGTCGCCGGGGTAGGTGAAGGTGACCGACTCCCCCGGCGCGAGCCGCTCGGCGACGAGCTTCGCGGGTGCCGTGCCGTCGCCGTGCCGGTGGAAGAGCCCGCCCGCGATGGCGACGCTGCCGACGGCGAGCCCGCCCGAGACGGTGACGGCGATGCGGAGGTAGTCGCGGCGGCTGGTCAGCGAGTCGGCGCTGATCCGGTCGGCGTCGAAGTCGACGGTCACAGCGGCTCCCCCAGGACGTTGGGCTGCTCGTGGCCGCACCCGCCGGGGACGGGCAGGTCGCCGCGGTCGCGCGGCACGATGACGGCGACGCCGGTGGTGACGATCGTGCCGTCGAAGTCGAAGGTGTTGGCGACCGCGACGTTGGGCCGGTCGGCGAGGAGCTCGTCCATCGTGCCGTAGAAGAGCGCGCCGGTCGGGCAGACGGTCGCGCACATCGGCGCGAGCCCGGCCGAGGTCCGGTCGTAGCACAGGTTGCATTTGAACTGGAGCTTCGCGGCGAGGTCTATCTTGGGTACGCCCATCGGGCACGCGCTGACACAGTTGCCGCACCCGATGCACCGGCTCTTGTCGGCGTCGTGCACCACCCCGTCCGGCGTCACCAGGATCGCCTCGGCCGGGCAGACCTGGGCGCAGGGCGCGACGGGGTCCTCGCAGTGCATGCAGACCGTCGGCATCGAGGCGGCGCTGATCCCCTCCTCCAGGTAGTCGAGGTGGATCATCGATTTGCCCCGGTGCGAGTCGCACTCGCGGCACCCGGCCACGCAGGCCTGACAGCCGATGCAGCGACCCGGATCGATGAATAGCGTTCGTCCCATCATCGCTCCGACGTGCCCCTTCCCTGTGGTGAGGTGGGCGGCAGCGGATCGAGCCGCGAGACCTGGCTGGCGGCGTAGGTCGTCCGCCCCGGCGGCACCGGTGGTGCCGGGGTGTCGACGACGTGCTCGGCGCGTTCGAGCCGGCAGGCGCAGACCTTGTACTCCGGGATCTTGGAACGCGGGTCGAGGGCGTCGATCGTGAGCACGTTGGCGGCGACCGGGAACGGCCAGTGGTAGGGCACGAAGACCGTGTCGGCGCGGATCGCCTCGGTGACGAGCGCCGGGAAGACGGCGCTGCCCCGGCGCGTGACCACCCGGACCGGATCGCCGGAGGTGAAGCCGTGCGACGGGTGCACCTCGACCCACGGCCGGGGGGTCTGCTCGACGAGGCCGCCCAGGCGCCGGGTCTGGTTGCCGGAGAGGAAGTGGGCGACGGTCCGCCCGGTGGTGAGTGTCATGGCGAAGTCGTCGTCGTACGGGTCGGCGGGCGGGTGCCACTCGACGGTCTGCAGGTGCACCTTGCCGTCGGCGTGGTAGGTCCGGCCGCCCTCGAAGAGCCGGGGTGTGCCCGGGTGGTCCGTCGACGGGCACGGCCAGGCGATCCCGCCGGTCTCGTCGAGCCGGTCGTAGGTGATGCCGAAGTAGTCGTTGACCGTCCCCCGCGAGGCGATCCGCAGCTCCTCGAAGACGTCCGCCGAGGAGGTGAAGGCGAACTTGTCCCCGACGCCGAGCCGTTTCGCCAGCTCGCACATGACCCAGGTGTCGGTGCGTACCCCCGGCGGCGGCTCCTGCGCCTTGCGGTGCCGGACGACCCGGGCTTCGGCGTTCGCCATCACACCGTCGTCCTCGGCCCAGGTGGTGATCGGGAAGACGACGTGGGCGTTGGCGGCGGTCTCCGACAGGAAGAAGTCGGCCTGCGCGTGGAACTCCAGCGCGTCGTAGCCGGCCTTGACCACGGCGTGGTTGGGCAGCGAGACGAAGGGGTTGTTGCAGATGCCGACGAGTCCCCGGATCTCCCCGGCGCTCATCTGGTGCACCATCTCCATCATCGACGTGCCGGCCTGCGGCAATTCGGCTTCGTCGATGCCCCAGATCGCGGCGATCTGCGCCCGGTGCGCCGGGTCGTTGATGCTGCGCCCGCCGGGCAGCATGTCGGACTTCTGGCCGTGCTCCCGGCCGCCCTGCCCGTTGCCCTGGCCGGTGATGGTGCCGTAGCCCGCACCGGGCTTGCCGATGTTGCCGGTCGCGACGCAGAGGTTGATCACCGACAGGCAGTTCTCGACGCCCTGGGTGTGGTGCTCGATGCCGCGCGCGTGCCAGGCCATCACGTTGCGCGCGGTGGCGAAGATCCGGGCCACCTGCTCGACCTGCTCGGCCGGGATGCCGCAGATCTCGGCGGCCCGTGCGGGCGGATAGGCCGCGACGGTCTGCGCGACCTCGGCCCAGCCGGTCGTGTGGGCGGCGATGAAGTCCAGGTCGGCGAGGCCGTCGCGGATCACCACGTGCAGCACCGCGTTGAAGAAGGCCGAGTCGGTGCCCGAGCGCAGCGCGACGTGCACGTCGGCGGTCCGGGCGATGCTCGTCTCGCGCGGGTCGACGACGATCAGCTTCGCGCCCCGGTCCCGGGCGCCCCAGAGGTACTGGGTCATCACCGGGAAGCACTCGCCGACGTTGGAGCCCGCGATGAGCAGGCAGTCGGTGAGCAGGATGTCCGAGAACGGGTTCCCGGCCCGGTCGATGCCGAAGGAGAGCTTGTTGGCACCTGCCGCGCTCACCATGCACAGGCGCCCGTTGTAATCCACGTGCCGGGTCTTCAGCGCGACCCGGGCCAGCTTGCCGACGAGGTAGGTCTTCTCGCTGAAGAGGCTCGCCCCGCCGAGCAGGCCGAACGCGTCACGGCCGTGCTCGGCCTGAATGCGCTGGATCTCGGTCGCGGTCACGTCCAGCACCTGCTCCCAGCTCGCCGGGCGCAGGTCGTCGGTGCGCGAGCGCCGCAGCAGCGGCGCGGTCAGGCGGTCGGGATGATTCACCTGTTGGTACGCGTTGAGGCCCTTCGGGCACAGCCGCATCCGGTTGATGTCGTGGTTGCGCGGCTCGACCCCGAAGACCTTCCCCTCGCGGACCCGCAGGTACATCCCGCACTGCACGCCGCAGAAGCAGCAGTGCGTCGGCACGAGGGTCTCGTCGCCGACGAGGGCGCGCCACTGGTCGGCGGGGAGCCCGCCGGCGTCGCGGAAGCTCCTCGTCCCCGGCGGGGAGATGATCGGACCCAGCGGGATGCTCACTGCTAGAAGCCTCGCTTCACGTCGGAGAGGTAGGCCCGGCCGCGCTGGCGGCGCTTGCACCGGGGGCAGGTCTCGGCCCACTCGTCGAAGCCGAGGTGCAGGTCACGCATGGTCTCGCGCAGGTTGGCGACGTAGGCGGCGGAATCGATCGGCTCCCCGCAGACCCGGCAGCCCTTCAGCTCCCCGGCAATCTCCGGCGCGCCCCGCGGGGCTCGGTCGCTGCGCTCCCTCACTCCTCGTGCCAGCGCTGTGTACTTGAACAGCTGCATCCCCACCGCCGCAGGCCGCTGCACGATGTGGAAGAACTTGCCGAAGGGCAGGTAGAGCAGCGTGAAGACGACCGAGACCATGTGCAGGATCGCGAGGAACTCGTAGCCGCCGCCGTGCAGCAGCACGCTGGAGAAGGTGAGCAGCAGCCCGGTCACCGAGACGACGATGAGGGCGAGCAGCGGCATCAGGTCGTAGCCGAAGCGCTGCCCGGTGATCGCCTCCCGGTCGGTGAGCCGCCGCCGCAGGAAATACCCGGCACCCGCGATGACCAGCACCGCCGCGATGTCGAGCCCGTGAAAGGTGAGCCACCCCAGGACCGAGAGCCCGTCGAAGGTGACGAGCGGGAAGCCCCAGATGTTCATCGTGTAGCCGGGTCCGCTGCCGGTCGGCGAGGTGAAGGTGAACCAGCCCCAGGTGAGCGGGAAGGTGATCGCGGCGGCGAGCAGGCAGCCCCAGAACATGAGCTGGTGCGCGGCCCACCGGGCATGCGATCGCGCCCCGAGGAACTTCTGGAACCCCAGATAGGTGGCGGCCATCCGGGGCAGCGCGGTCGGCGCCCGCCGGAAGTTGCGCCACGACAGCGCCGCGCCCCAGCCCTTGACGAACAGCCGCTTCGCCGCGGGCTCGGAGACCCAGACGGTGTAGCGGTAGGCGATCCCGAAGGTGAGGAAGATCGTGGCGACCGCGTAGGGAACGAGCGCTGAGTCGAAGTTGCGCAGCCCTCGGCTGCCGAGGTAGATCGCCGCGCAGAGCAGCACGGCAGCACCGATGCCCACCCCCGTGGCTTTTCGCTTCACGGACGAATCATGCCAAAAAACCTATTCGGGACATGTCGTAAACGCCGGAGATCGTGTCGGTGCCGTTTGACCGCTAGATCACCCGGGTACTGCGAGAGTGTCTACAGGCCCGAGCGGCCACGAAAGGAGACGACCATGTTCACCGAAACGCACGCGTTCAGCGGATTCTCGGTCGACGACGTAGCGACGGCGAAGAAGTTCTACGGCGACGTCCTCGGCCTGCGGGTCTCCGAGGCCAACGGCATGCTGAGCCTGCACCTGGCCGGCGGCGGCGAGGTCCTCGTCTACCCCAAGGACGACCACACGCCGGCGAGCTTCACGATCCTCAACTTCCCGGTCGAGGACATCGACGCCGCCGTCGACCACCTCGTCGGCCAGGGCGTCGAGATGATCCGCTACGAGGGCTTCCACCAGGACGCCAAGGGCATCGCCCGCGGCAGCGGCCAGGGCAGCGGACCGGACATCGCGTGGTTCACCGACCCGTCCGGCAACGTGCTCTCCGTGCTGCACGGCAAGTAACAACCGGCGTCGGGCGCAAGCATGCAAGTGCTTGCACCCGACGCCTAGGTTTTTGCGCACAATCCGGTAGGCTGACCGGCGTGACGACGAGACTCTCGACCGTGGCCAAGTTCGCCGGCGTCAGCGAGGCGACCGTCAGCCGCGTCCTCTACGGCAAGCCGGGCGTCTCCCAGGCCACCCGCGACACGGTGCTGACCGCGCTGGACGTCTTCGGCTTCCCGAGGCCCGACCCCGTCCGCACCGACCGGGCCCGCCTGATCGGCCTGGTCCTGCCCGATCTGCAGAACCCCGTCTTCCCCGCCTTCGCCGACCTGATCGGCGCCACCCTGATCCAGCGCGGGCTCATCCCGGCGCTGTGCACCCGCACGTCCGACGGGGTCTCGGAGTCGCACTACATCGAGATGCTCCTCGCGCAGCAGGTCGGCGGCATCATCTTCGTCGGCGGCAGCTACGCCGACGCCGGGCCCGAGCAGTGCCGCCAGCTCGACGAGCGCAAGCTGCCGATAGTGCTGATCAACGCGGCCGATGAGAACCTCGGCGTCCCCCGGGTCTGCGTCGACGACACCCAGGCGGTCGCGCAGGCGATGGCGCACCTCACCGGCATGGGCCACCAGCGCATCGGCCTGGTGCTGGGCCCGGTCGGGCACGTGCCGTCGGCCCGCAAGCTGGCCGGCTTCGCCCGGTTCTGGGAGAGCCGGGGCGAGAGCCGCTGGCGGCGCTGGGTGGACCACACCGTCTTCTCCGTCGAGGGCGGCCGGGTCTCCGCCCACCGCCTGCTCGCGGAGGGTGTCACCGCCCTGGTGTGCGGCAGTGACGCCCTCGCGCTCGGTGCGATCCGGGCCGTCCGCAAGCAGGGGCTCACCGTGCCCGGCGATGTCTCGGTCGTCGGTTTCGACGACTCCGCCTACATGGGCGTGACGGATCCGCCGCTGACGACGGTGCGCCAACCGATCAAGACGATGGCGATGGCGGCGGTATCCTCGCTGCTGGCGCAGCTGGAGGGGCGCACCGTCTCGCGTGACGAGGTGCTCTTCGACCCGGAGCTGATCGTGCGGGGCTCGACGGGTCCCTGCCGCGTCACCGCCGCTGACCTGGCGTAACACCGAATGTAGTGGAATTGCGGTTCTACGCAAGCGCGCGACAACCTCGTTATCAAGTTTTTGCGTTATCCCATGGACTTCCTCGCATCCGTGGGCCTATCCTTCTGCCTACGCCGCGAAGTACTTAACCCCCACGCGATGCGGCGGCAACGCGCAATTAACAACCGCGGCGTACGGCGCCAGCGGTCGAACCGGGCTGCCCGTGGCCCGGTGCTTGCATACAGAAGGGATCGGATACCGATGGACCGACGTACGTTCGGCAAATCAGCAGCCGCGCTGCTGATCGCCGGCTCGGCATTGCTCACCGCCGCCTGCGGCACCGACGAGGACAAGACCGCAGCGGGCGGTCCGGTGACCCTGGTCGTCAACGGCCTCCCGCCGTCGACCGACGCGGTGAACCGGGCCAACTTCGAGGCCGACGTCAAGGCGTTCGAGGCGAAGTACCCGAACATCAAGATCAGTGCCAAAGAGGGTTTCATGGACCCGCAGACCTTCAGCACCAAGCTGGCGGGCGGGCAGCTCGAGGACGTGTTCTACGTCTACTTCACCGACCCGCAGGCGCTGATCGCCAAGAAGCAGGTCAGCGACATCTCCTCCTACCTCGGTGACTTCCCGGTCATCAAGGACGTCAAGCCCTCGCTCATGAAGGTCTTCTCCGGCCCGGACGGCAAGGTCTACGGCCTCCCCTCGGCCAACTACTCCCTCGGCCTCGTCTACAGCCGCACGCTGTTCACCAAGGCCGGTCTCGACCCGAACAGCCCGCCCAAGACCTGGGAAGAGGTCCGGGAGTACGCCAAGAAGATCGCCGCCCTCGGCACCGGGTACGTCGGCTACGGCGACTACAGCAAGAGCAACACCGGTGGCTGGCACTTCACCGCCGAGACCTACTCCGTGGGTGGCGACATCGCGGTGAAGGACGGCGACACCTGGAAGGCCGCCTTCAACAACGACAAGGGCAAGCAGGTCCTCCAGCAGCTCAAGGACATGCGCTGGACGGACAACACGATGGGCCAGCGCCAGCTGCTCGAGTGGGCCGACCTGCTGCAGATGATGGCCGGCGGCAAGCTCGGCATGTACGTCGGCTCGGGCGACAACCTGCCCGCGATCGTCAACCAGTTCAAGGGCAAGTACGAGGACCTGGGCCTCGGCGCCATCCCCGGCGGTCAGGCGACCCTCGGCGGCGGCGACGGCTACATGTTCAAGGCCGGCCTCAGCGCTGAGAAGATCAAGGCCGGTCTGACCTGGCTGACCTTCAAGTCGGTCAACCCCGACCGGATCGACGCCGACAACGCCAAGGCCGCCGCCGCCAAGCAGCCCGTGGGTGCGCCGGAGCCGAACATCTGGACCGGCGCGTCGGAGCAGAAGCTCATCGACGCCACCAAGAAGCACGCCAACATCCCGTCGGAGAACTTCGCCCCGTTCGTGACCGGCAGCGCCTCGATCCAGCTCAAGCTCGAGCCGCCGCTGGCCCAGCAGGTCTACGCCGTGCTCGACACCGTGATGCAGAAGGTCCTCACCGACAAGAACGCCGACATCGACGCCCTGCTCGCCGCTGCTGAGAAGCAGGTCAACCAGGTTCTCGCAGCCGCGAAGTAGTCAGGCCGGTCCCGGGCCGCTCCACCGCCTCGTGTCGGCCCGGGACCACACCTCTCGCGGGATTCACCCGCACCCTGTCGCACCACATCCGCACTCGGGCCGATCCGCTCCGGCCGGAGTGCCGGGTGCTGCTCGAAAACTCCCTGCACCGTCCCGCTCCCCCGCAGCGAAGGAGTACACCATGCACCTCGCCGTTAGATCCCGGGTCCGCGCCCGCTTCACGGCCGCCTTGGCCGCCGCAGCCGTGACCGTCGCG
Organism: Allocatelliglobosispora scoriae; assembly: GCF_014204945.1. NCBI lineage: Bacteria > Bacillati > Actinomycetota > Actinomycetes > Micromonosporales > Micromonosporaceae > Allocatelliglobosispora > Allocatelliglobosispora scoriae. The sequence goes on from NZ_JACHMN010000002.1 coordinate 1,315,073, forward strand.
GCCGCCGCCTGGGCCGCCCTGCCCGCCGAGGCCGCCACCACCACCTACCAGGCCGAGAGCGCCGCCCGCGCCGGTGGCACCGTGGTCGCCACCGACCACACCGGATACACCGGCACCGGCTTCGTCGGCGGATACACCGACGGCAACAAGGGCAACGCCAACCTGACCTTCACGGTCAACGCGGCCGGGGCAGGCGGTTACGACCTGTCGCTGCGCTACGCCAACGGCACCGGTTCGCAGATGTCGCTCTCGCTCTACGTCAACGGCACCAAGATCCGTCAGACCACCCTGCCGGCCACGGCGAACTGGGACACCTGGGGCACCCGGGTCGAGACGGTGACGCTGGCCAACGGGAACAGCTCGGTGGCGTACAAATTCGATGCCTCTGATTCCGGCAACGTCAACCTGGACTCGCTGACGGTGAGCAACGTCGCGGCTCCGCCTGCGGGCACGCTGCAGGCCGAGTCGGCCGCGCTGACCGGCGGCACCGGCGTCGCCACGGACCACAGTGGATACAACGGGTCCGGCTTCGTCGGCGGATACACCGACGGCAACAAGGGCAACGCGAACACGACCTTCACCACCAGCGTGACCTACGCGGGCAGCGCCACGGTGACGATCCGCTACGCCAACGGCACCGGCGCGCAGATGTCGCTGTCCCTCTACGCCAACGGCACCAAGATCGGCCAGACCCTGCTCCCGGCGACCGCCAACTGGGACACCTGGGGCACGAAGGCCGAGACGGTCCCCCTCAACGCGGGCAGCAACACGATCGCGCTGAAGTTCGACACGACCGACTCCGGCAACATCAACCTCGACCAGATCACGGTCGCGGGCGCCGCCTCCCCCGCGCCCACCACCAGCCCGTCCACGCCGCCGGTGACCACCGGCTTCGAACTGGAGGGCGGCCACCTCTCCGGCGGGGCGTCCACCGCCACCTCCACCGGCGGTTACACCGGCACCGGTTACGCCACCGGCTTCACCGCCGTCGGGTCGCGGGTCATCCGCACCGTGAACGTCACGGCCGCGGGCAACGCGACGACCACGCTGCGGTACGCCAACAGCAGCGGCTCGGCCAAGCAGCTCAGCGTCTATGTCAACGGGCTCAAGTCCGGCACGATCGCGCTGCCGGCCGGGTCGGGCTGGCTCACCGCCACTCAGACCCTCGCGCTGCGGTCGGGCGTCAACATCATCGGCTACCAGTTCGACAGCGGCGACTCCGGCAACGTCTCCCTCGACAACGTGGGTGTCTCGGGTTCCGCGGCGCTCGCCACCCGGGGCGCCACCGTGCCGTTCACGCAGTATGAAGCCGAGAACGGCAGCACCAACGCCAGCGTCGTCGGGCCGAGCCGGGCCTACCTGACCGAGGCGAGCGAAGCCTCCGGCCGCCGGGCGGTCCGCCTCGCGAGCACCGGGCAGTACGTCCAGTTCACGCTCACCAAGCCGGCGAACTCGATCGTCGTGCGCTACTCGATCCCCGACAACGCGGCGGGCACCGGCATCACCGCGCCGCTCGCCTTCTACGCCAACGGCACCAAGGTCCAGGACCTCTCGCTGAGCTCCACCTACAGCTGGGTCTACGGCGCCTACCCCTACAACAACGCGCCCTCGGGCGGCGAGGGGCACCGCTTCTTCGACGACGTACGGGCCACCACGCCGAGCTACCCGGCGGGCACCGTCATCAAGCTGCAGAAGGACGCCTCGTCGACCGCCGCCTACTACACGATCGACCTGATCGAGACCGAGCAGGTCGCGGCGGCGCTCACGGCTCCGGCCGGGTACCTGTCGATCACGTCCTACGGCGCGGTCGCGGGCGACGCAGGGGACGACACCAACGCGTTCAACAGCGCCATCTCGGCGGCTGCGGGCGGCAGCAAGGGCGTCTGGATCCCGAGCGGCACCTTCATCGTCAACGCGCGGATCAACCTCGCCGGTGTCGCCGTCCGCGGTGCGGGCACCTGGTACAGCGTCGTCAAGGGCACCAACGGCAAGGGCGGGTTCTTCGCCACCGGCTCCAACACGACGCTCGCCGATTTCACCTTCGCCGGTGACGTCCGCTACCGCGACGACAGCGCCTTCGACACCGCGATCGAGGGCAACTTCGGCACCGGCTCGCTCATCTTCAACGTGTGGATGGAGCACGCCAAGGTCGGCATGTGGATCAGCTCCGGTACCAACGGCCTCTACGGCGTCGCCCTGCGCATCCGCAACACCTTCGCCGACGGCGTCAACCTCAACGACAACGTCGTCAACACCCGGATCGACCAGAGCGTGCTGCGCAACACCGGCGACGACGCCCTGGCGATGTGGTCGCACGCGGCGTCGGTGACGAACAGCGCGTTCACCTTCAACACCGCGGTGCTGCCGATGCTCGCCAACCCGGCGGCCATCTACGGCGGCAACGGCAACCGGATCGAGGACAACCTCTTCGCCGATGTCGTCTACGCCGGCTCCGGCATCGCGATCAGCACCTGGCACGAGTCGCAGCCCTTCGCCGGGACGACGCTGGTCTCCCGCAACACGGTGACCCGGGGCAGCGGTTACGAGCGCAACTGGGGCTCGTCGCTCGGCGCGCTGTGGGTCTACGCCGAGGCGCGGGACATCACCACTCCGGTGATCTTCTCGAACATCGACGTCATCGACAGCACCTACCAGGGCATCCTGCTCAGCTATGCCCGCACGATCTCCAACCTGACCTTCGACCACGTCACCGTCAACGGCGCCGGGACATACGGCATCGAGCTCAACGCGGCCGGCAGCGCCACCGTCAACTACGTCACCGTCACCGGCGCCGCCAGCGGCGGGCTGCTCAACAGCACCGGCTACACGCTGATCCGCGGTCCCGGCAACAGCGGCTTCTGACCCCTCACTCCATCGATCAGAGAGCAGGTAACCGTGTCCGAGAACGTGACCCGCGACTGGTGGCGCAACGCGGCCATCTACCAGGTCTACCCGCGTTCCTTCGCCGACGGCAACGGCGACGGGATCGGCGACCTCGCGGGCATCCGCGAACGGCTCGGTTACCTGCACGACCTGGGCATCGACGCCATCTGGTTCAGCCCGTGGTACCCGTCGCCGATGGCCGACGCCGGGTACGACGTGGCCGACTACCGCGACATCGACCCGTCCTTCGGCACCCTCGCCGAGGCGGAGGCGCTGATCGCGGAGGCGCACGCGCTGGGCATCCGGCTCATCGTGGACATCGTGCCCAACCACTGCTCCAACGCGCACGCCTGGTTCGTCGAGGCGCTCGCGTCACCGCCGGGATCACCGGCCCGGGACCGCTTCTGGTTCCGGGCCGGCCGGGGCGAGCACGGTGAGCTTCCCCCCAACGACTGGCGCGCCGACTTCGGCGGCGGCGCGTGGACCCGCCTGCCCGACGGGGAGTGGTACCTGCACCTGTTCTCCCCCGAGCAGCCCGACTTCCAGTGGGACAACGACGACGTACGGGCCGAGTTCCTCAGCATCCTGCGGTTCTGGTTCGACCGGGGCATCGACGGCATCCGGATCGACTCGGCGACGATGTGCGTCAAGGACCCGGCCCTGCCCGAGCTCGGCGGATCCGGACCCCACCCCTATGTGGACCACGACGGCGTACACGACGTCTATCGCTCGTGGCGCGCGGTGGCCGACAGCTACGACGTGCCGCGAGCACTGATCGGCGAGGTCTGGCTCGGGATCCCGGACCGGTTCGCGCGCTACCTGCGCCCCGACGAGATGCACGCCGCGTTCAACTTCGAGTTCCTCGCCGCGCCGCTGACGGCGAAGGCGCTGCGCGCCTGCATCGACGAGACGCTCGCGACCGCCGCGCTCGTCGGCGCGCCGAGCACCTGGGTGCTCTCCAACCACGATGTCACCCGGCACGTCACCCGTTACGGCCGCAGCGAGACCGGGTTCGACCACGGCCTGCGCCGCGAGCGCCACCTCAGCCGCACCGACCGCGACCTCGGCACCCGCCGGGCGCGCGCGGCGGCCCTGCTCACCCTGGCCCTGCCCGGCGGCGTCTACGTCTACCAGGGCGAGGAGCTCGGCCTGCCCGAGGTCGAGGACCTGCCCGACGAGGCCCGCCAGGACCCCAAGTTCCGCCGCACCAACGGCGTCGACCCCGGCCGCGACGGCTGCCGGGTGCCGCTGCCCTGGTCCGGCACACAAGCTCCATTCGGGTTCAGTCCGACCGGCGCGGCGGATCCGTGGCTGCCGCAGCCGTCGGACTGGATCGAGCTGACGGTAGAGGCGCAGCTAGAGAACTCTGGCTCGATGCTGCGCCTCTACCGCTCGGCGCTGGCGATCCGCAGGGGGGAGCCAGGCCTGGGCGACGGCCCGATGGCCTGGCAGGACGCTCCCGAAAACGTCCTGCACTTCACCCGCCCGGGAGGCTTCGCCTGCGTGGTCAACCTCTCCGACGCCCCCGCCGCCCTCCCCCCTCACACAGAGGTCCTCCTCACGAGCGCCCCCCTGACCGCCGGACGCCTGCCCGCCGACGCGGCGGCATGGCTCCGCACCGACCACTGACAACTATTTCGCGTTGATCAAGGGAAGACTCGCCGCATATCGGACACCCCGGATGGTGAGTCTTCCCTTGATCAACGCGAATTTTGGGTCGTTACGGCCAGGAGGAACCAGGCCGTGTGGGGGATCCACTGCTCGGCCCAGCGCCAGGCGTCGCCCTCGGGGGCGTCCGGCGGGAGGAACGCCATGTCCGCCTCGTCGGACCAGCCCGAGGTGATGCCGTTGACGATGCCGCCGGGGATGTTGGGGAAGTCGCAGGCGTAGTCGGCGTTGTTGCGGCCGCGGCCGTGGATCATCGAGACGTCGAACGGGTTGCGGCCGCAGACCCAGGCGAGCTGGTCGGCGGCGAACTCCTCGAATCGCCGCCGCTGCTCGGCCGGGATGCCGTCGACGGCCGAGCATGCGCTCGCGGCCGCCGACAGGGAGCAGATCGTGGCGTTCTCGCCCTGCCACCAGTAGCCGGTCTCGTTGGCGTGCGGGAAGAAGAACGCGTCCGCCGGTTCGCCGCCGAGCGGCTGCACTCGCTGGCGCGGGTAGCCGAACGGGTTCGGAACGCCGTCGGTGCGAGCGGCGATGTCGGCCATCGCCAGCAGCGCCACGGATCGGGCTTCGGCCGCGGGCACCGCATCCGGCAGCACCTCGGCGAAGCGCAGCAGGGCCAGGATCGGCAGGCCCGCCTCGGCGGCGTGGAAGAACGGCCGGCCCGCCGCATCGGCGGTGAACCACCCCGGACCGGTCTCCGGGCGCACGTAGCGGTCGATGAGGGCGCGGGCTCGGCGTACCGCCGACGGTTGTGCTTCTGCGACGCCGGCCGCGACGAGCTCGACGGCCGCGAGCAGCGCGGCGTAATCGTCCACGATGGACTCGACGCCGTCGAAGAGGTAGTCGGTGTTGTGCTGCTCCAGGTGCCGGAAGGCGTCGACGGCCGCCGCCAGGTAATCGGCCCGGGTGGTGTCGCCGTCGTCGTCGAGCCCGGCGGCGCGGGCCAGGGCCGCGATGGCGAGCCCGCCGCCCTGGCGGTATCCGGCCTGGTAGCGCGACGTGCGCACGCACTCCGGCAGCGGCGCGGTGATCACCCGCTCGTCGAGCTGCTTCGTCAGCGCGTCGAAGATCCCGGTGTAGAAGTAGCCCTCCGGCGCCCGGAACCGGTGCAGGAAGTCCGCGCCCCACAGCGCCTCGTCGCGCAGCCGGATCCGCAGCGGCCGGGACAGCCCGGGCGCGTCGAGCGCCGCGATCATCGCCCAGACGCAGAGCGGGATCTGCTGCGGGCTCATCGTGCTGGTGTAGGTGAGGTGGCTGAGGAACTTGCTGGTGTCGCCGCTCGCGTCGAGCCAGCCGCCGCGCGCGTCCACGGTCCGGCCGGAGTCGTCGTCCCAGAGCGCGGCGTGCCGGTCCTTGCGGTCGATCTCGCCGCTGGAGCGCATCGCCTTGAAGTAGCTGAGCACGTCGGAGACGGTCTGCTGGACCAGTCGGTCGGCCGCGATCTCGAAGGGCGCCGAGTCGATCTCCTCGCCGTCGGCCTCGACGAGCCGCACCCGGTAGGTACCCGGCGCGAGCTGCGCGGGGAGCGGGATGCGGGCGAAGGGGCCGAGGTGCCAGCCGGGCACGGACTGCACCGGGCCGACGGCCAGCTCGACGGCCTCCCCGGATGGCGTCAGCAGGACGGCGGCACGCGGCGCGCGACCGTCGCGCGGGGCGGCGATGACGGCCCGGGCGGGGCCGAGGCCGTAGCCGAGGTGTGAGATGAGCAGGCGCATCGAGGTCCTCCCGCAGCCGGTTCGCTTCGCGGGCCATGATCCGCGGGACCGACCATATCCGCCCGGGGTCACGGGCCGCACGCACCTGCGGCCCGTGGGCGCCGATCAGCAGTACGGCTGCACGTGGTCCGCGATGTCGGCGTTGTCACCGAGGTCGCTGATGGTCCGCTTCGAGACGCCGACCGCGAAGAGCGGGGTGTCACCGAGGTGCGGGGTCTTGCCGTGATTGATGAAGGTCACCGCTCCGGCCGACTTGTTGTAGTGGACGGAGCCGGCGACGTCGTTCCAGTAGGGGTAGAGGTCCCGCCACACGCACGTCGACAGCTCGGTCCGCGGGTAGCGGAAGTTGGTGCCGTCGTAGATGCAGAACAGGCCGCTGGGGCAGTTGGGCCCCGAGACATCGAGGCTGCTCCGGGCGACGGTCACGACGATCGCGCCGTTCTCGTAGCTGATGCGGCCCGGTCCGATCTGGACACCGCCGGGCTTGTCCCGCAGGTAGGCGTCGACCAGTTCCTGCATGTCGGCCCCCTCATCGGGGCGGGCCGCGACGGCTGCCGCGGGGGCGATCACGGCGAGGGTGGTGACTGCTGCGACGACGATGGTGACGATTCGGGCTCCTAGGTGCACGACTCCTCCTGACGACTGGCGCTGATGATGATCGTGGCAGCAACCCACTACTGTGGGTAGATCAATTGATCACTCTTCGTAGCCACGGCCTTCACGATACGAAGGGGCCAACATCGAGTCGCTACATAACAAAAAGATGGCAGTGAATGAACTGTAACGTGGAAGTTCATTGCAACCCTTGTTCGACCAGCGATGATCACCCTCAGTGATCGAACGAGTGCGAAGACTGCCTGCGAGCTGGACTTCGTCGTGACTGGATCGTCGCCAGTTCCGGTAACCAAAACGCTCACGATTGACAAATACAGGGTGAGCGGGTGACCGCTCAACGGTCCGGTGCGGAGACCCCTCCGCCGCCTCTAGGAGTACCGGTTGCCCAGCACAGAAGAACTCGATCATATCTTGGCGACATACGGTGACCGGCTGACTCGCGACTGCTTCCGCCTGTCCGTCGGAAACCAACTGGAAGCGGACGACCTCTTTCAAGACACCTGGGAAACCGCCTTGAAGCGGTTCGCCAAACTGAGAGAAGCCGACGACCAGTATCGATGGCTCTACAGCACCGCGTTCAACTTCGTACGCCGGAGCTGGTACCGGCAACGCATACAGCGGCGGTACCTCGCCGTCAATTCCACGGAACTGCCCGACCTTCCCGCCCCGGTCCAGCACGACGGGACCTTCGCCATCGACATCAATTCCTACCTGCGCCGGCTCAAACCGCACGACCGCGAGGTCCTGCTGCTGACCGTCTGGGAGGAGCTCACGGATGCCGAGATCGTGGAGAGGCTCGGCATCAAGGAGAACGCGGTCCGCACCCGACGGCACCGCGCGATGCGAAAGCTCAAGGACCTGCTCATGCGCGACGGGTACACCGAGTTCAGCCACTGCCTGGCATTCGACGAGACGGAGACGAGCAATGCGTAGGAGGAAGAGCCACATCACCGATGAAGAGATCATGGGTATGGTCCGGGCTCAGCGGCCGCCGCAGCCCGCACGGGAGCGGTCCGAGATGCTGACCTCGCGAGCGATCGTCAGGTACGCCGAGACGCCGCGCCGCGAGCCCTTCCAGCTCCAGCTCCGCACCACCCTGAAGTGGGCGACCCGGACCGGCGCGGCCCTGGTCGTCGTCGGCCTGCTGCTGCCCTCGGCGAACGCGACCGCGAGCCCCGCCACTCCCGGACCGCTGTCGATCGACAACACCAGCACCACCCCGGCCGACGAATACCTCCTCGACCTGGCGAAACGGGTGGAGCAGCGATCGGAGCCGACGAGCACCGGCCCGTACACCTACACGCGGGTGCAGGTGTGGGGGCTGGAGACCGGGGACGAGCAGTCGGACGGGGTCAACGCCCGAGACCAGCGGCTCTGGTGGCGAACGGACCGGTCGGCGGTCTCCATCGACACCCCCCTGCCACCGCAGCCACCCGGCCGGCGGCGCGCCGAGTGGACCCAGGCGCTCCCCGAGAAGGCGGCGAACCCGGTCCTCAACCCGCCGGGCACCTTCTCGCCGCTGCTGGCGGGCCTGCCCGGCCGCACCAGGGAGACCATGCGCGAGCAGCTGGAGCGCGGCCAGCGCAACCTGCCTGCGGAGCAGATCGTGCGCCGGGCCGCGCAGCTGTGCGAGTACTACGTCCTGGACCCGGCGCAGCGGGCCGCGCAGTTGCGGATGCTCGCCGACACCCCCGGCCTGATCTTCCGCGGCAGAACCGACGACCGGGCCGGCCGGGCCGGAGCGGTCGTGAGCGTCGACAGCGACGGCGACCACCTACGCGACATCCTCGTCTTCGACGACGCGACCGGCGAGCTGCTCAGCCTGGAGCGGGTGACCCTCAAAGCCCGCGACGGCGTCCCGGCGAACACCGTGATCGCCTACTTCATCTTCCTCGAACACAGCCGCGTCGACCGGGCCGGCTGACACCCCCTCCCACCCCGTCCTCCGGCGAACAGCCGGTCACCTTAGGAACCGAGATGTCGAGTACCACCACCCAGCCGTCATCCACGCCCGTCCACCAGCGCCTCCGCCCCGTCCTGCTCGCTCTGCCGCCCGCCGCGATCCTCGCCTGCACCTTCGTCGCGGGGCGGACTCACGGCGGCGGCGCCGTGGCCTGGATCGCCGCAGCGGTCCTGCTGACCATCGCCTCGGCCTCGCTGACCTACTGGCTCGACCGGCGGGCCGTCGCGCACGCGATCACCGTCGGGCTGGCGCGCAGCATCGTCGCGAAGTCGGTCAACCGCTCGGCCGAACCGGTGATCGGCGCCCTGAACTCCGTCGCCGCCAGCACCTGCCCCGAGGAGTGCCACACCTCGGTGCAGGTGCTGGTCAGCCGGGTCGTCGACCACTCGTACAACCAGTGCTGGCTGCCGGAGCCGACCTTCGCGGAGATCCGCTGCACCTACTACGAGCTGGTCGGGAAGGAGCAGCTCCGGCGGCGCCACTTCGGCGGCCGGGCCGATGTCCCCCGCCGCGACTTCAAGGCCGAGCGCAGCCTGCACGACCAGGAGGCGATCCGGCTCGCCCTCGACGAGCGGTCGCTGCTCGTGAACGACCTGCACACCGCGCCGCCGCCGCACTTCGAGGACAGCCTGGGCCGGCCCTACCGCTCCCTCGTCGCGGTGCCGGTGCGGGCGGGCGGCACCAGCTACGGGCTGCTCGTTCTCGACGCCGCAGCACCGGGCACCTTCGGACCGATCGACCTCGGACAGTTGCAGCTCATGGCGAACCTGCTCGGCGCCGGGCTCGCCCACGAGGAGCTCGTCTCGAAGACGTGACGACCGGCGGCGGAGCCGGACTAGGCTTGATCGATGCGCGCATTCGACGGTACGCGGGTGGTCGTCTTCGGTCTCGGCGGCACGATCGCGATGAAGTCGGCGGCGGGCGGTGGCGTCACACCCCTCGTCTCCGCCGCCGACCTCGTCGCCGGGGTGCCGGGGCTCGCCGACACCGGCGTCGCGGTGGAGGTGGTGGATTTCCTTCGCGTACCCAGCGCGTCGTTGAACTTCACGGACCTGGCCGAACTCGCGGCCGCGATCGACGCGGAGCTCGCCGCGGGCGCCACGGGCGTCGTCGTCACGCAGGGCACGGACACGATCGAGGAGTCCGCGTATCTGCTGGACCTGACCTATGCCGGGCCGCAGCCGATCGTGGTCACGGGGGCGATGCGCAACCCCACGCTCGCCGGTCCCGACGGCCCCGCCAACCTCCTGGCCGCGATCCTCACGGCCGCGCACCCCGACGCGCGCGGCCTGGGCGTGCTCGTCGCGCTCCATGACGAGATCCACACCTCCCGACGGGTACGCAAGACGCACGCCACCTCGGCCGGGACCTTCGCCTCGCCCAACGGCGGACCGCTCGGCTACCTCGTCGAGGGCGTGCCCCGGCTGCTCAACCACCCCGGCCCCCGGCTCACCGTTCCGCGACCGCCGTCCGGGGCGAGCCCGCGGGTGGCGATCTACACCGCCACCCTCGGCGACGACGGCGCATTGATCCCGAAGCTCGGGGGCGAGGTGGACGGGCTCGTCGTCGCGGCGATGGGCGTCGGCCACGTCCCCGAGCAGCTCGTCGATCCCCTCGCGGAGCTCAACGCCCGGATCCCGGTCGTCCTCGCCACCCGGACCGGTGCGGGTTCGACGCTCACGGGTACCTATGGCTTCCCCGGCTCCGAGCGCGACCTGATCGAGCGCAGCCTCATCCCCGCCGGGTGGCTGGATCCGCTGAAGGCGCGGCTGCTGCTGCGGACCCTGCTCGGGTCGGGCACCGGCCGGGCCGAGATCGCGGCGGCCTTCGCCGTGGCGGGCGGCCGCCTCCCGCACACCCGCTGGCCGTGGGCCTGACCGGCGTTCGGCGGCGATCGATGGAGCGTGGAGGCCGCGCATGATCATCCTCTACACTTGCCGCCATGACGCGCAGACTGGCTGAAGTCGCCAAGTACGTGGGGGTCAGCGAGTCAACGGTGTCTCGGGTCCTGAACGACAAACCCGGCATCTCGGATGCCACCCGGTCGGCCGTGCTGACCGCTCTCGACGTGCTCGGCTACGAGCGCCCCACGAAGCTGCGCGGCGAACGGGCCCGGCTGGTCGGCGTCATGCTCCCCGAGATGGAGAACCCGATCTACCCCGCCTTCACCGAAGTGGTCGCGGGCGCGCTGGCGAAGCGGGGCTTCACCCCCGTGCTGTGTACGCGCACCGTCGACGCCGTCTCCGAGACGCAGTACATCGACATCCTCCTGGAGCAGACCGTCTCCGGGGTGATCTTCGTCGGCGGCCTCTACCAGCAGACCGACGCGTCGCACGAGCCCTACCACCGCCTGCGCGAACGCAGCCTGCCGGCCGTGCTCGTCAACGCCGCGATCGAAGGGCTGCCCTTCCCCCGGGTCTCCTCCGACGACGCACACGCCGTGGACCACGCCTACGGGCACCTCGCCGCGCTCGGGCACGACCGGATCGGCCTGCTGCTCGGCCCGCCCGGGCACGTGCCGTCGGGTCGCAAGCTCGCCGCCTACCACGAGGCTCGACGCCGGCACGGCCACACCTCGCCGGAGCTGGTCAGCCATACGGTCTTCGCGATGGAGGACGGCCACGCCGGTGCGACCCGCCTGGTGCAGCAGGGTGCGACCGCGCTGATCTGCGCCAGCGACGCCCTCGCCATCGGTGCCATCCGGGCGGCGAAGCGGCTCGACCTCGTCGTACCGTCCGACCTCTCGGTGATCGGCTACGACGACGCCGCGGTGATGGCCTACACGGATCCGCCGCTGACGACGGTGCGGCAGCCGGTCGAGGCGATGGGTCAGGCGGCGGTGGCGCTGCTGATCAGCCAGATCGAGGGCCACGCGGTCCCGACCGACGAGCTGCTCTTCGAACCCGAGCTCGTGGTCCGCGCGTCCACCGGCGCGGCGCGCGCTCCCCAGCCCGCGTAGCGGTCGGTCCCACTCCCCTGAATTTTAATGCTGGGCACGCCGCGAAAAGTGCAACAAAGGTCAGGATCAACCCGGGCACACGGCGTGTCCAGCATTAAAGTTCAGGATCGACAGCCGTCGGCACGCGTGACTCGTGGAACGACACCCCGCGTGGTCAGCCACGAGGGACGGTGGTGGCGACGCCACGCGCGGGGAGGGGAACCGCCCGGGGCGAGCAACCGCTACAGGCGGCCGGCCTCGATGATGCGCTGCAGGAACTGCCGCGTGCGGGGCTGCTGAGGATCGCCGAGGACCTGCTCCGGCGGGCCCTGCTCCAGGATCGCGCCCTGCTCCAGGAAGCAGATCCGGTCCGCGACCTGGCGGGCGAACCCCATCTCGTGGGTGGCGATCAGCATCGTCATCCCGTCGCCCTTGAGGTCGCGCACCAGGCTCAGCACCTCCCCCACCAGCTCGGGGTCGAGCGCCGAGGTGACCTCGTCGAGCAGCATCAGCCGGGGCGAGTTCACGAGCGACCGGACGATCGCCACCCGCTGCTGCTGCCCGCCGGAGAGCCGGTCGGGGAACTCCCGGGCCTTGTCGGCGAGCCCCACCCGCTCCAGCAGCTCCAGCGCGCGGGCCTCGGCGGCGGCGGTGCTCAGGCCGTGCACCCGGATCGGCGCCAGAGTCACGTTGTCCAGCACGCTGAGGTGCGGGAACAGGTTGAAGGACTGGAAGACCATGCCGATGCGACGGCGTACCAGATCGGGGTTGGTCTTCGGGTCGGTGATGTGCTCGCCGTCGAGGTGGATGCTGCCGTCGTCGAGCGTCTCCAGCAGGTTGACGCAGCGCAGCAGGGTCGACTTGCCCGAGCCGGACGCTCCGATCAGCACGACCACCTCGTGCTCCGCGACATCGAGGCTCAGGTCGCGCAGGACGACGTTGCCGCGGAACTCCTTGCGCACGTCGCGGCACTCCAGCACGGCGCTCATGCCGAACCCTCCGCGGATTGGCGGCGAGCCGCGCGCAGGGTGACCCAGTCGGTCACCGCGATCAGCGGGATCGCCATGAGGACGAAGAGCACGCCCGCCACGACATAGGGCGTGTAGTTGTAGGTCTCGGCGGTCTGGATCTGCGCCACCCGGATCGCGTCGATGGGGCCGGCGAGCGAGATGAGCCCGACGTCCTTCTGCAGCGCGACGAGGTCGTTGAGCAGCGGCGGGGCGACCCGGCGCACGGCCTGCGGCAGCACGACGTGGCGCATCGTCTGCCGATAGGTCAGCCCCAGCGACCGGGCCGCCGCCCGCTGCGACGGGTGCACCGACTCGATACCGGCCCGGAACACCTCGGCGAGGTAGGCGCCGTAGGTGATGACCAGCGCGATCCCGCCCAGCACCAGCAGCGGTGGCGTGCCCTGCAACCGCAGCCCCGGTACGCCGAAGGTGAGCAGGTAGAGCACGATCAGCAGCGGCATGCCCCGGAAGAGGTAGGTGTAGGAGGTGGCGAGCGCCCGCAGCGGGAAGAAGACCGCCGGGCGCAGCGTGCGCAGCACCGCCACCCCCAGCCCGAGCAGCAGGGCGCCGATCGCGCAGAAGAAGAGCAGCTGCACGTTGAGCCAGAGCCCGCGCAGGATCTCCGGCAGCGACTCCCGAGCGACCTCGGCGTTGAGGAAGGTCTCCCGCACCCGGTCCCAGCCGGGTGCACCGGTGATCGCCACCACCGCCAGCACGCCGAGCACGGCGGTGGAGGCGGCGGCGATGACGATCGACGTGATCGTCTGCCGTCGCCGGTAGGCCAGTCGCTCCCGTTGCAGGGCGCTGACCTCGTAGGCGGGGGTGGTGGCGGTCACCGGTGCTCCGTCAGCTCAGCGTGGGCGCACCGGCGACACCGGCGAGCCACTGCTTCTCGATGGCGGCGAGGGTGCCGTCGGCGCGCAGCGCGTCGACGGCCTGGCTCACGCAGCCGGTCAGCGCCGAACCCTTGTCCAGCACCAGGCCGAACTGCTCCGGAGTGCCCGCGGGCTGCGCCACCTGGCCGACGATGATGCCGTTGTCGAGCTCCGCCGAGGTGATGTAGAAGGCGGTCGGCAGGTCGACGACGATCCCGTCGACGGTGCCGTTCTGCAGCTGCTTCTTGGCGTCGTCGTTGTTGTTGAAGACGGCGGGCTGCGCGGTCGGCTTGATCACCTCGGTGATCGCCCGGTAGCTCGTCGTGCCGACCTGCGCGCCGAGCTTGGCGCCCTTGAGGTCGGCGAGCGACTTCGCCCCGGCGATCTTGGAACCCTTGACGGTGATCACCGTCTGCGTCACGTCGTAGTAGGGCGAGGAGAAATCGACGGCCTTCTTGCGGTCCTCGGTGATCGAGAACTCGTTGACGTCGAAGTCGTAGGTCTTCTTCCCCGGCGCGATCGCGTTGTTGAAGGTGACCCGGGTCCAGACGACCTGGTCCTTGGCGTAGCCGAGCTTGGCGGCGATCGCGTAGGCGACCGCCGACTCGAAGCCCTGCCCGCTCTCGGGCTTGTTGTCGGCGAACCACGGCGGGTAGACCGGGTCGTCGGTGCCGATGGTGAGCTTGCCCGCGGCGAGGGTGGCGAGCTTGTCGGGGGTGCAGGCCGAGGGCGCCGCCGAGGTGGCGGCGACGGTCGGCTCGTCCTGCGGCGCGCATGCGGCCAGCGCCGCCGCCGCGAGCACGGCGGCGGCTAGCACTGCGGAGCGAAGAGGTGGGGTACGCATCCCAGCACCTTAACCTAGTGATGCGGTAGGAATTACGGGCGTGTCCGGGAGCTGATGCATCGCACACCCCAGGAGCACCGACTTGTCCGCATTGATGCTCAGGACGGTGATGTTGGCCGTGACCGGGGCCACCCGCAGCGCCATCCCGCCATAGCCATCGGGCCCCGACGGCATCGAGAAGACGCCGAGGTTGATCGTGTAGTCGGTGAGCTCGCCGTCCGGCGCGGGCACCAGTTGCGGCACCGGGCGCACCCGCCGCTGCAGGATCCACCCGCCGTCCATCGCCGCCTCGACCCGCTGCGCCCAGTCCGCCGGGTCGGCCTCCCAGCCGGGCAGCACCCCGCTGCCGCTGTGCAGCAGGGCCGGCTTGAGGATCAGCTCCGCCCGCTGCGCGAGCGCGTGGTCGAGCAGCTCGACCCGCTCGCCGGACTCCAGCGTCACCGTGCCCGGGCGGCACACCCGGGTCCACGGCAGGATCCGGTCCAGGGCTGCGAGGGTCTCCGCGTCGAAGCGGTGGCGGTGCGCCTCGTCGGAGAGCATCGCCAGTGCCGCCTTGGAGCCGAAGACCTGGCAGCCCAGCGGAGTGAAGATCTCCACCTCGCCGCGCTCGGCTGCGGCGAGCAGCGGATCGATCAGCTCGTTGGCCTCGGGACCGGTCGCCTGCTGGAGCATGAACATCCGGTAGACCACGTCGATCCGGTGCCCCTCGTCCCAGACACCGCCGTCGCGGTATTCGAGTCGGCCGAGGTGGGTCGGGATGCTGGTCAGGCCGTAGCTGTCGCGGTGCATGTCGGTGCAGAGCCGCAGTGGCGCCTCGTTGACGGGGAACTGGTCCGGCCAGTCGCACATCGCGATCACCGGCTGGGAATCGGGCGCCAGCCCGCACTCCTGCCGCATGCTCGCCAGGCACTCGGCCACCATGTCGACGGAGCCCAGCCGGTGCTCGGCCGCGAACCCGGCGAGCACCGGGTGCGCCAGCAGCGCGTCGTTGAGCAGGCCCGCCTCGATCATGCCGATCGTGCTGCCCACGTTGTACTCCAGCAGCTTGAAGCCGGTCGCGTCGGCATACATGTCGGCGCGGGCGAAGCGGGTCACCGGCGCGCCGGACTGGGTGCGCACGACGAAGCCGACCTGCCGCTCGGTGAGGCCCACGGCGGTGGCGAAGGCGCCGAGATCACCGCCGAAGAGCAGGTCGGGCAGGCTGGTCAGGGCGGCGTGCATGGTGGACAGATCCCGGACCAGCCGGGCGTGCTCCGCCTCGGCGAAGAAGACCGGCCGGGCCAGGGCGCGCTGGCCGTAGAACGACTCGACGATGGCGGGCAACCGGTCCGGGGGCAGGAGGTCGGACGCGGTGAGCCCGCGGGATCTGATCTCGTTGATGTACTGCTCGGTGAGTGACAAACCTGGCGACACTGACGGGTTCCTCTCTGCGACAGTCCTCCGGAGCCTATGGCCGCCGTATGACGCTGAGATTCCGTCTCAGCCGCAACTCTTCAAGAGTTGTCGCCTCAGGCCGCCAGGCCTTGGCGACAACTCTTGAAGAGTTGCGGCGATCTACAGCCGTCAGGCCGGTTGGACCGAACCGGTGAGGTCGTCGTCGGGGTCGTGCTGGCCGGGGACGACCGGTGGCGGGAGCGGGTCGCGTCGAGCCGCCCGGCGGCGCATCAGCGGCTCGACGCCGCGGGCGATGAGCGGACCGGCGACGGCGAGGATCAGCACATAGGCCGCGGCGAGCGGACCGAGTTGCGGTTCGATGCCGGCCGCGACCGCGAGTCCCGCGATGACGATGTTGAACTCGCCGCGCGGCAGCAGCGCCACCCCGGCTCGCAGGCGGCCCTGCGGGCCGATCCCGGCCCGGCGTGCCGCCCACCATCCGGTGCCCAGCTTCGTCAGCACGCCCGCCAGTGCCAGGAGCAGCGCGATCCCGGCCACCGGCGGCAACGCGGACGGATCGGTCTGCAGGCCGAAGAAGACGAAGAAGACCGCCGCGAAGAGGTCCCGCAGGGGGGTGAGCAGTTCCCGCGCCGTGTGTGCGAGCGGACCGGACAGGGCGATGCCGACGAGGAACGCGCCGACCGCGGCCGAGACCTGGAGCTGCTGCGCGACACCGGCGACGAGGACGGTGAGGCCCAGCACCTTGAGCAGCAGCACCTCCTGGCTCGGCGACGCGACGAAACGCTCGACCCAGTGGCCGTAACGCAGGGCCACCACCAGGATCACCGTGATCGTGCCCGCCGCGATGGCGAGCGTCGTGGCGCCCGCGACGAGCCCCGCACCGGCGAGCAGCGCGGTGAGGATCGGCAGGTACATCGCCATCGTGAGGTCCTCGAAGACCAGCAGCGAGAGCACGACCGGCACCTCGCGGTTGCCGAGCCAGTCCAGGTCGGCGAGGACCTTGGCGGTGATGCCGGAGGAGGTGACGTACGTGATGCCGCCCATCGCCACCGCCGCGACCGGACCCCAGCCCAGCAGCAGCGCCACGGCGACTCCGGGTGCGGAGTTGAGCACCAGGTCGACGAGGCCGGCCGGGGCGTTGTGCCGCAGCGTGCTCACGAGCTCCGGAGCCGTGTACTCCAGGCCCAGCGTGAACAGGAGCAGGATCACGCCGATCTCGGCACCGACGGCGGTGAACTCGGTACTCGTGGCGAGCGGCAGCAGACCGCCCTGGCCGAACGCGAGCCCGGCGAGCAGGTAGAGCGGGATCGGGGAGATGCCGATCCGGACGGAGAAGGCGCCCAGCAACCCGAGGCTGAGGATCACCGCGCCGATTTCGATCAGGGCGATGGCACCGTGCATCTGCGACTCCCCGCTCAGCCGTGCGCGAAGATGTCGGCGACGGCGGCGGTGCCCTCTTCGGTGCCGACCGCCACGACGAGGTCGCCGGGGTGGAAGACGTAGTCCGGGCGCGGGCTCGCCACGATCTCCCCCGCACGGATGACCGCGACGATGGAGGTGCCGGTACGCGTACGCGAGCGGGTGTCACCCAGCGTGCGCCCGTCGTAGGGCGAGCCGGCGATGATCGGGACCTGGGTGGTCTTCAAGCCCACGACCTGGCGCTGGAGGTCGGCGAGGCGCTCGACGATCCGCGCCGTGCCGAGCAGCTCGGCGACGCCGTTGGCCTCGTCGGTGGTGAGGGAGAGCGCCGCGATCGCGGTGTCGGGATCGTCGGGCCGATAGATGACGAGGTCACGGCGCCCGGAGACGTGCGAGACGACGGCTGCGTGCTGGCCCCGCGAGGTGCGGAACTCGTGCCGAAGGCCGATACCGGGCAAAGCGGTACGTTCGACATCCACAGCAGTGCTCCTCGCCTCCGGCGGACCGGTGGCCCCGATCCGCGTCCGGACAGCTTACCCGCTCTTGATCCATCACGCCGTGGTGTCCACAGTGGACGACAGCTCGCGCGCGTCTCGCCGGGGATGTCGGTCGGGGCTGCTATCGTCCCTGCGATTGCCCGACTGCGGAGGCCTCGATGACGATTAACAGCCACATCACCACCTTCGCCGGCCTGCCGGTGCTGGAGTATGTCGACGGCGCCCGGGCGGACGACCCCGCCGCGGTCGCCTGGCGGATCGAGGACCCGGACTATGACGGCGGCGATGTCTTCCGTGCCCGCCTCGCGGCCCTCGTCGCCGAGCCGTGGGCGGACCGGATCACCGCGCTGATCCTCGGATCGTGGGGCAGCACCTATGACAGCGCGCCGCCGCTGGAGCTGGTCATCGAGGCCGCGGCCAAGCTGCCCGCACTGACCGCGCTCTTCATCGGCGAGATCACCTTCGAGGAGTGCGAGATCTCCTGGATCCAGCAGGGCGACATCACGCCGGTGCTCGAGGCCTTCCCGAAGCTGGAGGTGCTCACCGTCCGGGGCACGGAGGACCTGCAGCTCAAGCCGCTGCGCCACACCGGCCTGCGCAAGCTGACCTTTGAGGCCGGCGGCCTGCCCGCCGAGATCGTCCGCGCCGTCGGCGAGTGCGACCTGCCCGCGCTCCAGCACCTGGAGCTGTGGCTCGGCACGGACAACTACGGCGGTGACGCGACGGTCGACGACCTGACGCATATCCTCATCGGCTCCCGCCTGCCCTCGCTGACCTATCTGGGCCTGCGCGACGCGGAGATCGCCGACCTGGTCGCCGCCGCCCTCGCCGGAGCGCCCATCGTCGCCCGCCTCACCGAGCTCGACCTGTCGCTGGGCATCCTCTCCGACGTGGGTGCCAGTGCCCTGCTCGCCGGGCAGCCCCTGATCCACCTGCTCAAGCTCGACCTGCACCACCACTACATCAGCGAGCCGGTCATGGACCGCCTCAACGCCGAGCTCGGCGAGGCGGGCGTCGCCGTCGACCTCTCCGACGCCGGCGACCCGGAGGACGTCGACGAGCGCTATGTCGCCGTCGCCGAGTGAGCCGCCGCCCCCGATGTCCAACGACACGCACCTGACCATCGTCGGCAACCCCGACAACCGGCGTGTCGCCCTCTTCACGAGGGCGGCCGCGGCGGCGGGCCTCCCCGCCCCCGAGGTCATCGCCTGGCGAGGCGTCGCCGCGGGCGAGGCCATCGCCTTCCGCCCCGGCACCCTGGTCAGAATCGACTCCCCCGGCGAGGACCCCGAGGTCGACCGCCTCCTCCGCCACGCCAAGGACCAGGCGGAGCACGGCGAGATCACCGGCACGAGGGCCTGGTTCGAGGGCTTCGCCCAGGCCCTCACCAGAATCGACAAGGCGGCCGCCGACGCCGGCGCCCACCTCCTGCACGACCCCGCCGAGATCCTCATCATGTTCGACAAGTCCTGCACCCACGCCCACCTGAGCGAAGCGGGAATCCCGGTCCCCCCTGCCCTCCCAGACAGCCCCGGAGACTGGCCGACCCTGCGTGCGCGGTTGCGAGATCAGGGTTGGGCCAGAGTCTTCGTCAAGCCACGGCACTCTTCGTCGGCCTCCGGAGTCATCGCCCTCCAGCAGGCGAGCAACGGCCGCATCATGGCCACCACCTCCACCGAACTCGCCGACGGCAGAGTCTTCAACTCCCTGCGGGTCCGCACCTACCGCGACGAGCAGACCGTCGCCGCCATCATCGACCGCCTCGCCCCCGACGGCCTCCACGTCGAACGCTGGTTCCCCAAGGCCGACCTCAACGGCAAGGTCGTGGACCTGCGGGTCGTGGTCATCGGCGGCACTCCCACCCATGCGGTGGTCCGCTCCAGCCACACCCCCATCACCAACCTCCACCTGGGCAACACCCGAGGCGACCTGCAAACCCTCAAACAGGCAGCCGGAAGCGCCTACGAAAAAGCCATGGAAACCTGCGAAAAGACGGCAGTCCTATTCCCCGGCAGCCCTCACGTGGCGATAGACCTGATGTTCAGCCCCACCTGGCAGTCCCAAGCAATAGCCGAGGTCAACGCCTTCGGTGATCTCCTCCCTGGCGTCACCACCAACGGCCAGGACACCTACGCGGCCCAGATAGCCACAATATTGAATAGCCCGACGAACCACGTCCCACCGTCAAGCAGCAACCAACCGACGGTAGACCCCCCGCCACCCGGACCCGGTCAGGTTTCGGGGCGGGGATCGACCCACGACGGGATCAAGCCTGACCGCCCAGAGTGGGTCGATCCCCGCCCCGAAACCCCCACAGCGACACCATGAAAAGCCTGATCCCCTCCCACGACCTGGCATTCATCACCCTGGACACCCTCCGATACGACACAGCCACACAACAAGCAGCACAAGGACGAACACCCAACCTCAGCAAGGCCGCGACCTGGGAAAAGAGACACACCCCGGCCAGCTTCACCTACGCCGCCCACCACGCGTTCTTCGCCGGCTTCCTCCCCACCCCCGCCACCCCCAGGCTCTTCGCAGCCCACTTCCCCGGCAGCACCACCACCACGGACGACACCTGGACCTTCGACGCCCCCGACGTGGTCACCGCGCTGAGCGAAACCGGCTACCACACCCTCTGCATCGGCGGCGTGGGCTTCTTCAACAAGCGGTCAGCCCTGGGCAGCGTCCTGCCCGGCCTCTTCGCCGAATCCCACTGGCAGGAGAGCTTCGGCGTCACCGAACCGGACTCGCTCCGCCACCAACTGGACCAGCTGGAAGCGTCGACCGCGCGGCTGGCTGCGGGGCGACCGCTCTTCACCTTCCTCAACGTCTCCGCCCTGCACCAGCCCAACCGCCACTACCTCCCCGGCGCCACCGAGGACTCCCTCGAGAGCCACGCCGCCGCGCTGGCCTATGTGGACACCCGGATCGAGCGCCTCTTCCGGCTGCTCTCCGCCCGCGGCCGCCCCTGCTTCGTCATCATCTGCGCCGACCACGGCACCGCTTACGGCGAGGACGGCCTCCACGGCCACCGGGTCGGGCACGACGTGGTCTGGACCGTCCCCTACGCCCACTTCACGCTGCATCCGGGAGAGTGGTGACGTGCTCGACGGTTCCCCTTACCAGGGCTACCTCTACGCCTACCCGCACAAGTCGGCGTACCGGCCGCTGCGCCCGCGACCCGCGCTGCGGGACGTGTGGGCGGCCGAGCCCCGAGACGCGCTCTTCCTCTACCTGCACATCCCCTTCTGCGAGATGCGCTGCGGGTTCTGCAACCTCTTCACCCGGGCCAACCCGCCCGCCGAGCAGGCAGCCGCCTACCTGCGGCAACTCCGCCACCAGGCCGTCGAGGTCGCGGCAGCGCTGGGCCCCGCCGGCTTCGCGCGGGCGGCAATCGGCGGGGGTACGCCGACCTACCTCACCGCCGACGAGCTGACGGAGCTCTTCTCCATCACCCGTGACGTGCTGGGCCTGGACCCCAGACGTGCCCTGCTCTCGGTCGAGACGTCGCCCGCCACGGCGACCCCGGACCGCCTCGCCGTCCTCGCCGCCAACGGCACCCACCGGGTCAGCATCGGCGTCCAGAGCTTCCTCGACAGCGAGGCCCATGCGGCGGGGCGCCCCCAGCGGCGGGCCGAGGTCGACGCGGCGCTCGACGCGATCCGCGCGGCGGAGGTCCCGCTGCTCAACGTGGACCTGATCTACGGCATCCCGGGTCAGACGGCGGCGACGTGGGAGCAGTCGCTGCGCACGGCGCTGACCTGGCGACCGGAGGAGATCTACCTCTACCCGCTCTACGTCCGCCCGCTGACCGGCCTCGGCCGGCGCGCTCCCGACGGTCCCGATCCGGCCTGGGACGCCGAGCGCCTCGACCGCTACCGCCATGGCCGGGACCTGCTGCGCGAGGCCGGTTACCGGCAGTTGTCGATGCGCCAGTTCCGCCACGAGACGGCGCTGGACGCGGTGGGCGACGCGGACTACTGCTGCCAGGACGACGGCATGGTGGGGTTGGGCTGCGGCGCCCGCTCCTACACGACCGATCTGCACTACTCGTTCGACTACGCCGTGAGCGTCGGCGAGGTCCGCGCCATCATCGACGACTACCTGCGCCGCCCGCCCGCCGACTTCGGCTTCGCCGAGTTCGGGTTCCGTCTCGACGCCGACGAGCAGCGGCTGCGCTGGCTGGTGAAGTCGCTCCTGCGGGCCGAGGGCGCGGACGTCAGGGCTTATGCGGCCCGGTTCGGCACCGGGCTCCTGGCCGACTTCCCGCACCTCGCGAAGCTGACCGAACGCGGATGGGCGGCGGTCTCCGACGACCGCGTCACCCTGACCGACGAGGGCCTGGCCCACAGCGACTCGATCGGCCCGTGGACGGTCTCCGACCGGGTCCGGGACGCGATGGCGGGGGCGGTGCTGCGGTGAGGCTGATGCTGCTCTACCGGGGACCGCTGGCGAGCTGCAACTACGACTGCCCCTACTGCCCCTTCGCGAAGCGCCGCGACTCCCCCGATCAGCTCCGCACGGACCGGGCGGACCTGGCCCGCTTCACCGACTGGGTGGCCGCCAACCCGCACGGCGACACCCTGTCGATCCTGTTCACCCCGTGGGGCGAGGGCCTGACCCGCTCCTGGTACCGCGAGGCCCTCACGACGCTGTCACACCTGCCGCAGGTGGAGCGGGTCGCCATCCAGACCAACCTCGCCGGGCGGCTCGGCTGGGTCGCCGACGCCGATCCGGGCTCGCTGGCGCTCTGGTGCACCTATCACCCCGGCCAGGTGACCCGGGAGCGATTCCTGGCGGCGTGCGCGACGCTGCGCGGGCACGGCATCCGGCACTCCGTCGGCATGGTGGGACTGCCGGAGCACCACGCCGAGGCGGTCGCGCTACGCGCCGCACTGCCTGCGGAGACCTACCTGTGGATCAACGCGGCGGACGGGCACACGTATGGCGCCGACGACGAGGCCCGCTGGACGCTGATCGATCCGCTCTTCGGCTTCAGCGCGAGACCGCACAGCTCGCTCGGTGACGAGTGCGGGGCCGGTGAGACCTCGCTCTCGGTGATCGGCGACGGCACGGTGCGGCGCTGCCACTTCCTGCCCGAGCCGCTCGGCAACCTCTATGACGGGTCCTACCGCGCGGCACTGCGACCGCGCGGCTGCACCGCGTCCGTGTGCGACTGCCACATCGGCTACGTGCACCTCAAACGGCTCGGCCTGCACCAGATCTTCGCGGGCGGTGTCGCGGAGCGCATCCCGGCCGTCGGGGCACCCACCTGGGGCGCCCCGACGGCGGCGGTCAGGTCTGCTGCAGCGGAGAGTATTCCGCTTCGGTGAGGTCGAACGTCCACGCGACCCCGGCCCGAGCGGTGCGGATCGTCGGCGGCACCCGCAGGAAGTAGGTGCGGAACGTGCCGTCCGGCTCGGCCGTCGAGTTGATCACCTCGACCATCACCAGCGGCTCGTCGCCCGGCAGCTCCACCCGCCACAGGACGCCGCACTCGTCGCTCTGCGTCCGGGCGGCACCCGAGTCGCGCAGGTAGCGGTCGAAGCCGAAGTGCTCCAGCATCACGCGGCGGATCTCCGCGTTGTCCTCGGCCCGGATCCGCTCGACCGTCAGCGAGCCCAGCTCGTCGGCGACCTCGGCCGGGATCGGCATGCCCCGCCAGGCGTGCAGGCCGAATCCGTCGGGATAGGACAGTGCCGCGCCGTCGCCGTGGTGCAGCCGGCCCAGGTTGTCGCGGTGCACCTCGCGGGGGCGCTCGGTGATGATCGCCAGGTGCTCGAACGCCCACCACCAGCCCGCCGAACGGGCGACCGCGGCGAGACCGGCGAGCTCGGCCGTGCCCTCGTCGAAGGCGCCGAGCCAGGCGGCGTCGTGCTGGCCGAAGATCGGGTCCAGCATCGCCTCCCGGCTCGCCGCACCGAGCGGACCGCTGTCGGCGGCGAACTGCGCGTCCAGCCTGGTGCGCAACGGAGTCACGATCTGCTCGACGAGCTGCTGCCAGGGCCGCCGGGACGAAGCCGCCCAGTGCCGGGCGAACCCGACGCCGCCGAGCTGCGCCACCAGCTCCGCCCGGGCCCGGGCCCAGGGACCGGTGCGAACCTTGGGCCGCACCGAACCGCCGAGCACCGTCTGGCCGGGGAAGGCGCTCTGGGCGAAGAGCAGGTCGCGGACGCCGGACTGCTCCGCGCCGCCCGTCTCGCCGGTGCGCAGCATCGCGATCGCCACGGCCGCAGCCGCCGGGGAGCCGAACCAGAGGATCTGCTCCGGCGGCGTCAGCCCGGCATCGGCGTAGGCGCGGCGGACACCGGCCTCGGCGGCGGCCCGGTCGGCGGGCACGCAGGTCAACCCGGTGTCGAGCCACTCATCGGCGCGGGCGGCGAGCGTCGTGTCGGGGGTCTGCACCGTCTCGGTGGTCATCGTCACACCCCTCAGTCCGCGACCGGGCGGATCGCGCCGGGGAAGTATTCCCGCTGGCGGATCACGCGATAGGCGCCGGGGCCGAGCGCGATCGGCCCGTGCTCCTCGTGACCGAGCCGGCCATAGCCCTCGATCAGCAGGAAGAGCTGCCCCGGGTCGTCGGGCGGGCAGAGCATGGAGACCCGCTCACCCGTGATGACGTGGGCGTGCCCGGTCGCCTCGCCGAGCGCCAGCACCATGCGGTTGCGCCGATCGCGCGGTGCCTGCATCAGCCCGGATGGCAGATCCTCGCGATCCATCGGCATGACAAGCACGTCGCCCTGTCGGTACATCGGTTAGCTCCGTCGATTGTGGGAAGGTGGCTGACGGAGCCTAGCGACCGGGTGTGACATTGCCCAGTCGAGGTGCGTCGGCGAAGAGTTCCTCCAGCGTGAGCGCCACACCGTCGTCGTCGTTGCTCGCCGTGATCCGGTGCGCCGCCGCGAGCACGGCCGGATGGGCGTTGGCGACGGCGACCGCTGTCCCGGCCCAGCGCAGCACCGACAGGTCGTTGGGCATGTCACCGAAGGCGATGACCTGCTCCGGCCCCACGCCCCACCCGGCGCAGAGCCGGGCCAGAGCATCCACCTTGGAGACTCCTGCCGCGCTGATCTCGATCAGCCCTTTCCCGCCGGAGTGGGTGATGTCCACCTCCGCCAGCAGCGAGCGCAGCCGGTCCAGCACGGCGTCGGTCACCGGCTCCGGCGTCCAGGCCAGCAGTTTCACGCAGGATTCGGCGGCCCAGAGCTCGTCGAGCGTCTCGGCGGGGAAGCGCTCGCGGTCCCGGGTCGCGACATGCCCGTATCCGGGGCCGATCAGCGCCCGATGCCCGGTCTCCACGGTGAAGGTGACGCCGGGAAGGGCCGACACGAGCAGGGCAGCGGTGCGCCGGGCGGTCTCGAGCGGCAGCGGGCCGACGATCTCCATCGCGTCGGTGCCGAGGTCCGCCACGATCGCGCCGTTGGAGCAGACCGCGACGCCGCTGATCCCCGCCTCGGCGGCGAGCATCCGGGTGAAGCGCGGCGGCCGCGCGGTGACGACCACCACGCGCGCTCCGGCCGCCGTCGCCCGGGCCAACACCGCCACGGTACGCGCGGAGACCGTCGAATCCGACCGCAGCAGGGTGCCGTCAAGGTCAACCGCTATGACGCTGATCATGCCCGGCAGGATAGCCGAAATGTGGATCACCCCTATCCGCAGCACGACAAATCAAGTAAAACGTGCACATGACTGAATCTGTGCTCGTTCGGCGGGCCACCCCGGCCGACGCCGCCGACCTGGCCACCATGATGAGTGAGGCCTTCATGGCCGACCCCGTCGCCACCTGGGTCTTCCCCGAGACCGACATGCGCCGAAAACTGCACCCGGCGTTCTTTCGGATCTTCGTGGACCTCGCCATCGCGGAGGGCGTGGCTCTCACCACCGACGACCTCGCCGGGGTGACCCTCTGGTACGCCTTCGACCCCGCCCACGAACCCGACGACCCCGAGCCGTTCCGGGACCTGTTCCGCGAGGCGCTCGACCCCTACCACGCCGACCGGTTCCTCGTTCTGGACGACCTGATGGGCGGCAACCACCCCCACCACGCCGCCCACGACTACCTCGGCTTCGCCGCCGTGGACCCCGATCGGCAGGGCCAGGGCATCGGGGCGGCCCTGATCAGCCACCGTCTCGCCGAGCTATCCGCCGACCTGCCCGCCTACGTGGAGGCGAGCTGCGAACGCAACGCCCGCCTCTACGCCCGCCACGGCTTCCAGCACCGCTCCCCCCAGCTGACCCTCCCCGACGGCCCCACCATCCACCCGATGTGGCGCCCCGCCCCGTAACCCCCAGAAAATCGCGTTGATCAAGGGAAGACTCGCCATCCGGGGTGTCCGATTCGCGGCGAGTCTTCCCTTGATCAACGCGGAATGAGGGCGGGACGGGGGCGCGGCGGGGGTGGGGGTGAGGGCGGGGGTGGGCGTCACAGCGGCTGGGGCTTCCTAGGAGGCTGGACTGCATGGTCTGGCGGGGTGCGGTATAGGTCGGCCATCAGCTCCACCAGGGCGTTCAGTGCGGGGTGGGGATCCTCGCGCCACCATGCGGCTACCACCGGGATCGGCGGGGTGCCGGGGATCGGGCGGTAGCGGACGCCGGGCCTCGGGTACTGGGCCGCCGTCGACTCCGCCGTCACGCCGATCGCCTCCCCCGCCGCGATCACCGCCAACCAGTCGTCGATGTCGCCGGTGTGCATGACCTTGCGGGGCTGGGCGTCCTCCGGCCACAGGGACAGGGTCGTGCTCCCCGTACGCCGGTCGATCACCACTGTCCGTTCGGCCAGTTCGGACAGGCGGATCGCTCGTCGGCGGGCCCATGGATCGTCGGTGGCGATCGCGCTGAACCGCCGTTCCAGACCGACCACGGCGGAGGCGAACCTGCGGTCGTCCGGCGGTACGCGCAGCACCGCGACATCGCACGCGCCCTCGGCGAGCCCCGACGTCGGCGAGTTGGTGCGCACCAGGACGAGCTTCGTCTCGGGGTGGCGCTGCGCCCATCGGCGCTGCAACGGGACCGTGTGCTCGCCCAGCGCCGCCCAGGCGTACCCGACGCGGATCTCGCCCAGGCCGAGCTGCGCGGCCTGGACGAGCAGGTCGAGCCCGGCCAGGACGCGGCGCGCGTGGCCGAGCACCCGCGTGCCGGCGGTGGTGAGCGAGACCGCGCGGGTGGTACGCCGAACCAGCAGCACGCCGAGCGCGGCCTCCAGCCCGGCGACCGTGCGGGAGACCCCGGCCTGGGAGATGCCCAGCTCGGCGGCGGCATCGGTGAAGCTGCCCGCGTCCGCGAGGGCGACCAGGCAGCGCAGGTGGCGCAGCTCGACATTCATGACCAGAGTGTATGAATGTCGCCGCCTATGCATTTCTCGAATCACTGCGAGCGGTGCAGGCTGTGCCCATGACCACGATCGCGCCGCCCGCCGCCGCACCCACGACCGGCCTCGCCGGCGGTGTCGCCGCGCTCGCCGCCAGCGGACTCTCCAACCAGGTCGGCGCGGCGACCGGTGCCCTCGCCTTCCCCGTCATCGGCCCGGTCGGGGTGGTGAGCATCCGGCAGTTCGTCGCGGCGGGCGTGCTGATGGCGACCGTGCGGCCGCCGCTGCGCAGCTTCACCCGGCAGCAGTGGTGGCCGGTGCTCTGCCTCGGTCTCGTCTTCGGCACGATGAACCTCACGCTCTACGCCGCGATCGACCGGATCGGGCTCGGCCTCGCCGTCACGCTGGAGTTCCTCGGCCCGATGGCGATCGCGCTCGCGACGACCCGGCGCCGCTCGGGGCTCGCCTACGCACTCGCCGCCGCCGTCGGGGTGGCGATCCTGTCCCGGCCCCAGCCGACCACCGATTACCTCGGCATCGCCCTCGGGCTCGTCGCCGCCGCCTGCTGGGCCGCTTACATCCTGCTCAACCGGGTGATCGGCGCCCGCCTGCCGGGGCTGCAGGGGACGGCCGCCGCAGCCGGGTTCTCCGCGCTGCTCTACCTGCCCGTCGGGGTGTGGGTGCTGATCGCCCATCCGCCGACGCCGGCCGCACTCGGCTGCGCACTCACGACCGGGGTGCTCTCGTCGATCGTGCCCTACGCCGCCGACATCATCACGCTGCGCCGGGTGCCGCCGCACCTGTTCGGCATCCTGATGAGCATGAACCCGGTGATCGCGGCACTGGTCGGGCTCGTCGTGCTGCACCAGGTGCTCGGGTGGAGCGAGGTCGTGGCGATGGGTCTGATCGTGCTCGCCAACGTCGCGGCGGTCGCCTCGTCCGACTGACGTGGCCGCATGCCGGAACGCCGCCGCGGCCCGGCGAGCCGGGCTCCAGGCATGCTGCTCGTCGAGGCCCGGACCGCCTCCTCGTCACCGGCCTGGCGGACGACCTCGCCGCCGCCCGCACCATCGAACGCAACGGCGGCGTCCTCGAAAGCCTCCGCGACACTCCGCACGGCCGGGGTGCGGCGCTACTAGATCGCCCGGGACCGCTGACGGCCGCCCCGGCGCCGGCGCAGCAGCAGGGCGCTCGCGGCACCGATCGCGAGCGGTGCCGGCAGGAACCCCACCGCGACCGAACCGCTGGCGTCGAGCAGTGCACCGTCCACAGCGGACCCCGCAGCGCTGCCGACCGCGAACGCCGTCGCCACCCAGGCGAACGACTCCGCCGCCGTCCCCGCCGGGGCGACCTTGTCGGCCGAGATGAAGACCGCGGTGAGCATCGCGGGCAGCCCCGCACCGCTCACCACCAGGAGGACCACCATCACCGGCAACCCCGGCACGAGGAGCAGCGGCAGGTAGCTCACCGCCAGCAATCCCACGATCCCCGGCAGGCTCCGCCGCAGGTCAGCGGGTTGATGCCGGGCGAAGAGCAGTCCGCCGATCAGCGCACCCGTCGCCTGCGCGGCGAGCAGCCAGCCCGCCCACGACCGTGACCCGGCCGCCTCCGCGTAGCCCGTCACCGCCACGACCGTGCTGCCGACACCCGCTCCCACCAGCAGCGTCGCGGCGAGCAGCAGCCGCAGCGCCGCCGACCGCAGCGGCCCGGCCCAGTGCCGCGGCACCGTCTCGCCCCGCCACCGGTTCACGACCGGCGCGGTGGCGAAGATCAGCGTTCCCACGAGCTGCACGACGCCGATCGCGACGAGCCCGCCCACCGATCCACCGAGGCCGATCGCGCCCAGCGCCAGCACCGGCCCCACGATGAAGATCAGCTCCTGCGCGGTGACATCGACCGTATAGGCCACGTGCACCAGCTCCGGCGGCACCAGGTCCTTCCACAGCACCCGCAGGCACGACTCGAACGGCGGCGCGCCCACCCCGATCAGAACTGCCGCGACCAGCATCGCAGCCGTCCCCGGCCGCAGTGCCGTGACGATGAGCCCCAGGGTGGAGAGCGCCACGGCCGCCCACAGCACCGGTGGTTGCCGCCACCGGTCCGCCAGCCTCGACAGCAGCGGCTGCCCGATCGCCGTCCCCGCGCTGTAGGCCCCCACCACCAGCCCTGCCAGCCCGATCGACATCGTCTCGCGCGCGAAGAGCAGCAGCACCAGCGGCGCCGCCCCCAGCGGCAGTCGCCCGATCAGGCTCCCACCCAAAACCCAGACCACCTGGGGTGTACGCAGAAAGCCACCCACACCGGACACGACAACTCCTAGATCAACTCGCAGACGGGGTCCTGGTGAAGCGGCCCGGTCAGGGAGCGAAGTCCCCGCGTTCGTGATCGTTGCCGTAGAGCGGCAGGTCAGGAGTGATCCACTGCGCGTAGGCGGCATCCAGCGAGATCACCCCGCCACCCTAGCGCGCCTGAGAAGCATCCCGAATCCTGCCCACCTCCACTCTTAGGACCAACTCTTGAAGAGTTGCGGCGATCTTGGCCAGGAGTGCCGTCCCACACTCCCGCATGATCGCGCTAAAACCCTGAAACTGCGCGAATCTTGGGCACACGAAGGGCCTATTTCCGGGAAGCAACGCGATCAAGCTCGGCGGCAGAGCTCAGGTGCGGGCGGACCAGGTGGCGTACATGCCGGCGTAGTGGCCGCCCGTCGCCACCAGTTCAGCGTGGGAACCGGACTCCAGGATCCCCGAGGCGTCGACCACGATGATCCGGTCGGCCCGCATCGCCGTCGACAGCCGGTGCGCGATGAGCAGCGCCGTGCGCCCGTCCAGCAGCCGGTCCAGTGCCCGCTCGACGAGCAGCTCGGACCGCAGGTCCAGATTGGAGGTCGCCTCGTCGAGCACCACCACCCGCGGCTGCGCCAGGAAGGCCCGGGCCAGCGCGAGGAGCTGCCGCTGCCCCGACGAGACCGACTGCCCCCGCTCGTGCAGGGGTGCGTCGAGGCCTAGCTGCGTACGCTCGACCAGCTCACGAAGGCCGACGGCATCGACGGCGGACCAGATCTCGTCGTCGGTCGCCTCCGGCCGGGCGAAGGCGATGTTGTCCCGCAGGGAGCCGACGAACATGAAGGGCTCCTGCGGTACGACACCGATCTGCCGGCGCAGCGACGCGAGGGTGACGCTGCGCAGGTCGACGCCGTCGATGAGGATCCGCCCCGAGTCGGGGTCGTGCAGCCGGGTGACGAGCTTGGCGAGCGTGGACTTGCCCGCGCCGGTGGGTCCGACCACGGCGAGGGTCTCCCCCGGTGCGATGCGCAGTTCGACGTCGCGGAGCACGGGACGGCCCGGCTCGTAGCCGAACGTGACGCCGGAGAAGACGATCTCCCCGCGTACCCGCGGAAGGGGTTGGGCCTGGGGGGTTTCCGGGACCGTCGGCGCTGCCGCGAGCAGCTCGCGGAGCTTGAGCACCGCGGCCCGGCCCTGCTGGTAGTTGGTGTAGAGCTGCACGAGCTGCTGCACCGGCGCGAAGAACGCGTTGAGGTAGAGCACGAACGCGGTCAGCTCGCCGATGCGCAGATCGCCGTCGAGGACCATGTTGCCGCCGATGAGCAGCAGAGCGGCGAGGCCGAGCATGCCGATCACGGAGGTGCCGGGCCCGTAGATCGCGTTGATGTGGCCGGTGAAGTCGTTGGCGTCGCGGTAGGCGCCGACCACCGCGCGGTGCGCGGCCGTGTTGCGCTCCTGGCGGTTGTGGGCGGTGATGACGCGTACGCCGTAGAGGTTCTCCGACAGGTCCGAGAACATCGCACCGATCGTGTCGCGCTGCCTGCGGTAGCCCACGTCCGACGCCTTGCGGAACCACAGCGACGCCACGAGCAGCAGCGGCACCACGAGGAAGAGGGTGATCGACGCGAGCTGCACGTTGTAGCTGAAGAGCACCACGGTGACCACGACCATGGTGAGCCCCTGGACCGCGAACTGCGCCAGCCCCTCCTGGAAGAGCTGCTGCAGCGCCTCGACGTCGGAGGTCATCCGGGTCATGATGACCCCGGCCTTCTCCCGCGTGTAGTAGTCCATGGAGAGGCGCTGGAGCTGCGCGAAGACCCGGACGCGCAGGTCGCGCATCGTGTCGGCGGCGAGTCGGCCGGTCTGGCGCATCCGGGCGCCGGACGCGGCCCACCCGGCGATGACGGAGGCGGCGAAGAGCCCCGCGGCGAGCAGCACGATGTCGAAGTCGCGGGGGACGATGCCGTGGTCGATCCCGATCTGCACGAGCAGCGGACCGGCCTGCAGCAGCAGCGTCTCGACGATGACGAGCGCCACGGCGACGGCGAAGGTCCGGCCGTGGCCGCGGATCAGCGACACCATGGTGAGCGGGCCGGTACGCGGTGGCTGGTGGGTGAAGGTGTCGGCGGGTTCCGCGTGGTCGGGCTCGCTGCGTTCGAGCTTCGCCACCCCGGCCATCAGCTCGGCCGGGATGCCCGCGAAGGGCAGTCCCTCGCCCGCTCCGACCTGCCGTCCGCCGCCTCGGTTGACGCCGATGCCGCCGAGGCCGCCCATGGGTGCGCTGCCGGGACCCGCGCCGGGGCCGCCGAATCCGCCACCGAACATGCTCATGCCGTCACTCCGTCGGTGTCGTGGTGCCGGGATCCAGCGGCGGCCGGGCCGCCCGGTGGCCGCGCCGACGGCACCAGCTCTTGAGCCGATGGCACCAACTCTTGAAGAGTTGCGCCGATCTCGGCGCCGCCCGCGGTGCCGCCGCCCGCGAAACCGCCGCCCGCAGCACCGCCGCCCCCGGTGCCGCCGGCAGCCGGGACGCCGGGCGGAGTGACGCCGAGGTCGGCCGCCCCGTCCGGGTCGATCGAGGCGAGGACCGCGCCGTAGCGGGGCTCGCTCACGAGCAGTTCGTCGTGGGTGCCGGTCGCGAGCACCCGGCCGCCGTCGATGAGGACCACCCGGTCGGCGAGCGCGATCGTCGACAGCCGGTGCGCGACGATGATCGTGGTGCGGTCGGTGAGCAGCGCCGACAGCGCCGAGTGGATCCGCTTCTCCACGGTCACGTCGACCGCGCTCGTCGCGTCGTCCAGGACCAGGATCGGCGGGTTGACCAGCAGCGCTCTGGCGATGGCGAGGCGCTGGCGCTGGCCGCCGGAGAGCGTGTAGCCGCGCTCGCCGACGACGGTGGCGTACCCGTCGGGGAGTTCTCGGATGAAGCCGTCGGCCCCGGCGGCGATGGCCGCGGCGATCACGTCGGCGGCGTCCGCCCCGGGCCGGCCGTAGGCGATGTTGTCGTGGATCGAGACCGAGAAGAGGAAGGGCTCGTCGGGGACGATGCCGATCTGGTCGCGCAGCCCGGCGAGCTCGTAATCGCGCACGTCGCGGCCGTCGATGGTGATCCGGCCGGCGTCGGCGTCGTAGAAGCGGGCGAGCAGCTTCGCCACGGTCGACTTGCCGGAGCCGGTGGCGCCGACGACGGCGACCGTCTCACCCGGCTCGACCCGCAGGTCCAGGCCGTGCAGCGCTTCGGTGCCGTTGGGGTAGGTGAACTCGACGCCGTCGAAGACGATCTCGCCGCGGATGCGGGCCCGGACCGGGTCGGCCGCCTCGACGATCTCCGAGGAGGTGTCGAGCACCTCGTAGATGCGGTGTGCGGAGGCGGCGGCCCGCTGACCCATCATGATCATCATGCCGAGCATCCGGAAGGGCGGCTGCAGCATCAGCACGTAGGAGTTGAAGGCGACGATCGCGCCGACCGAGGTGTGCCCCTCGATCACCATCCAGCCGCCGCAGAGCAGCACCAGCGCCATGCCGAGGCGGGGCAGGCTGTCCAGCGTCGGCGACCAGCGGCTGCGGATCACCGCATCGCGCCGGTACGCCCACCGCACCCGGTCCGCCGCCTTCGCCAGGAGCGTGAGCTGCCGCTGCTCGCCCGCGAAGGCCTTGACGATCCGGACGCCGTTGATGTTCTCGTCGACGATCGTGGCGACACCGGCGAGGCGGGACTGGATCAGCCAGGAGACCGGGAAGATCGCCTTGCGCATGGAGACCCCGAGGATCGCGATGACCGGCATGGCGAGCATCGCGACGATCGCGAGCGGCACGTTGATCGAGAGCATCAGGATGAAGGCGAAGATCGCAATCGTGCACTGGACCAGGATCGACGGGCCGAAGGCGAGGTACATCTGGACGGCGCGGATGTCGGAGCTGGAGCGCGACATCAGCTCGCCGGACTGCACCCGGTCATAGAAGCCGAACGGCATCCGGACCAGGTGCGAGAAGATGATGTTGCGCATGTCGTACTCGATCTCGTACGCCGTGCGCAGCAGGTAGCGCCGGGCCAGGTAGTTGATGACGCCCCCGGCGATCGCGAGCCCCGCCACCCACCAGACATATGTCGTCAGCGGCGCGGTCCGTGCCACCAGCGCGTCGTCGATGCCGATGCGCACCATGTTGGGGATCTGCACCTGCACGATGAGGCCGATCAGCGAGAGCCCGAGGGAGGTCAGCAGCAGCCATCGGTGCGCCTTGACCAGCGGCAGGGCCCGGCGCAGCCAGGACTTGGTGACATCGGGATCGATCGCCGCGGTGGGGGTGCGGTAGCGCGACGTGGTCACAGGCGTCCTTACCGAGACGAGGTGGAAAATCTAGTCGTTAGCTAGGCTACGCATTATTCCCATCTTCGGTCGGCCCGGGAAGAGCCCGCGAGAGTGACGTAGCTATCCACCGAGATCCGTTAACAGACACGCAGAAGTGCCCGCGCGGGGAGCGCGGGCACGGCAGTTCCGGAGTGCGGGGTCTAGCGCACGCCCGCGAAGCTGGACGACGACGGCGCAGCCGAGGTCGACGGGCTCGGCGAGGTCGGCACCGACGGCGACGACGTCGGGGTCGAGGTCGGCGAGGTCGTCGGGGACGGGGACGGCGAGCTCGTGCGGTTGAGGTTGTTGTACATCTGCGTCGTCAGCGAGTCGGCGAGGGCCGGGTCGGACTCGTTCACGATGAGCAGGGTGTTGCCCTGACCCGTGACGTTGACGTTGGCGACACAGGACTGCGCCACATCGAGCGACATCGAGGCGCCGGGGGGCATCTCGAAGCGGCGCACCAGCTCGGCCTCGGCCGATCCGGCCGTGACGTTGAAGGTGGTGGTGCCGGTGACCGAGTAGCCGACCGTACCCGGCAGGGCCGGACCGGTCCGCGCCTTGTAGGTCACGTTACCGGTGACCGGGGTCTGCCCGGCGAAGGTCACGGTGCCCCGGGCACAGGGCGCCAGCGCCGCCTTGACCCGGTCGACCAGCGCCTGGTTGGCACCGGTGGGGATGTTCAGCGCCAGCTGGCTGAAGTTGTCGTTGTGGTCCTCGTGCACCCGGGTGCCGTACTGGACGTAGCCGTCGAGCTGGTTGAGCGGCTTGCCGAGGGCGTCGGCGAGGTAGGTCTCGCAGGACTTCGGCGCGAAGGTAACGCCCTGCGCGGCGACGAGGCCGCCGAGCTCGGCCGCCTGCTTCACGGTCATCGGGCCCTGGACAGACCGGGTGGCGGGCTGCCCGGCGATGGGAACCAGCACGGAGCGCAGGTCGGTGGCGTTGAGGCCGACGGAGACTCCCTGGACGCCGTCGGGTGCCGCGGTGGGTTGCACCGACGAGCACGCCGCGGCTGCGGCGATGACTGCGGTCGCCAGAGCGAGTACGGCGCCACTCTTGATCATCTTGCCACGTGTACGCATGATCTTGTCCGATCTACCCGCCCGGTAGGGCAGGCGCGAGAGGTGGTGGGTGACTGGCCAGTCCTTACAGAAACCAAGTGTCCTGTCTGGACGGAGCCCGGGCACCTCCCGCGTTGCCATGGCGACCGATGTGGACGGTCCACGGCGGAATCGAATAACGGGTGCCGTGCCCGCGCCGGTGGCGCGAGCACGGCGATCCGCCGGGCTCACGGCCGCACCGATCCTGACCGATCCGGAGCGACCGTGAGCAGCCTGCGGGTTAGTTGATCGTCTTGACGCCCTTCAGGTTGTTGTACATCTGGGTGGTGATCGAGTTGGCGAGCGCCACGTCGGACTCCTGGACCACGAAGAGCGTGGTGCCGGTGCCGGTGATGTTGACCTGCTCGACACACGCCTCCGAGGAGTCGACGTTGAGCTGGGCACCCGGCGGGAGCTCGTAGTTCTCGACGATCTTCGCCTCAGGCGTACCCGGCTTGACCGCGAAGCGGGTCATACCGGTGATCGAGTAGCCGACGGTTCCGGCCAGCGCCGGGGTCGGGCGCTCCACGTAGGACACCTGGCCGGTGACCTTGCCGTCGAGCGTGACGGTGCCGGTGGCGCAGGGCTTGAGGGCCTCGCGCACCTTGTCGATCACGGCCTGGGTGACACCACCCGGGATCTCGACCGCCGCCTGGATGAAGTTGTCCTTGTGGGTGTCGTGGTCCCGGCTGCCGTACTGGATGTACCCGTTGAGGTCACCCATGTTGCCCAGAGCGCGGGCGAGGTAGTCGCCGCAGTTGGCGGGCGTGAACACGACGCCCTTCGGCGACGTCATGGCACCGGACTCGGCGGCCTGCTTCAGCGTCAGCGGGCCCGCCGAGGAGCGGGTGTCCGGCTGGGCCGACAGGGGGACGAGCGCCGAGCGCAGGTCCACCGATTGGGCCACGGTCACGGCCTGGACATCCTGCTTCGGCGACGCGGCGGGCTGCGACGAGGAGCAAGCAGCCGCGGTGGCGATCAGGCCGACGGCCAGCGCCAGGGCGGCGCCCCGGCCGATCAGATTGCTACGCATATGTGTGTCCCATCCTCCTGCCCGTTCGGGGCAGGTGCGCGAGTGGTGGAGACCGGCCGGTCTTTGTTGCACTCACAGTCTCCGGTCCCACCGGGGTGGTCCACACCTCTTGCGTTGCCATGCCCGAGCGGCCATGGCCACGGGTATGGCCAGGCGAGCGACACATCAGCTGGAAGACGACGGTCGATCGCCTGGCCGGCAGGATCGGGATAGCACTATCGCCGCCGGTACGCAGCGTCCCTGACCGATAGCGGGTGGTAGCCGGCGTCGGCCGGGTTGAGCGTCACGCCGGGCGGGACGATCTCGTCGATCCGGTCCAGGATCTCCGGGCTCAGCGTCACCTTGACCGCTCCGAGCTGCGACTCCAGGTGCTCCAGCGTGCGCGGGCCGATGATCGCCGAGGTGACCGCCGGGTGCTGGAGCACGAAGGCGAGCGCCAGGTGGATCAGCGAGATGCCCGCCTCGTCGGCGAGCGCGGCGAGCTGCTCCACCGCGACCAGCTTCGACGCGTTCGCCGGTGTCGTCGGGTCGTAGCGCTCGGGCATCCGGCTCGCCCGCGAGGAGATCGGCGCGGTGAGCTCCCTGGAGTAACGCCCGGACAGCCAGCCGCCGCCGAGCGGGCTCCACGGCAGCACCGCCAGGCCGTACTGCTGGGCCACCGGCAGCACCTCGCGCTCGATGCCCCGGGTGAGGATGGAGTAGGGCGGCTGCTCGGCGACGACCCGCTCGCGGCCCCGTCGCTGCGCGATCCACTGCCCCTCGACGATCGCCGAGGCGGGGAAGGTCGAGGTACCGATGTATCGGATCTTGCCCTGGTGCACCAGATCGCTCAGCGCGCCGAGGGTCTCGTCGAAGTCGGTGTCCGGGTCCGGCCGGTGCACCTGGTAGAGGTCGATCCACTCGGTCTGCAGCCGGGTCAGGCTCGCCTCGACCTCGCGGATGATCCAGCGTCGGGAGTTGCCCCGGTGGTTGGGGTGCTCGCCGATCTGCATGTGGAACTTGCTGGCGAGAAAGACGTCGTCGCGGCGCCCGGCGAGCGCCTTGCCGACGATGATCTCCGATTCGCCCTGCGAGTAGACGTCGGCGGTGTCGACGATGTTGATGCCCTCGTCCAGTGCCCGGTGGATGATCCGGATGCCGTCGGCGTGGTCGGCGTTGGCGCGCGAACCGAAGTTCATCGCGCCCAGGGTCAGCGGGCTGACCTTGACGCCGGTGCGGCCGAAGGGTCGAAGCTCGGTCATGGTGCTCCTCTGTGCGGTTGCGGTCCGCGGTTCACACCGGCTCACCCCGCAAAACCCCATCTGGGTACGCGGGAAGGCGCCATTGCCGCGGGGGCCGGTGCCGGGGAGAACCTAGCCAGCCAATTCCCACCAGGTCAATAGGAATTGACGGCGGATAACAGTCCGTTCACAACGATGGCGGCGGCACCGGTCGACCGGCACCGCCGCCATCCCGTGCGGCTATGCCTTGGCGGTGCGCTCCGCGGCGAGGGTGCGCAGCTCCCCCAGCGTCGTGCTGAACCCGTTGCCGTAGGCGGCCTGGTCGGCGGTCCGCAGCCCGGCGACGCTCATCGTCTTCGACCTGGTCGTGGCGGTCGACGTACCGTCAGCGCCGGCAACGTCGAAGACGCCGAAGTCCCAGCTCAACGTCGCGAAGGTCGGGTCGTCCTGGGTGTCGCCGCCCCGGGCCAGGTAGAGCACGGTCGCCTGACCCGGCTCCAGGGTCGACATCTGCACCGTGTCGATCACCCCCGGGGTCGCCCTGGTCAGGGCGATCTCGGCACCGGCTCGGACGGTGGTGCCCGGCGCGGCGAAGAGCACCTCGTCGACGCGGTAGGCGGCCCGGCCCTCGGTCACCTTCACCACGGCACCGCGCACGATCAGGTCGGCCGCGTCGGTGAGTTCCTGCACCGTGCCGAAGCCGCGGAGCTTGCCGTTGCGGGGTGCGTCGCCGGTGGCCGGGGTGGGTGCCGCACTCGTCGCGGCGGCGCTGGTCGGGGCCGCCGCCACCGGGCTCGCCGGAGAACCGCAGGCCGAGGCGGCGGCGAGCAGCAGCGCTGCGGCGGGCACCGCCACCAGCAGGCGGCGGGCGGACTGGGCGTGGTTCGGGATCATGACGCTCCTCGGGTCGGTCGACATCGCACTTTCACCCGTTATCTGTGCGGCACCGTCGCTCGAGTTCCCACATTCTTTTCGGCGCCGCCCGGTCGCGACCACGCCATGCCACGGCGTCGCGCGGCCACGATCGTCGCGCGGCCACTATCGTCGCAACTCTTGAAGAGTTGGTGTCATGGGCCGGCGAGTTCGCGCAGCTCGTCGAGGCTCGCGCTGAATCGCCGTTGCGGGGCGGCCGGATCCGGGGTACGCAGCCCGGAGACCGACATGGTCGACGACCGGGCGGTCGCGGTGTCGCCGGTGACGTCGAAGATCCCGAAGTCGCCGCTGAGCGGGCGGTAGACACCGTCGTCACCCCGAGCCAGGTAGACGACGACCTGCTGCCCCGCCGCCAGCGCGGACATGCCGAGCCGCTCGGAGAGCGACATGTCGAGCCCGATCTCGGCACCCGCGACGACCCGCAGACCGTCCCTCGCGAGCAGGACCTCGTCCACCCGCAACCGCACCGGGCGGTCCGATCCGGCCACGGTCCCGCGTACCACCAGGTCGGCAGCCGCCGTGAGCTCCGCGACCGTGCCGAAACCGCGGATCTTGGCCGGGCCGGGGTCCTCGCTCGTGCCGAGCGTGTCGCTCGGCGACGGGGCGCCGATCACGACGCCGCTGCCCCGGTCGGCGAGGACTCCCCCGGCGACGATGCCACCGGCGAGCACGATCGCGACGGCTCCGAAGGCGAGTGCCGGGCGCCACCGCGCCACCGCCCGACGGGGAGCCGGCGCCGTGTCGCGCTCGATGGCGGCCATCAGCTTCGCCCGGTGGTGCAGGTGGCGGCCGGGTGGCAGCTCCCGCTGCCCCGGGTCGGGCAGCACGGCGGCGAGCTCCGCCCACTCGGGCTCGTCCTGCGGTGACCGGGTGCTCATCGATTGCCCTCCTGCGCTGGCCGCGAACCGTTCTCACCTGTTGTCTGTCCGGCCGGGGCCGACGGGTTCCCGTGGAGCTGCGCGTCGACGAGCTTGCCGAGCCGGGCCCGGCCCCGGGACAGCCGCGACCGCACCGTGCCGACCGGCACCCCCAGCGCCCGGGCGGCGCTCTCGTAGTCCAGGCCCTCCCAGAGGCACAGCGTGATCACCTCCCGCTCGTGCGGCCGGAGCAGCGCGAGCGCGGCCACGGCGGCCCGGATCCGGCGGGCGTCGTCGAGCTGCCCCGCGACCTGCTCGGCGTGGTCCGGGGTCGGCGGCTCCACCGGCAGCGCCGCGGCGGCGGCCCGGTAGCGGCGATTGCTGCGGACGTGGTTGCGGGCCTCGTTGGTGGCGATCCCCAGCAGCCAGGGGCGCAGCGAGCCGCCCTCGTCGCTCACCCGCGCTCGCGACCGCCAGGCCTGCAGGAAGGTCGCCGACATGACGTCCTCGGTGACCGCCCAGTTGGCGGTCAGCCGGAACGCGTGGTTGTAGACGGCCTTCGCGTACCGGTCGAACAGTTCGGCGAAGACACTCGGGTCGCCCGACCGGACCCGTTCCCGGATATTCGACTCCACATCCATCTTCTGTCCGCAGGCTCCCCCCGAGTTCCCGATGACCTGCGTCACACGGCGTGGCCAGGGGCGGAGCAAGCCTACCGTCCGCCCACGCGGGGAAAGACCGCGCCGCCATGGGACCGACTCTTCAAGAGTTGCGGCGATCTCGGGGTGGGCGGCGAGTCCATTCTCGACTGTCGCAAGGGTGACTTGAGGTGGCGACCGGCGGCGGGGATGACGATGGTGAGTCCCTACACGCCCAACGGCTGAGGAGATCATCATGGCCCGATGGAAGCAGGTGGCCGTCGGCGCGTTCGCGCTGGCCCTGGTCACCGCGCTCGTCCCGTCCACCGCGACCAGCGCCGCACCGCCCCCGGCCGCCGCACCACAGCCGGCCGCCGCACCGAACGGCACGGACGACTTCGCCGAGGAGGCGGCCGGGTTCGCCAAGGAACGCGGCATCACCGAGGCCGAGGCCCGCAAGCGGATGGCCTGGCAGCTCGTCGCGCCGGACCTCGACGCCCGGCTCACGACCGACCTGGGCAGCCGCTACGGCGCGCTCTGGATCGACGTGCGCAATGGCGACCGGGTGACGATCGGCGTCACCGGGACGGTCGACGCGGCAGCCCAGGCCACCGTCAAGGCGGCCACGGCGGCGTTCGGCCTGACGGTCTACGACCTCATCCCGGTCAAGCGGTCGTGGGCGAAGCTCTCGGCCGACAACGACTGGCTCGCCGGCGAGGTGATCCGGGTCAACGCGGGGGCGACGGTGATGCTCAGCGCCGGCATCCGCACCGACCTCAACGCGGTGCAGGTCGGCGTACCCGCCGATGGGGTTCTTACCGCCGCCCAGAAGGCGTTCGTGGAGGCGGCCCGGACCCGGCTCGGCGCCGGCCTGGTCTTGGGCACCTCGCCGAGCCGCGGGTTCGAGGCGTTCGCCGGGTGCGACTCGCCCTACTGCGACCCGCCGCTGCGGGGCGGCGTGAAGATCAACTACCCGGGCGTCACCGCCTGCACGCTCGGGTTCATCGCCCAGAGCAAGGTCGACAGCAAGAAGTACATGGTGACCGCCGGGCACTGCGCGATGGACCGCCTCGGCAACTGGTGGAGCAAGAACGCCGGGCTCAGCGAGTTCAAGGTCGGTGCGGTGCACCACTGGATCTTCGACACCTACATCGGCGACATGGCGATCATCCGGATCGACGACCCGTCGGCGATCGGCTGGAACCCGCAGCCCTGGGTGATGGTGACCTGGGGCCTGTCCACCACGGAGAACTTCACCTATCACATCAGCTCCGACAACATGAGCGTCGTCGGGATGCGCATCTGCACCACCGGGATGAAGACCCGGATGAGCAACTGCAGCTACGTCACGGAGCTCGGCCTCACCGCCAACCTCGACGGCCTGCCGATGCGCAACCTGGGCCGCACCGACAACTGCAGCCAGCACGGCGACAGCGGCGCCCCGATGTACGCCAGCCACGTCGGCTACGGCATCCTCGTCGGCGGCGTCGAGGGTGACTGCGACACCGTCTACCAGGGCATCCGGACGGTCGAGCGGGAGCTGAACGTCAACATCCTGCACTGACCGCACGATCACCACAGCTTTCAAGAGTTGCGGCGATCGTGGGTGCGAACCACGGGGCGGCGACGCCGCGGGGTGGGAGCAGCGCAGAGCGGGCCGGGAAGTCGCGGATCACCCCCCGCGCCTTCCCGGCCCGCTCGCTCGGCGGTCGGCCGTCACGGCATCCAGGATCCGGCCGGCCGCCGGGTCTAGCTCAGCCCGTTACGGCTGATCACGTCGCTGAACCACAGGGCGCTGTCCTTCGGCGTACGCCGCTGGGTGTCGTAGTCGACGTGGATGATCCCGAAGCGCTGGCCGTAGCCGTAGCCCCACTCGTAGTTGTCGAGCAGCGACCAGGCGAGGAAGCCGCGCAGGTCGGCACCCTGCTGGATCGCCTCGTGCGAGGCGCGCAGGTGGCCGTCGAGGTAGGAGATCCGATCGGTGTCGCGGACCCGGCCGTCGATCACGGTGTCGATGAAGGCCGCGCCGTTCTCTGTGATCATCAGCGGCGTGCCCGGGTAATCCGCGGTGAGCCGCAGCAGCAGGTCCGACAGGCCGGTCGGGTCGATCGGCCAGTCCATCGCCGTCACCGGCTTGACCTGCGGAACGTCGATGATCCCCTCGCTGCCGGGGTAGACGGGGCTGCCCGGCGAGCCGACCTGGGCCCGCACGAGCCCGGCCTGGTAGTAGTTGATGCCGAGCAGATCGATCGGGGCGGAGATCACCGCGAGGTCGCCGTCGCGGATCGCGCCGGCAGCGCGGAACCGTTCGAACAACCGCAGCATGTCCGCCGGGTACGCCCCCCGCAGCACCGGATCGAGGAAGATGCGGTTCTGCAGCCCGTCGATGAGCGTCGCCGCCTCGACATCGTGGCGATCCGCGGGGTTGGCCGGGCTGACCCGGGTCAGGTTGAGGGTGAGCGACACCT
Organism: Allocatelliglobosispora scoriae; assembly: GCF_014204945.1. Lineage (NCBI taxonomy): Bacteria > Bacillati > Actinomycetota > Actinomycetes > Micromonosporales > Micromonosporaceae > Allocatelliglobosispora > Allocatelliglobosispora scoriae. The sequence continues at coordinate 1,357,091 of NZ_JACHMN010000002.1, forward strand.
CGGCGGCCCCGCCGGCCCGCAGCGCCTGGGTGGCGAGGCCGTGTGCCAGCAGCAGATGGTGGGTGGCGAGGTAGGCGGCCTGGGCGTCCTCACGGCCCGGCGCGTGGATGCCGCTGGCGTAGCCGAGGAAGGCCGAGCACCAGGGCTCGTTGAGCGTGGTCCAGGTGTTGACGCGGTCGCCGAGGCGGCCGTGGACCGCCTGGGCGAGGTCGGCGAAGGCGAGAGCGGTGTCGCGGCTCGTCCAGCCTCCGTGGTCCTCGAGGATCTGCGGCAGGTCCCAGTGGTAAAGCGTGATCATCGGATCGATGCCGTGCGTGAGCAGTTCGTCGACGAGCTTGTCGTAGAAGTCGAGTCCGCGGGTGTTGACCGAGCCGGTGCCGTCCGGCTTGATCCGCGGCCAGGCGATGGAGAAGCGGTAGGTGCCGAGGCCGAGCTGCGCCATGAGGGCCACGTCATCGCGGTAGCGGTGGTAGTGGTCGCAGGCGACGTCCCCGGTGTGTCCGAGGTGGACCTTGCCCGGCGTGCGCGCGAAGGTGTCCCAGATGGACCTGCTCCGACCGTCCTCCTGCGCTGCGCCCTCGATCTGGTACGACGCCGTGGCCGCGCCCCACCGGAATCCCTGCGGGAAGGTCAACTGGTCGACGCCGGTCAGCTCCCGGCCTTCAGTAGTGATGCTCACGCCTTCACCGTTCTCTCACCAATCATCGGCAGACTCGTCGAGCCGGGCCGGCCCCTTGGTGCACGGTGTGTGCGTGGGGGCCGGCCCGGGTGGGGTGTTACAGGAGGGCCTTGACGTCCTTGAGGACCTGGGTCCAGGCCTCGTCGGGGGTCTGCTTGCCCTGCTCGACACGGGTCAGGCCGTTGATGACCGCGGTGTTGACGTCACCGGACTTCGGGCCCATGTACTGCGGCACCATCGTCTTGACACTCTTGGAGAAGATCGCGCCGACCGGGGCGTCGGAGAAGAACGGGTTCTTGAAGTCCTTGATCACCGAGTCCTCGTACAGCGACACCGTCGACGGGAAGTTGCCGACCGCGCGGAACACCTTCGCCTGCTGCTCCGGAGCCACCAGCCACTTCGCCAACTCACTGGCCTCCTTGACGTGCTTGCCCTGCTTGGGCAGCGTCAGGAAGCTACCGCCCCAGTTACCGCCACCACCGGGCACATCAGCGATGTCCCACTTACCCGCGGTGTCCTTGGCCTGCGTCTGGATATACGCCATCATCCACGACGGGCACGCCAGGGTCGCGAACGTCCCCTTCGCCATACCCGTGTTCCAGTCCGGCGTCCACGCCGCGATCTTCGCCGACAACCCCGCGTTCATCGCCTTGATCGTCAGATCCCACGCCGTCTTCACACCCGGCGCGCTGTCCACCACGACCTTGTCACCGTCGTAGATACCCACCGGCTGCTGACCCAGGATCGACCGGTACATCACCGCCGGACCGTCCATGAACTTCGCACCGGGCTTGGCCGCCTCGAACTTCACACCCGTCGCGATGAACTCATCCCACGTCGGCCACAGCTTCGACACCTCAGCCCGGTCCGTCGGCAGACCCGCCTTCGCGAACAGATCCTTGCGGTAGCACATCGCCATCCCGCCGACATCCGTACCCAGACCGATGACCTTCCCATCCGGAGACGACGCCTGCTGCCACTTCCACGCCGGCCACGCCGACTTCAACTCCGCCCCGCCGTACTCCATCCAGTCATAGAACTTCCCCGGCTGCGACGTGAACTGACCGACCCAACCCTCCTCGATCGCCTCGATATCCGCCGCACCACTATTCGTGGCGAGGTGCGCCGCCAGGTTCTTCTGGTGATCCTCGGTCTTCGTGATCCGCTCCACGATCTCGATATTCGGATGCGCAGCCATGTACTCCGTGTACAACGCCTTATACCCGAACTCACCGAACGTCGCGACCGTGAGCTTGACCTTCTCATTACTCGCGGTGTCACTGTCACTGCCACACGCGGCAGTCGTCATGACCAGGGTGGCGGCGAGCAGCGAGCCCGCCACAGCCGCGAATCTGCGCCGACGATCGGCGCCTGAACGTGCTGAGAGCATTGGTGATCCTCCAGAACAAGGGGTTGGAGCGGGTGGGTGCTCGAACTGGAACTGCTGGTTCTGTTCTTGTTGATCTTCCAGAGAGCGCTCCCTGAAGTAACTCAGACATTCGGCCCCTTCCTCGAAACTGTCAAGATGGCGTTGCTGTGTCGTTACAAATTCCGCCATCCTTCGGCCACCCGCGACCAGGGTGGGGAGGGGGTCTCGTAGTCGTCGATCATTCCGAATGTGTCGTGGTCGCATGCCATTCCAACAGCATCTTCACTGACACGATAGCCGAGCGAGCGCTCCCACGGGATCCACCGCCGCCGATGATCTGGTCACGCGCTGGTCGCGAAGCTGTTACCGAACGTCGCTCAGAGTTGACACACATGCCTTCCCATTGACATCTCAGCGACCGCGGGCGATTCTTGCTCCAGAGAGCGCTCCCTCACATCGTTTGTCCGACTTAGAGCTCGTTCACCCGTCGAGTCGGAGCATGCAGCGATATTTCGCTTCGTGCGACGGCCTCCGCTGCCCGCGGAGCCGCCGCCGGAGTGCATGGGGAGGCCTGATGTGCCTGGTCCGGCTTCTTCTCCAGTCGTCGCGTGCGAGCCTAAGCCATCCGTCAGGAGATGTAATGAGATCCGTCCAGCTCGCGGCGGCTGCGCCGCGAACTAGTTCCCCCGGCCGACGCCGGCTCTATCTCACGATGAGCCTGCTCGGCGCACTCCTAGCCTCCTATGTGGCCGTGCTCTCGACCTCGGCGAGCGCGGCCGACACCCTGATCTCGCAGGGCCGGCCCGCCACGGCCTCCTCCATCGAGAACGCCGGCACCCCCGCCGCCAGCGCCGTCGACGGCAACCTGACCGGCACCCGCTGGTCCAGTGCCGCGAGCGACCCGCAGTGGATCCAGGTCGACCTCGGCGGCACCGCGACCATCAGCCAGGTCGTCCTGCGCTGGGAAGCCGCCTACGCCACCGCTTTCCAGGTGCAGACCTCGGCATCCGCCACCGGCCCGTGGACCAACATCTACAGCACCACCACCGGCACCGGCGGCGTGCAGACGCTCAACGTGACCGGCTCCGGGCGCTACATCCGGGTGAACGGCACAGCACGTGCCACGGTCTACGGCTACTCCCTCTGGGAGTTCCAGGTCTACGGCACCGTCGCGGGCACCCCCGGCGGCTGTGACACGGTCAACGCCGCGCTCAACCGCCCCGCCACCGCCTCCTCGGTGCAGGCGCCCTTCACGGCGGCCGCCGCGGTCGACGGCAGCACCGGCACCCGCTGGTCCAGCCTCGCGGCCGACCCGCAGTGGCTCCAGGTCGACCTCGGCACCAGCAAGGCGATCTGCCAGGTCGGGCTCAACTGGGAGGCGGCCTACGCGTCCGCGTTCCAGATCCAGGTCTCCGAGACCGGCACCGGCGGCTGGACCACCATCTACAGCACCACGACGAGCTCCGGTGGCGTCCAGACGATCCCGGTGACCGGCACCGGCCGCTTCCTGCGGGTCAACGGGACCGCGCGGGGCACGCAGTGGGGCTACTCGCTCTGGGAGCTGGTCGTCAACACCGGCACCGGTACGCCGCCCAGCTCGCCCGCGCCGCCCAGCTCCCCGCCGCCGAACTCGCCCTCGCCCAGCCCTTCGACGCAGCCCGGCACCGACGTGCTGCTCTCCTACAACAAGCCGGGCGTCGCCTCCACCTCGCAGGATGACGGTGCCTGCTGGCAGTGCCTGCCGCTGCGCGCCTTCGACCTCGACCCGGCTTCCCGGTGGGCGACGAGCCCGACCGGCGGCTGGGTGGATCCGGGCTGGATCTACGTCGACCTCGGCGCCACGGCACAGATCCACAAGGTCGTGCTGCAGTGGGACCCGGCGTACGCCACGGCGTACCAGATCCAGACCTCGGCGGACGCGAACACCTGGACCACGATCTACTCCACCACGACGAGCACCGGGTTCAAGCAGACCATCACCGGGCTCACCGGCACCGGCCGCTACGTGCGCATGTACGGCACGGCGCGCAGCAGCACCTACGGCTACTCGCTGTGGGAGTTCCAGGTCTACGGCACCGGCGGCGCACCCACCGCGCCACCGGCCCAGCCCGCCGACCCGGCCTTCCCGGCCAACAACCTGATCTGGAGCGACGAGTTCAACGGTGCCGCGGGCAGCAAGCCCGACCCGGCCAAGTGGACCATCGACCCGGGCACGGGCCAGAACGGTGAGATCCAGTACTACACCAACAACGAGAACGCGTCGATGAACGGCACCGGCGCCCTCGTCATCGAGGCCCGCAAGCAGACCCTCGGCGGCCGCGACTACACCTCGCACCGGATGAACACCGGCACCAAGTTCACCACCCAGTACGGCCGGGTCGAGGCGCGGATCCAGGTACCCAAGGGCAACGGCCTGTGGCCCGCGTTCTGGATGATGGGCGCCGACTTCCTCACCGGCCGCCCGTGGCCCTACAACGGCGAGATCGACATCATGGAGGTCCTCGGCCGCAACACGCTGGAGGGCTACTCCACGCTGCACGCGCCCGCCTACAACGGCGGCAACGGCTACGGCCAGAAGTACACCGCCCCCGGCGGCGCCGACCTGTCGGCCGGATTCCACGTCTGGGCGGTCGAGTGGAACAGCCAGGGCATGCGCTTCCTGCTCGACGGCACGCAGGTCTTCTACGCCAGCAAGGCGACGGTCGAGTCGACCCGCGGCCCGTGGGTCTACGACCACCCGTTCTACGTGATCCTCAACCTCGCGGTCGGCGGCGACTTCCCCGGTCCGGTGGACGCCACCACGCCCTTCCCGTCGCGGATGCTCGTCGACTACGTACGCGTCTACAAGTAACCGCGTCCCAGTAACCGATCGGGGCGGGCGGGTGCTGTCACACCCGCCCGCCCCCCGACCCCCGTACGATCCCGTCCCCTCCTCATGCCAGGAGAATCGTCATGAACCAGGTTTTACCCCGCCCCGCTCGTCCACGACGTCTGAGGATCGCCGGTCTCGCGATGGCCATCGCGGGTCTGGTCGGCACCTCGATTATCACCTCCGCCAGCCCGGCGAGCGCCGCCGACGTCCTGCTGTCCCAGGGCCACACGGCGACCGCCTCCTCGGTGGAGAACGGCGGTGCCGCAGCCGCCAACGCGGTTGACGGCAACAACGGAACCCGCTGGTCCAGCGCGTTCAGCAACCCGCAGTGGCTCCAGATCGACCTCGGCGCCACCGCCCAGGTCAACCAGGTGGTCCTGCGCTGGGAAGGCGCCTATGCCACGGCCTTCCAGATCCAGGTCTCCCCCAGCGGCGGCAACCCGTGGACCACCATCTACTCCACCACCACCGGCACGGGCGGAAACCAGACCCTCAACGTCTCGGGTTCCGGCCGCTACATCCGGCTCTACGCCACGGCCCGAGCCACCCAGTACGGCGTCTCGCTCTGGGAGTTCCAGGCCTTCGGCACCGGCGGCGCTCCGGCACCCGGCGGCGGTGGCGGCGGTCCGATCGTGCGCGTCGCCGAGTTCCTCGCCGACTGCCCCTTCACCCACCGGCTCCCGGACGACCCGATCGTCTTCCCGGGCCTGCCGGGCGCCTCGCACTCGCACGACTTCTTCGGCAACACCTCGACCAACGCCAACTCCACGGTCCAGACGCTCGCCGCGGCGGGCAGCAACTGCAACCCGGCGGTCGACCTGTCGTCCTACTGGGTGCCGACGCTCTACGTCAACAACGTCGCGGTCCCGCCCACCGGCACCACCTTCTACTACCTGGGTGAGGGCATCAACGAGAACCTGCTCCCGACGACGCAGGCCCTCCCCTACGGCCTGCGGATCGTGGCGGGCAACGCCAAGGCCACCGGGCCGAACGACAACACCATCTCCCGCTGGTCCTGCCTGCACCACAACGAGGTCGGCTCGTCCCACGACTTCGTCACCTGCCCGGCCGACTCGATGCTGGAGTCCTACCTGGACTTCCCGCAGTGCTGGAACGGCACGACCCTCGACTCGGCCGACCACAAGAGCCACATGGCCTACCCGGTCAACGGCGCCTGCCCGGCGTCGCATCCGGTCGCGGTGCCCAAGGTCCGCCAGGTGCTGCGCTACCCGGTGACCGGCAACCCGCTCAACCGGATCCGGCTCTCCTCCGGCGGCGGCTTCACCATGCACGGCGACTTCTTCAACGCATGGCCGATCGCCGAGATGGAGCGTCGCGTCAACGACTGCATCCGTCCGAAGATCAAGTGCGGGGCGAACGGCACCCCGTGACCTGAGTCAGCATCGCCCGGGGCGGGCCGCCGAACCGCCCCGGGCGATGCCCTTACCGCTTGGAGGCGTACCAGATGAGGTTTAAACTGCTCGCGGGCCTGGCGCTGATCGCGGCGCTCGCCCCCGGCTGCGCCTCGCCCGCACCGGCACCGACCGCGACCGCCTCCACGGCCGCGCCCGTCGCCGTCGCCGGCGGGACCGACCTGGCCTGGACCCAGCTCACGCTCGCCCTCGACGAGCACGCACTGCAGATCCTGGAGCTGGCACCCGAGCGCGCCGCCGACGCGAAGCTCAAGGCGTTCGCCGCCGAGGTCGCCGCCGCGCACCGCGACGAGGCGGCCGAGCTGAAGCGGATGCTCGTCGAGATCCAGGCGCCGCCCGGCAACCCGCACGAGGGGCACGTCATGCCCGGCATGGTCACCCCCGAGGCGCTCGCGGCCATGCGCGCCAGCAGCGGTGCGGCCTTCGACGCGCTGCTCACCACCAGCCTGCGCGAGCACCTGAGCCAGTGCCTCAGCCTGGCGAAGTCCGAGCAGAAGGCCGGCAGCCAGCCCGCGGTGAAGGCGCTCGCGATGGCGATCGAGAAGGACCGTGGGAGCGCCCTGGAGCGCCTTACCGCGTTAACCCCTCGGTAGAGCGCTCTCACGCGTGTAGCGTCGCTCTCATGCCCCCCGCACCACCCTCCCGGCGCGCCCCCTGGCCCGTGCTGAGCCTCGCCGTCATGTCCCTGGCGGTCTTCTTCTCCATCACCACCGAGGTGCTGCCGACCGGGCTGCTGCCCTCGATGAGCCGCTCGCTCGGCGTCTCCCCCGGCAAGCTCGGCCTGCTGGTCACGGCATATGCGCTGGTGGTCGCGGTGCTCGCCGCGCCGCTCGGCATCGCCACGGCCAGGTTCGCGCGCCGCCCGCTGCTCACCGCAACCCTCGTCGGGTACGCCTCCAGCAACGCCGTCATGGCGCTGAGCAGTTCCTACGCGCTCGCGATCGGGGCACGCCTGATCGGCGGGCTCAGCCATGCACTCTTCTGGGCGATGCTCGGCGGCTATGTGGCCCGGATGGTCTCACCCGAACGGGTCGGCCGCGCGGTCACCCTGGTCTCGTCGGGCGGGCTGCTGGCGGTGCTCTTCGGCGTACCGGCGGGGACGGCGCTCGGCGTCGCGATCGGCTGGCGCCCCACCTATGTCATCCTCGCCGTCGCACCGGTGCTGCTGATCGTGCTCGGCTGGCGCGCGCTGCCCGACCTGCCCGGCACCACGGGCGGGAAGGAGCAGCGGCTCGCCCAGGTGGCCCGGATCCCCGGGCTCGTGCCCGTCGTCGTGGTGACGGCGGTGACGATGCTCGGACAGTTCACCTTCTCGACCTATGTGGCACCGTTCCTGCTGCACGTCGGCCTCGCCGAGGAACAGATCAGTCCGGTGCTGCTCGCGTCCGGGGTCGCCGGGGGGCTGGGACTCCTCGCCACCGGCGTCTTCATCGACCGGCGCCTGCGGGCCGGGATGCTCATCGGCACCGCCGCGCTGGGTACGGCACTGGCGGTCCTCGCCTTCGGGCCGACATCGGTGGCGCTCGTCGTCGCCGGGATCTGCGTGACCGGGGTGGCGATGGGGTCGATCCCGGTCTTCGTACAGACCGCGACCCTGCGGGCCCGCGCCCGGCGCGCCCGATGCGGCGAGCGGGCTCAACGCGGCGTCGTTCAACCTCGGGATCGCCGGTGGGGCGCTCATCGGCGGTATCGTCGTCGACCACCTCGGCCCGGCGGCGCTGCCGGTGATCGCGGCGACGCTGGTCGGTGTCGGTTTCGTGGTCATCGCGACGACTCGCCTCGGCCGCCCGGACCCGTCCCCGCCCGGCGACGACCTCATCCCGTCAGATTCGTCCCCCCTCACCGCCTCCGCGTGACCTCCTCCTCACCCCCTTCCCCGGGGCGCGCTTCCCCGGGGGCCACGTTTTGCAGCAAAGCGTGGCCTCGCGCGGCGAAATGAGCACGCTTTGCTGCAAACCGCGCCCCCCGGGTCGGGACCGCGCCCAAGATCGCCGCAACTCTTCAAGAGTTGGTCTTAAAGCCCTCTCGGACTTCGACCTTGGCGCAGAAGTGCTGCTCCAGCGACACCTCGGCGCCACGATCTCGCCGATGAGCGGGCCTGGAGCGCCGCAGCGCCCGCCCACCGCACCAGCACCCGCAAGATCAGGCCTCGGTGGAGTCGCGGGACATGCCGGCCCAGGGGTTGTAGTCGACCTCGAGCTCCTCCTGCGCCGGCCGATCCGCCTCGGGCACGTGCTGGAGGTTGATGCGGATGCGGTACCAGACCGAGCTCCGACCGCGCATGCCGTCGACGAGGATGTCGGCGGGCTCCAGCAGCGGCACGACTCCCGGATGGCGTTCCTTCCAGCGGTCCAGGCCCGCCTCCGCCTCCTCGCGGGTCTTCGCCCGGGCGATCTCGATCAGCGGCATCGCCGACTGGCGGCGGCCGGTGCCCTTGGGCGGCTTCTCCGCCGGGCCGAGCTCCTTGGCGAGCGCGAGCAGCGGTGCCAGCGAGCCGGTCGCCGTCTCGATCCCGGCCCACGGGTCGCCGATGGCGCGGAAGCGCTCGGCGACGCTCGCGAGCGTGAACTCCTCCGGCTTGCAGCCGGGCACCTCGTCCCAGGTCAGCGGCGTCGAGACCCGGGCGTCGGCGACGGCGCGCACCGAGTAGGCCGACGCGACGGTCCGGTCCTTGGCGTTCTGGTTGAAGTCGACGAAGACACCCTCGCGGTCCTCCTTCCACCACTTGCTGGTGGCGAGGTCGGGAGCGCGCCGTTCCACCTCGCGGGCGACCGTCTCGGCGGCGAGCCGCACCTTGGGGTAGGGCCACTCCGGCGCGATCCGGGCATAGATGTGGAAGCCCCGCGAACCGGAGGTCTTGGGCCAGGCGGTGAGCCCGTGATCGGCGAGGACCTGCTGCACGACAAGGGCGACCTCGACGATCTGCGCCCAGCCGACGCCGGGCACGGGATCGAGGTCGATGCGCAGCTCGTCGGGGTGGTCGAGGTCCTCTGCCTGCACCGGGTGCGGGTTGAGGTCGATGCAGCCGAGGTTGACGACCCAGGCGAGCGCGGCGGCGTCGCGGACGACGACCTCCTCGGCGGAGGTGCCGGAGGCGTATTTCAGCTCCGCCACCTCGATCCAGTCCGGCCGGGCGGTGGGGGCGCGCTTCTGGAAGAACGCCTCCTCGTCGATGCCCTTGACGAACCGCTTGAGGATCATCGGCCGCCCGGTGACCCCGCGCAGCGCGCCGTCGGCAACGGTGAGGTAGTAGGTGACCAGGTCGAGCTTGGTGAGCCCGGACTCCGGGAAGATCACCTTGTCCGGGTGGGTGATCGTCACCTCGCGCCCGCCGACGGAGACGACCTGAGACGTGGCCATGCCTTCACCTTAGGACCAACTCTTCAAGAGTTGCGCCGATCTTGGCCCGCTCGCTGTCACGTTTTGCAGCAAAGCGTGGCCATCTCGCGAAGCGAGGCCACGCTTTGCTGCAAAACGTGACCGGGTCACGCGGGGAGGGCGACTCGCCACTGGCGGACGGTGCCGGGGCGGCGGATCGCCATCGACAGGCCGGCCGCGCCGACCGACAAGGCCCCCGCGACGTAGAACGCCGCGTTGTAGCTGCCCAGCGAGTCGCGGACGGCACCGGCACCGAACGCGGCGACCGCAGCACCGATCTGGTGCGACGCGAAGACCCAGCCGAAGACGATCGGCCCGGAGACGCCGAACTGCTCACGGCAGAGCGCGATCGTCGGCGGTACGGTCGCCACCCAGTCCAGGCCGTAGAAGATGATGAAGACCAGCATGCTCGGGTGCGCCTGCGCGCCGAAGAACCCCGGCAGGATCAGCAGCGACAGCCCGCGCAGCAGGTAATAGGCCCCGAGCAGCACCCGTGAGTCGAAGCGGTCGGTGAGCCAGCCGGAGAGCACCGTACCGACGATGTCGAACAGGCCGACGAGCGCCAGCAGGTTCGCCGCGGTCGTGATCGGCATGCCGTGGTCGTGCGCGGCGGGGATGAAGTGGGTGCCGATCAGGCCGTTCGTCGTCATCCCGCAGATCGCGAAACCACCCACGAGCAGCCAGAAGGCCCCCGACCGCGAGGCGTCCCGCAGCGCCGTCAGGGCGCGCCGGGCCGCGCCCCCTCCCGATCCCCCGGTGGGTACGCCATCAGCCGCCTCCGCCCCCAGCGCCGTCACACCGAGGTCGGCCGGGTCGTCCCGCAGCCGCCACAGCACCAGCGGCACGACGAGCAGGGCTGTCGCGGAGATGACGAGCGTGGCGATGCGCCACCCCTGCGCCTGGGTCAGCGAGGCGATGAAGGTGAGGAAGATGAGCTGGCCGGTGGCGCTGGCCGCGGTGAGGATGCCGGTGACGACGCCCCGGTGCTTGACGAACCAGCGGCTGGTGACCGTCGCGACGAAGGCGAGCGCCATCGACCCGGCGCCGAGCCCGACGAGCACACCCCAGCAGACGATGAGCTGCCACGATTGGCGCATGAAGACGGTGAGGCCGCTGCCCAGCGAGATCATGAGCAGCGCGAAGGCGGTGACCTTCCGGATGCCGAAGCGCTCCATCAGGGCGGCGGCGAAGGGTGCCGTGAGGCCGAAGAGCACGAGGTTGACGGAGACGGCGGCACCGATCGTCGCCGTCGACCAGCCGAACTCGTCCTGCAGCGGCTCGATGAGTACGCCGGGGGCCGATCGGAATCCGGCGGCACCGATCAGGGCCACGAACGCCACGGCGGCCACGGACCAGGCGGGGTGAAGTCTTCTCGTCACGACCTCATCATGATCCTGCCGTCGGCACGGAGCGAGTGGCTTGACTGCCACTATGTGAAAGAATCAGGCCATGCATCGGATCGCCGTCCTCGCCTTCGACGTCACCGTCGCCTTCGACCTGGGCATCCCGGCGCAGGTCTTCCCCGCCGCCGACCAGCCCGGTGAGCAGCAGCTCTACTCGGTCAGCACGGCGACCTCGGGGCGTGCTCCGGTGCGTACCAGCGCGGGGTTTGCGATCCTCCCCGACCACGGCCTGGAGCTGCTCGACGCCGCCGACACCGTGATCGTGCCGGGGGTGCACCGCTCGTCGCTGGAGCTGGATCCGCAGGATCCGGCGCTCGCGGCGCTGCGGGCCGCGCACGAGCGGGGCGCGCGGATCATGTCGATCTGCACCGGGGCGTTCGTGCTGGCGGCGGCGGGGCTGCTGGCGGGGCGGCCGGCGACGACGCACTGGGCATACGCCGACCGGTTCCGCCGGGCGTTCCCCGATGTGGAGCTGCGGCCCGACGTGCTCTTCGTCGACGACGGCGACGTGCTCACCTCGGCCGGGGTGGCGGCCGGGGTCGACCTGTGCCTGCACGTGCTGCGCCGCGACCACGGCAGCGAGGTCGCCAACCGGGCGGCTCGGCGCTGCGTGGTGCCGCCGTGGCGCGACGGCGGGCAGTCGCAGTTCATCGACCGGCCGATGCCGCCCGTCGGCGACGCCTCGACCGCGTCGGCCCGGGCCTGGGCGCTGACCCGGCTCGACGAACCGCTCGACCTCGACGCACTGGCCCGGCATGCGCGGATGAGCGTGCGCACCTTCACCCGGCGGTTCCGCGACGAGACCGGCGTCAGCCCCGGCCGGTGGCTCACCCACCAGCGGATAGAGCACGCCCGACGGCTGCTGGAGACGACCGACCTGCCGATCGACCAGGTCGCGACGCGGGCCGGGTTCGGCACGGCCACCTCGCTGCGCCAGCACCTGCACGCGGCGATCGGCGTCGCACCCGCCGCCTACCGCCGCACCTTCCGCCGCTGACCCGGTTCGGAGCTCCGACTGCCGGGTGCTCCAGTTAGGACCAACTCTTGAAGAGTTGGCCCTAACCCGGGGGCGAGCAGCGCGCGGCGTGCGGCCTCGACCCGCACGGTGGCCACACCCTGGCCGCAACTCTTCAAGAGTCGGTCCTAACGGCGGGGTGCTGGCGGTGACCGGTGACGGACCGCACCCCTAGGATCACCGGCAGACCCTCACCCCCGGAGAGACCCATGGCCGTCGCCGAAGAGCCGAAGCCCAGCAGCGGGCTGAGCAAGACGAGCACCGTCGTCACCATCATCAGCACGCTCGTCGGCCTGATCCTCGCCTATCTGACCTTCGCCGCGACGGTGGGCTGGCCCCCCTTCGGCGACGACAACCCGGCCCATGACGCCAAGGGCAGGTCGGTCGCCGTCTACAAGGGAGACAGCGCGCAGGGCCGGCCGAGGTGCGGCATCCCGTCCTGCGCGTTCATCGCGGTGGAGCTGAAGGGCTTCCCCAAGCTCACGGACGTCCGCTGCACCTTCGACAGCAGCCAGGGGCCGAGGGACTTCCTCGACTTCGTGGGCCGCACCGACAGCAAGGGCTCCCTGCTGGGGCAGAGCCAGAACTACATCGGCACCGGCTGGGTCAGCGCCACCTGTGACGGCGTCCGGGGCGAGCTCAACCCCTGGTAGGACTCACGCCTCGCGCGCTGGAGTGGGCCTTTCGCGCGCCCATATATCGATACATTTATTGTTTACGAAATAGTCATGCCCCGGGTAATCCGGCGACGGCATGACGATTCGTGAATAGGTCGCGAAAACCGACCATTTCCCAGGTCGATCTTTGATAAATCCCTCGAACCCTTGACACGGTTCCTTCACTGCTCTTTCATATTGGTACATACGTTCGAATGAAGCGAATGAACCGCCCGCCGACCGGCCGGGCGGGCCTTTCGTCTATCCACATCATGCAGTCGGTCGTGTTTTCCCAGCTCAGGACATGATCACGGAGGGAGGAACAGTGCAGGTATTCGACTATTCGACAGCCCATAAAAGCCTTGTCGAAAGCGTCGAGGTCGCACGATTCGAACAGTATCCGGCGACTCTCGGATTCCCATTCAAAGCGATGTGGTACTGCATTCCGCCACAGGACAACAGTCCACCGGACCGGCACCCGGAATACGAATTCTCCATCGCCGTCCGGGGCAGCGCCACGGTGGACGTGAACGGCGTTCGCACCGTCGTCGACCAGGGATCGGCCTTCCTGCTGGACAGCTCCGAGGGGCACACGGTCTACAACACCTCGCCCGACGAGGCATTGCTGATCTTCAGTGTCTACTGGATGCCCGCCACGAATTCGAACAGGTGTTCGAATGACGACCGATAAGCTCGTCGTCATCACGATGCCGCAGCCGACCGTGAATGGTCCGCTGCACATCGGCCACCTCTCCGGTCCCTATGTCGCAGCCGACATCGCGGCCCGGGCGGCCAGGGCCCGCGGTGTCCGGGCGATCCTCTCCACCGGTCTCGACGTCCACCAGAACTACGTGCTGCTCCAGGCGGAACGGACGGGGATCCCGGTCGAGAAGATGCTCACCGAGTTCCGCACCGAGATCGTCGAGACCTACCGGCTCGCCGGGATCCGCCACGACAACTTCACCGACCCGCTGCTGCCCGGGCACGACATCATCATCGACGGGCTGGTCAACCGGCTGATCACCAGCGGCGCGGTCCACCTGACGGAGTTCGACCTCAAGGTCTGCTCCGACTGCGACCGCACGCTCTACCAGTCCTATGTGACGGGCCGGTGCTCCCGCTGCGGCGGCGAGGCGGCGGGCGGTGCCTGCGAGGGCTGCGGCTCGTTCACCTCCGCGCAGGACCTCGTCGATCCGGTCTGCGGCGTGTGCGGTGGAGCCGCCCGGACGGTACCGACCGTGCTGCCCGTGCTGCGCATGGAGGACTACCGCGACCGGCTGACAGAGCTGTGGGTGCGGGCGGAACTCCCGAGCCGGGTCCGCAGCCTGATCGCCCACCACCTCAGGGTGGGGCTGCCCGCCGTGCCGCTCGCCTACCCCGCCGACTGGGGTGTGCCGGGGACCGCGGCGATCGCCGGGATGCGGGTGGACGCCCACGCCGAGGTCGCCCTCACCGACCTCTACGGCATCGCCCGCCACGTCTACCCGGACGCCGAGACCCTCGGCGACTACCGGGCAGCCTGGGGCGAGGTCGGCGAGCTGTGGCACTGCCACGGCATCGACAACGCCTTCTGGTACGCCGTCTACTGGCCCGCGATCTGGGCAGCCGCCGGACTCGACCCGCTGCCCCTCACCGGCCTCGCGGTCAACGAGTTCTACACATTGGACGGTCGGAAGTTCTCCACCAGCCGCAACCACGCCATCTGGGCCAACGAACTGCTCACCGGCGAGGACCCCGCGATCGTCCGGCTCTACCTCGCCTGGGACCGACCCGACCGCTACGCCAGCGACTTCACGATGGCCGCGTTCACCGCCTTCCGCGACCGGGTGGCCCCCCTGCTCGACGGCACCGCACCGACCACGCCGATGCCGCCGGAGCTCGCCGCCGCCGAGCTCGCCCGCGGCCTGGCGGCGCTGCGGCTCGACGGGTTCTCCCCGCCGACCGCCGCACGCTGCCTGCTCACGCTGCTCGCCGCCGGGGCGCCGGACGTGGAGCCGCTGCGGTCCGCGCTGACCGGGCGGGGGTGACGGCGATGCGCATCTGCGTCATCGGCGGCGGGCTCGCCGGGGCACTGCTCGCGTGGCGACTCGCCGGCCGCGCCCGGCAGGTCGACATCTTCACCGGCGACGACGGCGAGCGGGACGCGACCGATGCCTCCGGTGGCGGGGTGCGCGGCTACGAGACGCATCCCGTCCAGCGCGAACTCGCCGTGGCGAGCCTCGCCGAGCTCCTGTCGAGCCGGGTCCTGCGGGAGTGGGCCGACTTCCGGCGGACGGGGTCGGCGTACCTGCGGGAGGGTTCTGCGGAGCTGTCGGCCGAACTGGCCGAGGTGGACCGCTGCGTTTACGGGTCGGTCTCGCTGGCGGCGACCGATGAGCTGACCCGCGCGGGCTGGGCCGGGCTGCCCGCCGGGACGGTCGCCGTCACGGAGCGGTTCGCCGGCTACATCTCACCGCACCGGCTGCGCAGCCGGGTGCTCGCCGACCTCGCCGGACGGCAGCGCACCACCGTGCGGACCGGCGCGATCACCGCGCTGGTCCCGCACACCGACGGCACCGTCGACTGCCGCACCGTGGAGGCGGTGCGGCGTTACGACGTCGTCGTCATCGCGGCGGGGGCCTGGACCCCGGCGCTGCTGCGGGCGAGCGGCCTGCCCGCCGACGGCTACCGGACCAAGGCGATCCAGTACACGGTCTACCCGGCCGGCGGCTGGCGACCGCCGGTCTTCGTCGACGAGACGTCCGGGCTCTTCGGCCGGCCCACCGCCGACGGCGCCGTGCTGCTGGGACTGCCCACGCAGTCCTGGGGCGCGGGACCGGGCGAATCATCGGGGACCACCGCCCTGCACGTGGAGGCGAGCAGGGTGGCCCGGACCCGGTTCCCCCGGCTGCGCCTGGGCCCGCCGCGATCGCGGATCAGCGCCACCGACTGCTATGCCGGGCAGCCCGTCCTGCGGTTGCGGCCCGTCGGTGCGGCGCCCCGGCTGCACACCTTCACCGGTGGTGCCGGCGGCTCGGTGAAGACCGCGCTCGCCGCGAGCTCGATCGCCGCCGCTCAGCTCACCGCTGATTGAACAGCCCTTCGGCGCCACCGCGCCGCGGGTCCGTGAACCACCGCTGAACACCATCACCCGTCAGAAAGGTTCATCCCATGTCCGACCGTACAGTCAATGATCTTGGTTGTGTGCCGGCCGAACTCCCCTACTTCCACACGGTGGGGATCGGCGCCGGACCGGCCAACCTCAGCCTCGCCGCCCTCTTCGAATCCGCGACCACCGAGCGCATCGCGCTCTTCGACGCGGCTCCCGGCCCGTCGTGGCACGCCGACCTGCTCTATTCGGGGGTACGCATGCAGACGGGCTGGCTGAAGGATCTCGTCTCCCTCGTCGACCCGCGGCACAAGCTGACCTTCCACAACTACCTGGTCACCACCGGACGGCTCTACGCCCTGCTCAACGCCCAGTTCGACGCGATTCCCCGCATCGAGTACCAGCGCTACCTCGCCTGGGCCGCCGAGCAGATCGGCAACATCTCCTACAGCTCCCGGATCGACCGGGTCTCCTTCGGCGAGGGCGGCTTCACCGTCCACTCCGACGGCAAGCCGCTGGCCCGCTCGGAGCACCTGGTGCTGGGCGTCGGCACCAGGCCGATGCTGCCGGCCTACCTCGGCGGGCTCCCGGCCGACCAGGTCTTCATCGCCGACGGGCTCGCCGCCCGGCTCGACGCGATGCGCGCCGACACCGAGGCGCCCGTCGCCGTGATCGGCGCCGGACAGACCGGCATCGAGTGCGTGTTCCGGCTGCTCGGCGCGGGCTTCACCGACATCTCGTGGTTCGGTCGCCACCAGTGGTTCCAGAGCATCGACGACTCGCCGATCGCCAACGACATCTACCGGCCGCAGCACGTCGACTACATGCAGGAGCTGACCCGGACCACCCGGCGGCAGCTCATCGCCGACCACAAGCTGACCGGCGACGCCCTCACCCCGGGTGCGCTGCGCGCGCTCTACCAGGCCAACTACGACGGCATGCTGGAGCTGGGCCGCTATCCGGTGACCCTGCTGCCGCACCGGGACGTCACCTCGGGCGAGCGCGACGGCAACGACATCGTGCTGCGCTGCACGTCGCCGGAGCGGCGCGAGGAGTACCGGTTCCGCCACGTCGTGGTCGCCGCCGGGCGGGAGGCGACGCCGCTGCCCCTCGACGACGAGCTGCGCGAGCGGATCGACCTCGACGACGAGAACGAGATGATCGTCGAGTCGGACTTCTCGGTGCGCTGGAAGGGGATGAACGGGCACAAGATCTATGCCCTGGGCGCCAGCCGCTACAGCCACGGGCTCACCAACGCCGGGCTCACCCTGCTCCCGGTCCGCGCCGCGCGGGTGGTCAACTCCATGTTCGGCACGCACATCTACCAGGTACGCGACGAGCTGTCGCCGGTCCGGTGGTGAGCACCGTGCCGGACATCAGTTACCACGGTCGGGTCTTCGTACCCGTCGTCGTCGCACCGGCGGTGCAGTCGACCGAGGAGACCCCGCGCGGGCGGTTCAGCCAGCAGGGCGACCTGGTCCGGGGCGAGTACTCCGGCGGCTGGCTGCGCGGCGGCTCCATGGTCGGCGTCTGCGATCGTGACGGCACCGTCGAGGGCGTCTACTGCCTCGCCTTCGGCAACGGAGACATGGTCGCCGGGCGCTGCCGCTACGAGCCGACGGTGCTCGCCGACGGCCGGCTGCGGATCGCCGAGCACTGGGAGCGGTTCGACGGATCCGCCGGAGTGTCCTATATAGAGGAAGTAACCGACGACGCCGGCGCCACCGCGCCGTCGCGTCGAGGAGAGGAGCACTAGTCATGCACGACAACCCCACCGTGCGGACCGGTCGGCCGCACCTGCTGGTCATCGCCACCGGGATGCGCCTGTTCCGCGAGTACCTGCTGCGCTCGATCGCGTCGCAGTACCGCATCCACATGTTCCTGCACGCCGAGCCCACCTGGGAGACCGACTACATCGCCGGGTGGACGGTGCTGGAGAGCACCCTGGACGCCGACGCGATGACCGTCGCCGCCCGCAAGCTCGACAGCACCGACCCGATCGACGGGGTCCTCTGCTGGGACGAGGCCCGCATCCTGCAGACCGCCCACGTCGCAGCGGCGCTCGGACTGCCCGGCGGCGACCCCGAGATGGTCAACCGCTGCCGCGACAAGCACCTGACCCGGCAGGCGCTCTCGGCCGCCGGGGTGCCGCAGCCGCAGTCGATCCTCGTCGACACCGTGGACGACGCCCTGATCGCGGCCGAGAAGGTCGGTTACCCGATCATCCTCAAGCCCCGGGCGCTCGCCGCCAGCCTCGGCGTGATCAAGGTCAACGACGCCGAGGAGCTCGCGGCGAACTGGGCCTTCGCCCACGACACGACCGTGCCGGAGGCGCCGCACTACGACGTCAAGGTGCTCGTGGAGGAGTTCGCCGACGGCTATGAGATCAGCATCGACTCGGCGGTCTTCGAGGGGGCGGTGCAGCCGTTCTGCCTGGCCCGCAAGGAGTTGGGCTACTTCCCCTACGCCGAGGAGGTCGGCCACTTCGTCTCGGCCACCGACCCGCTCTGGCAGGACGAGCAGCTCATCAAGGTGCTGCACGACACCCACGCCGCGCTCGGGTTCACCGACGGCGTCACCCACACCGAGATCATGATGACCGGCGACGGGCCCAAGGTGATCGAGGTCAACGCCCGGATCGGCGGCGACCTCATCCCCTATCTGGGGCTGCGGGCCAACGGGATCGACCCCGGTCTCGCCGCGGCGGCGGTCGCGTGCGGGCACGCACCGGCGATGACCCCGGATCGGAGCCTCTGCGGCGGGGTGCGGTTCTTCTACGTCGACACCGACGACACGGTGCTCACCTCGATCCGGTTCGTCGAGGAGGACCTGCCCGCCGCGACGGATCTGCTGGTGCCGCTGATGAAGGCGGGCGACACCACCTCGCCGCCGCCGAAAGGCACGCTGTGGGGCCGCATCGCGTACGCCACCGCCGTCGCCGACTCCGTCGAGGAGTGCCGGGCCGCGCTCGACCACGCCCAGGCTGCCCTGCGCTGGAACGAGGAGGTGACCGCATGACAGCCGTCGCGGACACGCAGGAAACCGGCATCCTGGTGACGATCCGGGAAGCACCGGCGGCGGTGAAGGCGCTGCTCGCCGGGGTCTTCGTCAACAAGCTCGGCTGGTTCATCCAGGTCTTCCTGGTGCTCTTCCTGACCCATCGGGGCTTCAGCGAGGTGCAGGCGGGCACGGCACTCGGCTTCTACGGCGGCGGATCCGTCATCGGCCTGATCATCGGCGGCTCGCTCGCCGACAAGCTCGGGCCGCGCAACGCGGTGCTCGTCAGCATGCTCGGCACCGCCGCGTTCGTGGTCGGCATCCTCTACGTCGACGGTTACCCGGCGCTGCTCGCGATCATCACGCTCGTCGGCGTCGTGGGCCAGTTCTACCGGCCCGCCTCGGCGGCGCTGCTCACCGAGCTGACACCGGAGAACAGGCAGGTGATGATCTTCGCGGTCTATCGCCTCGCGCTGAACCTCGGCACCACCGCCGCCCCGCTCATCGGTGCGGCGCTGCTCGCCGTCTCCTGGGACCTGCTCTTCTGGGGCGAGGCGGTGGCGGCACTCGCCTTCGCCGCGATCGTCGCGGTGGCACTGCCCCGGCGCGTTTCCGCCTCGACCGAGGCAACGGACAGCGCGGCGCCGACCGCTCCGGCACCGAGCAGTGGCTACCTGGCGATGCTCGGCGACTACCGCTACCTGCTCTTCCTGCTCTGCATGTTCCTCAACGCCGCCGTCTACATCCAGTACCTGGCGACGCTGCCGCTCGCCATGTCGGCGCGGGGGCTGAGCACCTGGTGGTTCGGGGCGGTGGTCGCGCTCAACGGCTTCCTCGTCATCACCTGCGAGCTGCTCGTCACCAAGGTGGTGCAGCACTGGCCGGCCCGGATCGTCGCCGTCATCGGGTTCATCCTGCTCGGCGGCGGCCTCGCGTTCTACGCACTGCCGTGGGCTCCGGCGGTCTTCGTCGTCGGCACGCTCATCTGGACCCTCGCCGAGATCATCGGCGGGCCGACGATGTTCGCCTACCCCGGGATGGCGGCACCGGAGCACCTGCGTGGGCGCTATATCGGTGCTGCTCACGCCATGTTCGGCCTCGGGTCGGCGCTGGGACCGATCGCCGGTGTCTACGCCTTCCGGCAGCTCGGCAACTCCGTCTGGATCTGGATCGGCGTCGTCTCCCTCGCCGGGACCGCCGCCGCCTTCTTCGGCATGCGCGGCCGCCGCGTCGTCGACCAGCCCGTCGCGGCGCTCGCCGCCGAGAAGGTGGAGGCACTGTCATGACCTACGCCATCATCGTCGATCCGCTCTCCACCGGGCAGGAGTACGGCCCGGCGTTCCGGGAGGCGGGTGCCACTCCGATCGCCGTGCTCAGCGGTCTCCAGCCGCCGGACTCCTACCTGCCGACGTGGTTCCCGGAGAATTACGAGGCGGTGCACTACTTCGACGGGGACGTCTCCGCGCTCGCCGAACAGCTCCGCGGCTACCTCGTCGACGGGTTCGTCATCCCCGGCGCCGAGTCCGGGGTGGAGCTCGCCGACCAGCTCATCGACCGCCTCACCCCCGGCGCGGGGAATGTCAGCCCGCTCAACACGGCACGCCGGGACAAGCGGGCCATGTCGGCGGCGTTGGGCGCGGCCGGCGTACCCAGACTCCGTCAGATCAGCTCCGACGACCCGGCGGTGATCGACGCTTGGCTGGCCGACAACGGCCTGGTCGGTCGTCGTCTGGTGATCAAGCCGCCGAAGGGCGGCGGCGGCGACGAGGTGCACATCATCGCCGAGGACGACGACTGGCGGACGCGGTTCGCGGAGATCCTCGGCAACACCAACAAGCTGGGAGTGCACAACGACGAGGTGCTGGTCCAGGAGTACGCCGAGGGGACGGAGTACCTCGTCGACAGCTACTCCGTGGACGGGCGGCACGCGCTGGTGGACGTCTGCCGCTACACCAAGATCCGGCGTGGCGACCAGATCGGGATCTACCGGCGGATCGACTTCCTGGAGCCCGATCATCCGGAGGTGCTGGCGATCTGGCCGTATACGCAGCAGGTGCTTGATGCTGTCGGGATCCGCGTCGGGTGCGGGCACGCGGAGGTGATGCTGACTCCGGACGGGCCTCGTTTGATTGAAGTCGCCGCTCGGCCGGCCGGAGGCGGGCACCAGATGGTGAGCGACCTCGCGACCGGGGACAACCACATCAAGCGGACGGTCGCGCACCGCCTGCGCGGTGAGTTCCGGGAGAGCTTCGACCTGGTGCAGCGGCTGCGGGGGATCTTCGTCTCGGCGCATCGCGCGGGGATCCTGCGCAACGGCGAAGTGCTGCAGAAGGCGGAGGCGCTGGCGTCGTTCCACTGGATGCGGGTGATGAAGGAGAACGGCGCGCTGGTGCCGGAGACGGTGGACCTGTTCACGTGCCTGGCCTGGGTGATCCTGATTCACCAGGACCTGGCGGTGCTGGACGAGGACTACGACCGGGTGCTGGAGCTGGAGGCCGAGATCCAGATCGATCCGGTGTAGCAGCCGGTGTTTCACGGGCCGGACCGGGCTGGCGCCTGGTCCGGCCCGTTGGCGCTGAACGGCACGGTCTGGCCGGCTGGCGCTGCACGGTCTGGCCGGCTGGCGCTGCACGGCGCGGTCCGGCCGACTGGCGCTGGACGGCACGGTCTGGCCGGCTGGCGCTGCACGGCACGGCACAGCCGACTGGCGCTGGACGGCACGGTCTGGCCGGCTGGCGCTGCACGGTCCGGCCGGCTGGCGCTGAACCGCACGGCCCGGCCGGCTGGCGCTGAACCGCACGGTCCAGCCCGTTGATGCTCGACGGTCACCGCGCCGCGGTGACGGATCGTGACGGCAAGCCGCCCGGGGACCGGTGACGCGCGCGGAGCTTTGCTCTGCTTACACCCGCGCATCGGCCACTGAATCCGGATATTCCCGGTGATGCGTCGGTGTAAGCAGAGCAAAGCTCCGCGCGCACCCTAGGCCCACCCCGCGACGATCGCTACCATGCGTGACCTACGAAATAGACCCGGACACCCCGGTGATGCGTCTGTGTAAGCAGAGCAAAGCTCCGCGCGCACCCTAGGCCCACCCGGCGGCGACCGCTACCATGCGTGACCTCCGGAAAGGACCGCGAACAGCACCCGCAGCGCGCACGGCACGGTCGCGGACAATCGCGTCGTCGGCGGGAGATGTCGGTGGGCGCGGTTACGATCCGGGTCATGGCTACCGCGAAGAAGGCACCCGTGACGTCCCCCACCGGGGCCTCGGTCGAGGACTTCCTCGCCGCCGTGCCCGACGCGCGGCGGCAGGCCGACGCCCGCACTCTCTGCGCCCTGATGACCGAGGTCACCGGCGAGCAGCCCGTCATGTGGGGGCCCAGCATCGTCGGCTTCGGCAGCTACCACTACCGCTATGCCAGCGGCCACGAGGGCGACGCGCCCCGGGCGGCGTTCTCGCCCCGCAAGCCCCACCTCGTGGTCTACCTGGTCGGCGACTTCGAGACCCGCCACGCCACCGCGGTGGCCAAGCTCGGACCGCACACGGCCGGCAAGGGCTGCCTCTACCTCAAGCGCCTCGACGGCATCGACATCGGCGTCCTTCGCGAGCTGATCGAGCGGACATACCGGGTCGCGAAGGGCATCGACAAGGCCAACAGCGATTAGACGCCCGGGCCGCGGCCCCGCACGAGGGTGCGAGCTCGTGCGGAGCCGCGGCTTGGGGAGCGGGCGCGTTACACCCGGGTGATGCGGATGGCGTCGGCGATCACGTAACCGGCGCCCGAGGTCCAGCGGCTGACCGCGACGATGTTGTGCGAGCCGGCGGTCAGCGTGAAGGTGCCCAGCGACTTCCAGGCACCGCCGCCGGACTGCTGGTTGACCACGACGTTCTGGCTGCCGGTCTTGGTGTAGATGATGTAGGGCGTGGTCGCGTTGTAACCGGTGTTCGCCGGATACCACGTCTCGATCTTGTAGTTGCCCTCGGCCGGGATGTTCGCCGCGTAGTACGCCGGGTCGCTGATCGCCTGCGGGTTGGCGTAGTGGTAGTCGGCGCCGTAGCGCTGCGTGGAGTAGGTGGACACGGCCCAGTTGGCGCTCGCCGTGAACCCCGCCGAGCCGTTGTCGATGGTCGTGGTCCAGCTCGGCGTACCCCCGCCGTTGAGCACTGCCGCGACGTCCACCCGCAGCTGCGGCAGCATGCTGTAGAGGACGTCGCCCGGGCACTGGGTCGCCGTGTAATCACGGTGGCCGTAGATCTTCGTCGGCGCGATGCCGTACTGCTGGCAGATGTAGGCGCAGAACGCGACGAGCTGGTTGTAGAGCGCGGCCGGCGGTGCGACGGAGGTGTAGATGCCCTCGTTCTCGATGCCGATCGCCTGATCGTTCTGGCCGGGGGCGTGCGCACCGACGACCATGCCGCTGCCGGAGCGCAGGTGGGCGAGGCTCGTGTGCCGGCCCTCGGAGATGTAGCCGCCCCGGCTGATCGTGAAGTGCTGACCGGTGTCGGACCAGCCGTTGTGGTCCATGTGGTAATTCTGGATGCTCCGGCAGTCCGCGAAGGCGTGCGCCTGCGAGTAGTCGGTGGTGTTCGGCCCGGCGGTGTGGTGCACCAGGATCTTGTTGGGTTTCGTGCTGATCTCGGTCAGTGCCGACGACGGGTTGCGGGCGCCCCAGGTGGCACAGGAGGCGATGGTCGGGGTCGGCACGGCGGCGGAGGCCGGTGCGGTCGCGGTGAGCTCGACGCCGCCCGCCGTGGCGCCGATGCCGAGCAGGACGGCGCCGCGCATGACGTTGCGGCGCGACAGGGGGGTGCCGGACATGGTGATGGCCCTCCTAGTGGGATTTAGCTGCTGATCCGGACGGCGTCGGCGACGACGTACCCGGTCCCCGTGGTCCACCGGCTGACGCCGACGGTGTTGCGGTCCCCGGCGGCGAGGGTGAAGGTGCCGAGGCTGACCCATTTACCGCCGTTGGCGGTCTGGTTGACGGTCACCGACCTGTTGCCGGTCGTGGTGGCGACGATGAAGGGCGTCGCGGCGTTGTAGCCCGCGTTCGCCGGATACCACACCTCCACCTTGTAAGCGCCGACCGACGGCACGTCGACGGCGAACCAGGCGACGTCACTGCTGCTCACCGGGGTGGCGAAGCGGTAATCTGCCCCGTAGCCCTGGTCGGAGAAGCTCGACGTGCCCCAGGCGGCGCTCGCGGTGAAGCGCCCGGCGGTGGCGTTGTCGACGATCACCGAGAACGGCCCGCCACCGGCGACGACGCGGGCGGCGCTGACCGGGCTCTCGTGGTGCTGCCGGTCCAGCGCCGTCACGTAGTAGGAGTAGGTCTGCGACGAGACCGCCGACGTGTCGGTGAAGGTCCGCGATCGGGTGGTGCCCAGCAGCGCGGTGGCATCGGCGAACGCGCAGCTCCCGGCCGCGCCGGAGCCGTTCAACCGATAGATGGCGTACGCCGTGGCGCCCCCCGCCGCCGACCAGCCCACCGTGACCGTACCGCCCGCCCGGGTCGCCGAGGTGATCGAAGGCGCGACCGGGGCCGCCCCGCCGAGCCCGGCGTTGACCGGCACCAGCGCGGTACGGCTGTAGTGGTCGCCCGCGAGCCGGGTCACCGAACCGAGCCGGTCGGCCCGCACGTCCTTGGCACTGAAGTGGATGTCCCCCGAGACCTGCGGATATCCCCGGTTGACGAAGAGGTGGTCGGTGAGCTCCGTCGTCGTCTGCCACTGCGCGGGCTGCCCCGAGGCGCCGGTCCGGTAGGTCGCCTGCCCGACATACAGCTGGACGCCGGTGCCGGCCACGACACTCGCCCACCAGGGCACGAGCACGTCGTAGTCGGCGATGACGAAGCCCCGGTGCCAGTAGATCTGCGGGGTGATGTAGTCGATCCAGTGCTGCTTGACCCATTTCCGGGTGTCGGCGTAGATCGAGTCGTAGGACTGGAGCCCGTCGGTCGCCGAGCCGAGCGGATTGGTGCTGCCGTTGCGCCAGATCCCGAAGGGGCTGATCCCGAACGCCACCCACGGCTTCGCCGCCTTGATCCGCTGGCCCATCTCCTGCACCAGCTTGTCGACATTGGACCGCCGCCAGTCCCCGATGTCGGTGAAACCGCTCCCGTACTGCGCGAACGTGGCCTGATCGGGGATCGCCGACCCGTCCGGGTAGGGGTAGAAGTAGTCGTCCCAGTGCACGCCGTCGATGTCGTAGCGGCTGACCGCATCCATCATCGCGTCTTCGACGAAGTCGCGTACCGCCGGGATTCCGGGGTTGTAGTAGCGCTTGCCGCCGTAGGCGAAGGTCCATCCCGGGTGCTGGCGGGCCGGGTGCGCCGCGACGAGATCGGTGAGGTTCTCCGTCATCCCCACCCGGTAGGGGTTGAACCAGGCGTGGAAGTCGAGGTTGCGGGCGTGCGCCTCGCTGACGAGGAAGGCGAGCGGGTCGTAGCCGGGAGCGGTGCCCTGCTGCCCGGTGAGCCACTGCGACCAGGGCTCCAGCGGCGACGGCCAGAACGCGTCGGCGGCGGGGCGGACCTGCACGACCATGGCGTTCATCCGGCGCTGGACGGCAAGGTCGAGCCAGCTCCGGTACTCCGCCTGCTGCTGGGCGACGCTCAGACCGGGGGCGCTGGGCCAGTCGATGTTGACGACCGTGGAGATCCACATTGCCCGGAACTGGCTCTTCGGCGTGGCCGGGTTGGTCGTGCAGGCGACCGGGACGGGTGGTGCCTCGCGGGCGATCGCGGCGACGCCGAGCGCGGCGAGCAGGAGGAGGGGAAGGACACCGCGCAGACGAACCATGGCTGCCTACCTCGATTGACGGCGATTGCCGCACGGCTGGTGCGAATTGAAAGAAATCTTCAACCACACATCGAGATCATGCAATACCTACTGGTCACGTCAACGACCAGGTCGTCCAGGAGGGGCACTGGCTGACGTGGGTGATCTCGCCGTGCGGGCGATCCCCGGCGAATCACCGCCGCGAGCCAGGCCCCGGCCATCACGATGAACCGCCATATTCGCATCGCGCCATCAAGGCACCCCCCACGACTGGCCCGTCCCGGTTACGGTGGGCGCCATGCCCCTCGTACTTCTGGTTGAGGACGATCCCACGGTTAGGGCAGCGCTGACCTACGCGTTGACGGATGCGGGGCTCGCGGTGCGGGCCGTCGGCAGCGGGCTGGAGGCGTTGCGGGTCGTCACCATCCAGGCTCCCGATCTGGTCGTTCTCGACCTCGGGCTGCCGGACATCGACGGCGCCGACGCGCTGCGGATGCTGCGGGCGATCTGCGATGTCCCGGTCGTCGTCGCCACTGCACGGCGGCAGGAGAGCGACGCGATAGCGCTGCTCAACGCGGGCGCCGACGACTATGTCACCAAGCCCTTCTCCGGTGCGCACCTGCTCGCCCGAATCGGTGCCGTGCTGCGCCGGGGCCGGGCCGCGCCCGCCGCCGAGCCCGTCATCCACGTCGGCGGGCTGCGGCTGGAGCCCGATCAGCGGGCCGCCTGGCTCGACGGCGAGCCGTTGCAGCTCACGCGGCGCGAGTTCGACCTGCTCTCCTACCTCGCCGCCCGGCCGGGTCGGGTCGTCACCCGGCGCGAGCTCGTCACCGAGGTCTGGCAGCAGCAGCCGCTCAAGGGCGCCGACCAGACCCTCGACGTCCACCTGTCCTGGCTGCGCCGCAAGCTCGGCGAGAGCGCCGCCGCGCCGCGCTTCCTGCGGACGGTCCGGGGGGTCGGGGTCATGCTGGTGGCCCCCAGGTGAGGGGGACGCTCGCCCGGCTCGCCCTCGCGGTCGGCGACCTGTCGGCGCTGCGGCGCGGCACGAGCGGCTCCGGCCCGACGGGACTCGTCCCGTCGATCGCGCAGCGGGTGGCCGGCAGTGTCGGCGGACGCCTGGAGACAGGCCGGAGCCCGGCCCTGGACGGGGCACGGATCGCACTACACATGGGAGCAGCGTGATCACGACCCGGACGCGCCTCGCCGTCGTCCTGACGACCTTCGCCGCGATGATCTGGATCAGCCCGTTCACCGTCGACCGCAGCGGCACGATCGCCTTCATGCTGCTCGCGTCGCTGGGCTTCCTGCTGGTGCAGATCACCTGGTTGCGCGGTGTCTTCACCACCCGCGCGGTCTTCTTCTGGAGCTTCGTCGTCCCGACCGCGTTCGGGTTCGCCGTCATCCTGCCGCTGTGGCGCTTCAGCGACGAGCAGATCCCGACGGTGATCACGGGCGGTGTCGTCCTCGGCGTGGTCGGCGGATTCACCACCCTGTGGCTCGGCAACCTGGCGCAGATCCGCCGCCACCCGAAGATCTTCATCAGCTACCGCCGCGACGACTCCCAGCAGGCCACCAGCTACCTCTACGAGAGCCTCGTCAAGCGCTACGGGCGCGACAGCGTCTTCATGGACACCCAGTCCCTGCAACCCGGCCTGAGGTGGCGCGACCAGCTCCAGGAGGTGATCTCGCGCTGCGACATCGTGATCGTGGTGATCGGTCCGGTCTGGTGCGAGCTGCGCGAGGCCGCCGGCGGCCGGCGGCTCGACCGGACCGACGATCCGGTCCGGGTCGAGATCGAGATGGCGCTCGCGATGGCGAAGCCGACGATGCCGGTCCTCATCGGCGGCGCCGACCTGCCGCGCGCCGAGCAGCTCCCCGAGAGCATCCGGCTCCTGCCGGAGATGCACGGTGCGGTGCTGCGCGAGAGGTTCCTCGCCGAGGACACGCTGACCCTGATCACGATGCTCGACAACACCCAGCGGACCGGTGCCAGGGAATCGATCCTGCCTGCGCCGGTGGTGCGGCGGGGACGAAAGCTGCGGGTCGTGCTGGCGGTCGTCGCCTACCTGTTCGTCATGGCCGCGCCTGCCTCGTGGGCGTTCCTCACCGACGGCGGCTCGGACCTGGACGCGGCGGCTGTCTCTCCCGACGGCAGCCGGATCGCGGCGCTCGACGACAACGTGCTGCGGATCTGGAGCTCCACGACCGGCGAGTTGCAGCAAGCCCGGCCGCTGGGCGGCTCGCGGCCGTCGGACATGCTGGAGTGGTCGCCCGACGGACGCCGGATCGCCACCGCGAGCACCTTCGAAACCTCGATCACGATCTGGGACGTGGCCGGGCTGACCAAGGTCACCTCGCTGCTCGACCAGCAGGACTTCGCCTTCGAGAGCGGCCCGGCCCAGCCCCGGCTCGCCTGGTCTCCCGACAGCACCCGGGTCGCAGCCGGTGACGGCGCCGGCAACATCCGGGTCTGGGAGGCGACCAACGCGAAGCCGATCGCGTCCGCGCAGCTCGCCAAGAGCGGCGTCAGCGCGCTCGCCTGGTCACCCCAGGGTCCGGACCGCATCGCCTACGGCAGCGACGACTCGGCGATCCGCGTCCTCGCGGTCGGCGCGGAGCTGACCCCGATCTACACCTTCACCCACTATCCCCCGCCGGTGACGGTCGCCCCGTCACCGAACCCGACGGTGCTCGTGCTGCCGTCGCCGGTGCCCACGCCGCCCGAGGTCGATTATGTGGCCTGGTCGGGCGATGGGACGCGGCTGCTGACGCAGGCCGGTTCGGACATCCGGCTGCACCGGCTCAGCGGTGGCGCACCGGGACCGCTGCTGAAGGTCGACGCCGGGTCGAGCTTCCGCGACATCAGCTGGTCGCCGCAGGGCACCTGGTTGGCGTTGCGCGTCGACTACCCGGTCACGCAGATCCTGCTCCGCAACGTCGAGACGGGGGCGACCCGGACGGCGCCCTTCGGCTCCTGGGACTACAGCAGCGGAACGGTCCTGGCCTGGTCGGTGGACGGCGCGGAGCTCGCGGTCGTCGATCGGTTCAGCATCCGCCTCTGGTCGGCGGCGCTGGAGAGCGAGACCGAGTCGTTCAACCACGGTCAGGAGGGCAGCGGCCTCTCGCTCATCGGCTGGCTCTCGGGTAAACGCCGGGTCGCCACGATCCGATCGGAGTCGGTCGACCTCTGGGACATCGACAAGCAGAGCAGGCAGAGCAGCCTCTTCGTGACCCACGGCGAATTGCTCCGCGAATGAGGCGACCTCAACACCTGGTCCGGCCTAAAGGCGTCGCCATTCCTGCCGATCACCGACCCCCACGCGCTAATTCCCGTTGATCAAGGGAAGACTCGCCGCGAATCGGACACCCCGGATGGCGAGTCTTCCCTTGATCAACGGGAATTTGGGGTCAGGCGCAGGGGACGGAGGCGACGGTGCAGGTCAGGGGGGTGCCGTCTACACCGGACGGCAGGTTCACCTGGAATTCGAAGGTGAAGATGCCGTTCGCCTGGAGCACTCGGTGCGCCGCCAGCGGGGTGAAGGTTATCGTTGCGCCCTGTTGGCGTACCGCCATCTGGTCCCAGGCGCTGGAGACGGACGCCCCCGGCGGCAGGACGATCACCGCGCTCCACCCGTCGAGGCCGTCCGGGCCGGCCTTGACCGTGATCGCGCCGATGTAGCCCAGCTCATAGCTCTCCCGCACCCGGAAGAGCGCGCTGATCCGTGACCGGCTCGGGGTGGGCACCGCCGCGCTGCGGCTGGGCCGCACGCTGACGCGGCCGCTGGGGCGGGCCGTCGGCGACACCGGCTCAGACTCCCCCGGCTGCGCCGCAAACGCGGGGGTACGCCACGGGTCGACCCCCGCCTCCGCGGGCACCATCGACGGCTGGAGGATCAGCGCGGTGAGCCCGGTGATGACGACCGCGGTGAGCACGATCGCCGCGACCGCGGAGAGCACCCGCAATCGCAGCAGCGCAGCGGCGGCAGCGTCCCGGCGGGCCCGCCGGGACCGCACCTCCCATGACCCCGGCACCGCGCGCAGCGTCTCCTGCGGCGGATCGGCGAGCAGCAGCGGCAGGCGTTCGGCGAAGAACGTCTCATAGGCGGCGAGCAGTTCCCGGCGGTGCGGCAGGCCGTCGATGCCGAAGTAGCCCGACTGGGTCACCCGCAACCGGCAGCCGTGCGGCCGGGGTTCGAGGTCCCAGGTGACGTCGGAGAAGAGCTCCCGGCCCCGCCACCGCATCGCGAGGCGGCGCTCGGCGTCGACCGCGACCACCTCGATGGTGAAGGGTCCGTGGAAGCCGGCGAGATCCGGCGGCGGGACGGCGCGGGCGACCCGGCCGGCCTCGGCCACCAGGTCCGTCGCGAGCCACCAGTCGGCGGCGAGGCGACGATCGGTCAGCACCGCCCAGACATCGGCGGCGGTGGCGTCATAGTCGACCTCGAGTTCGATCACGTTCAGCAAGATAGCGTGCTATCGATCTCTCTGGTAGGGCGCTTCCATGTCGGTGCGGCGTGGCCGCGGCGGCGACCACGCCCATCGATGGCTCAGCAGCCGCCGCAGTTGTAGAAGGTGATGTCCCAGTGGTTGCCCTCGTCGGTGTAGAGGTTCCCCGCGCCGGAGCGCCACTGGTATCCCCAGCCGGCGATGTAGCCGACATAGGTGAAGTTGTTGCTGATGTAGTTGCCGATGCAGGTGGTCTTGGTGATGTCCAGCTTGTAGCCGTTGTAGTGGCTGTAGGTGCCACCGGCGTGGCCGACCTCGGTACCGGCGGTGATCGTGATGCCGCAGCCGCTGTAGGTCTTGAGCGTCTTGATGCCCGAGATCGTCGTCTGCCGGATGTCGGTGAAGGACGTGCAGGTGGAGTTGTTGCGGTTGCTGCAGTTGCCGCTGGAGGTCCAGCCGATGTTGGCGGCGTTGAGCTGGCTGGCGGCCTGCGCGTGAGTCAGGAAGGTGGCGGCGTGGGCCGGTCCGGCCAGTGCGACGACCACGGTCACGGTGACGGCGCCGATCAGGGTGAGGGCGCGCTGAAGCGTACGGAGCATGGGATGTTCTCCTCAGGGGGTGTTCGGAGATTTATTTCATGCGTCGCGATACATGTGAAGGATTTTTAGCACAGATAGACGAGCAACGCTAGATTCCGTACTCGTTGCGGCACAACGGAATCGGTGGCCCGCACACCCCTACGGGCCACCGGGGCTCCGTCGGCTCGCCGCTAATTGCCGCCGGGGTAGCAGCACCGAGGGAAGTCGGCGATGCTCGAGGAGGCAGGACGCGCGGTGCCGATGAGCGTCGCCAGCGTGACACCCAGCGCCGCGACGACCAAGATCTTGACCACTCTCATGGTGCTCCCCACTTCTGTATACCGGGCTACACTGCGCGGTAAACCAGGAGAGCATCTTGAGTCAACCCAGTCAATCGACCTCCGCCGAGTTCCCCCGGCGACTGCGCGCGTTGCGGACCGCCCGGGGCATCACGCAGCGTCAACTGGCCGGCGACAACCTCTCCGTGAGCTACGTGTCGCTGCTGGAGACCGGCCGCCGCTCCCCCGGTCCCGAGGTGCTGCAGCAGCTCGCCGATCGGCTCTCCTGCTCCGTCGAGGAGCTGCGCGGCGACATCGAGACCTCGGCGACCAGGCCCGCGGCCCTCGCCGTCCGATTCGGACAGTTGGCGCTGGAGTCGGGCCGCGCCGAGGAGGCGCTGGACCATTTCGGCACGGTGCTGCGCACCACCGACCTCGATCCGCTGCTGCGCTCCGACGCCCGCATCGGCGCCGCCCGCGCCCTGGAGGCGGCCGGTCGGCTGGAGGAGGCGGCCCGGGCGTACGAGACGCTGGTGCAGGAGGCGATCGACGCCCCGACCTATCTCGCGTCGCTGGGTGTCGTGCTGAGCTGGTGCGGCTGCCTCTTCGAACTCGGCCAGCTCAACCGGGTCGTCGAGGTCGGCGTCGGCGCGATGCAGCAGTTCGACCGGCTCGACGCCTGGGACTCCGACGGCGCCATCCAGCTCCTCGCGACCGTCGCCTCCGCCCACTTCGAGCTCGGCGATGTCGGCCAGGCCGAGCGGTTGCTCCAGGAGGGCCTGGCCCGCGCCAACAGGATGCACTCGCCCCGCGCCCGCGCCTCGGTGCTCTGGAACGCCAGCCAGATCGCGAGCGAGCGCGGCCGCCACCGCGAGGCCCTCGACCTCGCCGAGGAGGCGCTCGCCTACTTCCGGCACGGCTCGGACCGGCGCAGCACCGCCCGCCTGCTCGGCGCATACGGCTATCTGCTGCTGCGGCAGGACCCGCCCCGGCCGGTCGAGGCGAAGGAAGCCCTGCAGGAGGCGCTCGCCGGGCTCACCGACTCGGGACGAGGCTTCGACCGAGGCTCGATCCTGGTGGAGATATCTCGCTCCCACCTCATGATCGGCGACCCTTCCTCCGCCGTCGACGCGGCCCGACAGTCCCTTGTGGAGGCCGGGCCCGAGGCGACGTTGCAGGGTGCGCAGGCCCGGACGGCGCTCGGCGCGGCGCTCGCCGCGATCGGCGATGCCGACGGCGCCACGGTGGAGTTCGCCCGGGCCGCCGAGGAGCTCGGCCGGATCCACGCCAATCGGGAGGCCGCCCGTGCCTGGGCCGAGCTGGGCAACGTGCTCGCCGAGGCGGGTGACGCGCACGGGGCCGTCCGCGCATTCCGGCACGCCACCGCCGAGCTCCACCTCGTCCAGCGCCACCAGTCCACCGCGCCCGCGAGTCCGGCACCGCTCGCCGCCGGCTGACCCGATCCACTCTCGCGGAGTCGTTCCGGCCCTGAAGGAGGGGGTACCGGCCCTGAAGGAGTGGACCGCGCGGGGAGACGTGGCCGGCACGGCGGGAGTGAACCGGCACCGCCAGCCCGCACGAGCACCGGCACCGCACGGGCGCAGCGGGACCGCACCGGTCCCGCGGTAGTGGTGTGCGCGCCGCGCCGTCTACCAGCACCCCCTCGGTCGCACCCTGAGCGAACCGCACCGGCCCCGCGGTAGTGGTGTGCGCGCCGCGCTTTGCTCTGCTTACACCCACGCATCACCGGGAATGTCCGGACTTGCCGGGTGATGCGCCGGTGTAAGCAGAGCAAAGCCTCGCGCAGAACCACCTCCCCCGAGCCGAGGGCACGCAAGATCCGGTCTGCTTCGGGCAACCAGACGTGATCACGCGCCATGATCCGGTCTGGTTCCCCGAATTACCTGTGATCACCGCAAGGTCAGCACCCCGGCGGGGCGTCGACGGCTGCGCGGATCGCCCGCAGCCGGGGCAGGTTGGCGCCGTAGTAGGCCGCATCCGTGACCTGCGGGTCCTGATACCCCTGGTAGACCGCACCCGTGCCGTGGGGTGCCAGCGCATCGCGGCAGTCGCGCACCCACGCCGCCGCGTCCGCCCGCCGCTGCGCGCCGGCGTTCGCCCCCAGCACCGCGCGGTGCGCGACGAGGAAGCCGGGCCGCCGGTGCACGAACGCGGTGGCGTCCGGTGCGATGTCGGCGTACGCGCCGCCCCACGGTGTGAACTCCACGTCACGCTGTTCTCCCGGTACGCGCACCGCACCCACCACCGCCACCAGCGCCGCGATGGCGTCCACGGGAATCGGCGGGCCGAAGAACTCCGACGTGGCCCGCTGGAAACCCGGCCGGGGCGGCACCGGTGACACCTCGCCGAACTCGAACTCCTCACCCCGGCGCCACACCGACCCGGAGAGGTAACCGGCGGCGGCCTGCCCGTGCAGCGTCGTCACCTTCGGCTCGTCGAGGAAGCCACGCGGCGACGAGGCCAGGAACGAGGCGAACTCGGGAACGGCCTCACGCAGGGCACAGCCGAAGAGCTCCACGACCGGCTCCTCGTCCGCGTGGTCGCTGAGCGTCAGCGCCAGGTGGGCCGTGACCTCCCGGGGCAGGTGGGGTGCCCACCGCTGCCACCGGTCGATCAGCTCGACAGCCTCGTCGAGCGGCCACGACACGTGGAAGATCGTGACCGGCCGCGCCGGGTAGGTCCGGAACACCAGCTCCGTGACGACACCGAGCGTGCCGCCACCGCGCAGCGCCCAGTCGAGGTCGGGTTCCCGCCCGGAGCCGACCCGGACCACGCAGCCGTCGGCGAGCACCACCTCGGCGGCGAGCAGGCTGTCGGCGGTGAGCCCCCGCGACCGGCCCTGGAACCCGAACCC
This sequence comes from Allocatelliglobosispora scoriae, assembly GCF_014204945.1. Lineage (NCBI taxonomy): Bacteria > Bacillati > Actinomycetota > Actinomycetes > Micromonosporales > Micromonosporaceae > Allocatelliglobosispora > Allocatelliglobosispora scoriae. The sequence continues at coordinate 1,390,939 of NZ_JACHMN010000002.1, forward strand.
GCCCGCGATCGTGCTGCCGCCGATGCCGACCGAGGCGCAGGAGCCCGTGGGCAGCGAGCGACCCCGTTCCGCGAGGGCCCGCTGGATCTCGCCGAGCCGGGCACCGGGACCGACGGTGAGCAGCTCCCCGTCGAGCCGGATCGTCCGCAGACCACGCAGCTCGATGAGGAGCCCGGCGGTGCTGGAGCGGTCGGCGTAACTGTGGCCGCCGCTGCGCACCGCGAAGGGCAGCCCGGCCGACCGGGCGAAACCCAGGGATCGCACCACGTCCTGAGTGGACACGCACGCGGCGGCCGCCGACGGGAGCAGGTCCGCGTCGCCGCCGACGAATCCCCGCCGCACCCGCGCGTAGGAGTCGTCGCCGGGCAGCCAGACCTCCCCGTCCAGGGCGGCCCGGAGGCCGGAGAGGGTCGAAGCGTGGCCGAGCGGCCTCGGGGCGTCCGATGTGGAGGTGCGCCGCTCGGCCACGCCGCTCATCGCGGCACGACCGCGTCGGGGGCGTAGATGCGTGCCTGGATCGCGTAGAGCTCGGCATATCGAAGGTCCGCCGCGAGCAGCTCCTCGTGAGTGCCGTGCTCGACGAGCTCGCCCCCGTGCAGCAGGAAGATCTGGTCGGCGTGGCGCACGCTGGCGAGCCGGTGCGTGATCAGAATGACGGTACGCCCGGCCGCGAGCTGCCGCAGCGACTCGTAGACCGCCGCCTCGGCCCGGGCGTCGAGCGGCGCGGTCGGCTCGTCCCAGATCAGCAGGGGCGCGTCGCGGTAGAGCCCGCGCGCGATCGCCATCCGCTGCCACTGCCCGCCGGAGAGCTCCTGACCACCGGTGAAGAGCTTCGAGAGCAGGGTCTCCCAGCGCTTGGGCAGCCGGTCGACCACCTCGTCGGCGCGGGAGTGCCGGGCCGCGAGCAGCAGCGCCGCGTCGTCGGGATCGGGCCGGTCGGGTCGGCCGAGCCGGATGTTGGCCCGCGCCGTGGTGGGCCAGCGCACGGGTTCCTGCAGCACCATGACGACCTGGGCGGCGAGGTCGGCCGGGTCGAGGTCGCGGATGTCGGTGCCGTCCCAGCGGATCGCCCCCGAGCCCGGCCGGTAGAGCCCGGCGATGAGCTTGGCGAGGGTGGTCTTGCCGGAGCCGTTCTCGCCGACGAAGGCGACGGTCTGGCCGGCCGGGATGGTGAGGCTGACCCGGTGCAGCGCGGGTTCGTCGGTGCCCGGGTAGCGGAAGGTGACGTCGGCGACCGAGTAGCAATCCGGGCCGGAGGCGACGGGGGCACCGGAGGCCGACGGTGTCCGGGCCGCGGAATCGACGAGGAACCCCTGGTAGTCGGAGACGTAAAGCGCCTGCTCGACGATCCGGTTGCCCGCCACGACGAGCCGGGTGAGCGCGGCGACGGAGGCGCGGATCGCGATCACCGCCGTCCCCGCCACGGCGAGGGCCACCCAGCCGAGGTTGAGCAGCAGGGCGAGTGCCGCATAGGTGATGGCGATGCCGACACCCGCCATGGCCCGGCCGGTCGCCCTGGTCCGCGCCTGCGCCAGCCCGACCCGTACCTCCTGGGCCTGTAGAGCGTCCGCGGCCCGGCGGTAGTCGTCGAGCACGAAGCCCTGCGCCTGGAAGGCGCGGATCTCGGCGGCGGACTCGCGGCGGGTGGCGAGGTCGGCGATCGTCCACACGCGACGGGCGAGGGTCGCGGTGACGGTCATGTTGGCGAACTCGACCCGCGCCGCCCGCAGCACCGCCCACCCCTCCGGCACGACGCCGAGCAGCAGCACCGGCAGCAGCGCCGGGTGCAGCAGCCCGACGCTCGTCGTCGCCGCCGCCAGCGCGAACGCGGCACCGATCAGCTCGACGAGGTTCTCGGCGGCGCGCTCGATGTGCGGCACGGCCCGGTCCCGGGCCCGGTGCAGCCGGTCGTAGAAGCCGGAGTCGTCGAAGGCGGCGAGCTCCACCCGCACGCTCGCCGCGTAGAGCCGCTCCTCGGCCGCCCGCCGCACCGCGGGCACGAGCCTGGCCTGCGCGAACGACGTCCCCGCGTCGAGCGCTCCGCGCGCGCCGAAGGCCGCCACGACGAGCGCGAGTCCCGGCAGCGCGGCGGCGATCCGGTCCGCGGTGGGTCCGGCGGAGAGCAACTCGGCCAGTACGCCGGTGGTCGCCAGCAGCCCCGTCGCGGCGGCCACCCCGGCGGCGACCTGGAGTACCAGGATCGTGACCGCCGAACGGGGTGCCGCCTCGCGCACGATGGCGAGCACCGGCCGGGCGGCCTGCCCCAACCGGCGCAGCAGCCCGATCGGGCCGAGCCGGCGCACGGCGGGGTCCTCCAGCCGCCAGTCGGGTGCGGCCAGTTCGCCCACGAGCTCGTCGCTGCTCAGCGCAGGTCTCCGCCCGGCGTCGCGGCACCGGCGGGCAGCGGTGCGGCGTCGCCGAGCACCAGTACCGACGGCAGCCCGGCACCCCGGTCGAACCGCAGGAGCTGATAGGCGACGCCGCCGACCCCGGGCAGCAGCCCCGGTGTGAAGGCGTCCCGGGCCAGGCCGCTGACCGGGCCGTACTGCTCGATGCTGCCGATGAGCTGCGCGTCGAGTGTGGTGCGGTCGAGGCCGGGCGGCGCGAGCGGCGTGTCGGCGACCGCGTCGAGCAGCTCCCAGGCACCGAAGTCGCCGTGGCAGAGGGTGTGGTTCCAGCCCAGCGCCACCTCGGCGGTCTTCGCGGCCGCGAACGCGATGGTCGCCGACCCGCCACCGCCGTCGAACCGGCGTCTCTGCAGGTCGTGGGCGATCAGCCCGATGCCGACGGTGCCGTGGCACCACGCGGCCGAGCAGCGTTCGGGTTCGCGCAGGTCGCGCCAGGCCAGCTCGACCGGATCCCACAGCAGGTCCTCGAAGGCGAACGCGTGCCGGGCCACATCGGCGAAGCGGCCCTGCCCGGTCCGCAGCGCCAGCCGGGCCAGCGCCCAGCCGATGCCGGTGGAGCCGTGCGCGAGCCCGCCGAGCCCGGCCGGCCAGCGCAGGGTGGGCCAGATCGCGCCGACCGCCCCGGTCGGCAGCGCCACCTCGCGGGACACCTCGACCAGCCGCTCCCCGAGCATGATCGCGAGGTCCTGGAAGCGCTCGTCACCGGTGCGGTCGGCGAGCGCGAGCAGCGGCACGATCGACCCGGCCGCGCCGACCATCAGGGAGAACTCGTCGTCGACCTCGACCGCGCCGGGAATCTGCGCGGTGAGCGCGACGGCCCGGTCGAGGGCGATGTCGCGGGCGGCGCCGAGCTGGTCGAGGGCGAGCCAGGACCAGATCTGCCCGCCGAGGCCGATCTGCGCGCCGAGCGGTGGCGGCCGCACGTCGAGGTAGCCGGTGAAGTCCTCGGCCGCCTTCTGCTCGGCTAGGCACATGGTGCGCACCACGTCGTCGAGGAGGGTGTCGAGATCGGCGACCGGATCGGCCCGCCCGGCGGCGACCTCCCGCTGGTATGCCGCGACGACGATCGCCACCCCGGGCGCTCCGCCGTAGAAGTCGGGGCTGAGCGGCTGCACCGCCCAGCCGGTCGGGTTGAGCACGGGCGCGATCCAGGTGACGGTGCCGTCGGCGCCGTGGATCGCCTCCCCGGCGAGCCGCCGCATCATCGTGGCGAGCACCCGGCGCCGCCGCCCGTCGAGCCCGGTCAAGTCGACGGTCGGCGGCAGCAGGGTCTCCTCGGTCGGCAGCCAGCCCTCGTTGAGATAGGCGCTGACCAGCGCGGACTGGATGACCTGGCGCTCCAGCACGAGGTCGGCACCGCGCCAGCGCATCAGCGCGTCCGCCGCGAGGTCCTGCTCGTCGAACCAGTGCGTGCCGCGCGGGCCGGTGAGCCGCCCGTGGGCCGGGGTGGTGGCGAAGAAGGGCACGTCGCCGTCGAGCAGGTCGTCGATCTCGGCCCGGATCACCGCCGGGTCGCTGGGCGCGCCCGCGACGGACTGCGCCATGTCCGCGAGGATCCGCTCCGCGCGCTCGATCGCCGGTCCCGGCTCGTGCAGCGAGACCGGGTGCCAGAACATCCGCTCAATCTCCGCGTACGCCTCCGTCGAGCGCACCACCACCCGGATCGGGCAGTCGGCGAACCGGGCCAGCATCGGCACCAGTCGATCGGCCTTGTCGAGGGCGATCATCGCGTCGGTGAGCTCGACGAAGCCCGCGAGCACCTGGTCCCAGTGCTCGCCGAGGGCGGGGTCCGGGCTCGGGTGGTTCTGCGAGGGCTCGGGCTCGCCGGGTGCCATCCCGATGTGCGCGGTGTCGGTGCCCGCGTCGACGAGGACCGGGCGCTCCCCGGCCGGCTGCTGCCCGGGGAGGCCGCCGACGGCGGAGGCGCCCACACCACGCCAGCCGAGCGCCAGTCCTCTCCCGGGCAGCAGCCCCGTGCGGAGCACCGTGCCGTCGACCAGCTCGCCCGCGCGGTCGACGGCGAGCCCCAGCCCGGTCGGTGATGCCGGGGTGTCCGGCGTGAAGAGCGTCTCGCAGTCGATCACCATCGGGATCGGCCCGGCGGCGATGACGTTCTCCGCGTGCAGGTCGCAGCCGCCGAGCAGGCGCATCACGGCGAGCCAGTGGCCGATGCCCCGGTAGAAGTGGCGCAGCTCGGCCTCGCTGCCGCAGTAGGCGTGCTGCGCGAACGCCGCCCAGCCGTAGTCGCCCCGGTCGAGCACCCGCGGCACCCGGATCCGGCCGAGCGCGCCCTGCGGGGCTCCCTCGCCACGCTCGCTCACTCCTCGCGCCACCACAATTCCCGGCGCACCCTGCGGGGCTCCCTCGCCACGCTCGCTCACTCCTCGTGCCACCACAATTCCCGGCGCACCCTGCGGGGCTCCCTCGCTACGCTCGCTCACTCCTCGTGCCACCACAATTCCCGGCGCGCCCTGCGGGGCTCCCTCGCTACGCTCGCTCACTCCTCGTGCCAGCGCTGGGGCGTCGAGCAGGTCACCGAGGAGGGCATCGAGGGCGGTGTCCACGCGTACCGAGCGAGGTTTGTAGACGATCTTGCCGCCGTGGCCGCGCAGGATCGCGACGGCCTGGCCGCCGCGGTGGCTGTCGCCGTTGCCGAAGGTGGCGGCGGCGAGCTCGCCGAAGGGGCGGCCGAGCAGCTCGGCGAGGGTGTCGCGGTCGGTGGCGAGGCGTTCGGCGAGGGCCAGCGCGGCGGCGCAGCGGTTCGCGACGATCACCGCGACCCGGTCGAGCATCGGCGGGTAGTGCTCCACCAGCGAGTCCCAGAAGGACCGGTCGGTGGTGAGCTCGATGAACTCGTCCCAGCGCTCGGCGGAGGTCGGGGCGGTCAGTCGCCCGGTGATGCGGGCCGCGTTGAGTTCGAGGACCAGCACCCGCGCCAGCTTGCGGTGCAGCGTGTTGCGCAGCGATTCACGGACCGCGTCCAGGAGGACGTCCCGCTCGCCCGGTGTCACCCCGCCGATCATGCGGAGCTGGGCTGCCAGCCCGGCCAGAGCCGGTTCGATGAGGCAGCCCAGCGACGCGGTGAAGTCGGCGGTGTCGTCAGTCGACACCGACCGTGCCTAGCAGCAGTACCGGGTCGCGGACCAGGTGCAGGCGGTGCCGCACCGGTTGGTCGGACGACCGGTCTTCATCCGCAGCTCGGCCTCGGTGTACTGGCCGCCGCTGAACAGCGGGCCGGCCGGGTTGGCCTTGCCCGCGGCGCTGCGCCACTGCGCCACTTCGGACGCGGCTTGCTCCTGCGACATCGTTACCTCCAGGAATCGACGGTCCGGCCGGCCCGGGATCACCGGAACGACCGGGTGGTTCCTGATTGAACACGAGTGTCAACGTCCCGACAAGATGTGTTCACATATTTAAGAAGCCAAGTTGACAGGCATGTTGTAAACTCGGTGACAGCTCAGCTACTCGCGTACGAAAGCCATGATCGGCGCAACTCTTGAAGAGTTGCGCCGATCATGGCCGAGCGACGTGCCTGGGTCAGAGCGGATAGGTCTTGGCCACCACGACCAGCTCCGAGCTGTGCGAGCCGGCGATGTCCACACCGGTCGGGCGGGGCTTGAAGCCGGGCAGATCGGCGAGCCCGTCGCTGCCGTCCATCGCCCGCACCGTGACGCCGGTGCCGCCCTCCACGACGACCACCAGCTCCACCCCGTCGGCGGGCGGGGCGTGGAAGAGTACGCCGACCGTGCCGTCGCCGAGCCGCTGCGCCGGGATCTCCCGACCGGCCACCCCGGCAGAGACGATCTTCCCGCCGCCGGTGTCGATCCGGGCGTAGACGAGGCGGACCGCCCGTTGCGACTTCACCACCAGGCGCAGCGATCGCTGGGTGCCCTCGCGTTGATCGGAGACGACCCGCACCTCCGGCGGCAGCAGCGTCGCCGCCTCGGCCGGGCCGGTCCAGACGTCGCCGATGATCGGGTAATCCTCGGTCAGATCATGCTGCTCGGTGACGAACTGGCTGGTCCAGGCGCCCGGCGTCGACTCCAGGCTGGCCCAGGCGGCCTTGCCGGTGCCGGCGTCGAGGGCGTACATGAGCTGGCTCGGCACCGGGTGCCGGGCGTCGAAGCGGTCGACCACGAGACCGGTCACCGCCAGCCCGGCGAAGAGCACGAGGGCGCCGATCGCGGCCCGGCCCACCCGGGGCAGCTTCGGGAACAGCGGCAGCAGGGCGAGGCCGAGCAGCACCGCGAAGAGCGCCGGAGCGGCACCGGTGGCGAGGCCGAGCGCCGGGAAGAAGAGCACCACGGTCGGCGCGAGGATCACCACGGCGACGGCGGCACCGGCGGCCGCCGCGATCAGCCCGGCCCGGTGGGCGACGGCGAGCCCGGCGAGCGCACCGCAGAGCGCCGGCAGTGCCGCGAGGTAGGACCCGCCGGGGATCGCGGTCGCCATCAGCACCCCGAAGACCGCCAGCCAGCCCAGGCCCCCGATCGCGAGCGTGATCGGGGCGAACCGCCGCCGGGCCAGGGCGAACCAGCCGAGTACGACGGCGGTGACGAGGGCCGCCAGCGCCCAGCGGTAGAGGACCGGCCGCCACGGATCGATCATGTTGTCGTAACCGGGGCGGACGACGGTGAGCAGCCACCAGAAGAGCTGGGCGGCGATCGGCGCGACGATGACCGGGATCAGCGCGAGACCGAAGCCCGCCGCGAGCGCCCGGCCGGTGGCGGCACCCCGGCGGACCGTCAGCACGCCGAGCGCGGCGACCGCGAGCAGGGCGAGGATCGCCAGCGGCCAGACCAGCCAGCCGGGGTAGCGCACCAGCAGGCCGAGCACCGGGAAGTAGCTCGCGTCGGCGCCGCCGGTCTTCTTCAGCTCCGCGAGGTCGGCGTCGCCGAAGGCGCGGGCCAGCGCCAGCATGTTGTCGCCGTGGTGCTGCAGGCTGCCCTGGTCCATCCGGTCGGCGGTGTCCTGCGGCTTGTGATAGGCCGCCTGGCCGTCGATGTAGGCGCTGTTGAGCCCGGCGAACCGACCGCTGAGCCGGAACGGCGTGAAGTCGGTGTCGTTGGGGAGGATCCGGTAGACCTCGACGGCGACACTCGTGCCGACCGGGTGCGGCGCGTGCTTGCCGAACATCGCGACCACGCCGGAGTTGCCGGTCGAGGTCTCGAACATCACCGCCGGGCCGGAGCTGCCGCGCGCCTCGGCGTTGAGGACGATCCCGCCGTCGCGGGCGAGCTCGTGGCTGTGCACGAACGCCTCGGCACCGCAGAGGCACGCCTCCTCGGCGTCGGTGAAGAGCAGCACGATGTCGTTGCGCGGCTGGGGCCCGGTCCGCAGCGCGCGCACCGATTCCAGGATGGTGGCGAGTCCGGCGCTGTCGTCGTTGGCGCCCGGCCCGTTCTGCACGGAGTCGTAGTGCGCCATCAGGATCACCCGGCCGGTCGAGGCCGAGCCGGGGATCAGGCCGACGACGTTGCGTACGCGAGCGGCGGCCACCGGACCGTCGCCCTCGGTCTCCATGCCGATCGCGTCCTGCACCTGCGCGATGATGCCCATCCCCTGCAGCGTGCTGAGCAGGTAGGCGCGCACCTCGTCATTGGCGGGACTGCCCGCGACGTGCATGACCTTGCCGGTCTGCTGCACGTGGGCGAAGGCTCGGCCGGCGCTGAAGTCCTCCGGCGGAGCGCCGGCGTCGCGCGGGGACGGCGACTGCACCGTGGCGATCGCGCCGGCAGCGAGCGCGGCGAGGCAGGCGAGGGCGATGAGCGGCTGGATCAGACGGCTGGAGTTCGGCACGCAGACATCGTGCCACGACCGCCCGACCGGAGAGCGCTCTCCTGTCCCCGCACCTGCCCGCGCACCGACGAACGTTATATACCCACGAATCAGGGCAATCGAAGCATGATCTCGTCGATATTCATGCCCTTGACAGTCCGGCCCGACGGGACGACCCTGTACGCCAGAGAGCGCTCTCGCACCGCGTACGTCACACCCACGTAAACGAAGGAAACGTATGAGAAGCCCCGTCCCCCACGGCTTTCTCCCGTCCTGGCGTGCCTTGTCGGGCGCCACCAGGCTCTGGGTGAGCTTCGTCGTCCTCGCGGTCACCGCGGCCGGCCTAACTCTCGTGGCACGTCCGGCCACGGCGGATCTCGTCCTGCTGTCCCAGGGCAAGCCCGCCACCGCCTCCTCCGTCGAAGCGGTGGGCACACCTGCCTCCGCCGCCGTCGACGGCAACACCGGCACCCGCTGGGCCAGCGCGTTCTCGGATCCGCAGTGGATCCAGGTCGACCTCGGTGCCAGCTCCGCTATCTCCCAGGTGGTCCTCAACTGGGAGCCCGCCTACGCCACCGGCTTCCGGATCGAGGTCTCCACCAACGGCACCACCTGGACCCCGATCTACACCACGACCACCGGGACCGGCGGCATCCAGACGCTCGCCGTCACCGGCACCGGCCGCTACGTCCGGATGTACGGCACCGCCCGGGCCACGGCATACGGCTACTCGCTCTGGGAGTTCCAGGTCTTCGGCGGCTCGACGCCGCCGGCCTGCGGGACCGCCAACGTGGCGCAGGGCAAGGAGGCGACGGCGTCGTCGGTCGAGAACGCGGGCACCCCGGCCGCCTCCGCCGTCGACGGCAACGTGGGCACCCGCTGGTCGAGCGCCTACACCGTGCCGCAGTGGATCCAGATCGACCTCGGCTCGACCCAGCAGGTCTGCCAGGTCGTCCTCGTCTGGGAGGCGGCCTACGCCACCGCGTTCCAGGTCCAGCTCTCGTCCAACGCGACGGCCTGGACCTCGATCTACTCCACCACCACCGGGACCGGCGGCACGCAGACGCTCGACGTCAGCGGCACCGGCCGCTACCTGCGGGTCTACATCACGGCGAAGGCCACCCAGTGGGGCGCCTCGCTCTGGGAGATCCAGGTCCGCACGGGCACCGTGGTGACCTCGCCCAGCAGTTCGCCGAGCACGCAGCCCTCGCCGTCCACCAGCACGCCGCCCACCGGTGGTGACGTGCTGCTCTCCTACAACAAGCCGGGCACCGCCTCCACGTCTCAGGACGACGGGGCCTGCCCTGGCTGCGTACCCGCCAAGGCCTTTGACCGGGATCCCGGCACGCGCTGGGCGACCAGCGCGACCACCGGCTGGGTCGACCCGGGCTGGATCTACGTCGACCTGGGCGCCACCGCGCAGATCCACAAGGTGATCCTGCAGTGGGACCCGGCGTACGCCACGGCCTACCAGATCCAGACCTCGACCAACGCCACGACCTGGACCACGATCTACTCCACCACGACGAGCACCGGATTCAAGCAGACGCTGACCGGGCTCACCGGCACGGGCCGCTACGTCCGGATGTACGGCACGGCTCGGAGCAGCACCTACGGCTACTCGCTGTGGGAGTTCCAGGTCTGGGGCACCGGCGGCGCACCGATCACGCCGCCCGCGCTCCCGCCGGCGCCGGGCAACCCGCTCGTGCTGAAGTGGTCCGACGAGTTCAACGCGGGCAACGGTGCCGCGCCCGACAACGCCAAGTGGCGGCCCGAGGTCGGTCCCGGCGTCAACAACGAGCTGCAGTATTACACCAACAACGCCAACGCCTACCACGACGGCGGCGGCAACCTGGTGCTGGAGGCGAAGCGGCAGGTCACGCCCGGTTCGGCATGCCCCGGCGGCGAGTGCCAGTACACGTCGGCGCGGCTCAACACGAGCCAGACCTACACCTTCGCCTACGGCCGCGCCGAGGCACGCATCAAGGTCACCGGTACGCAGGGGCTCTGGCCCGCGTTCTGGCTGCTGGGAGCCAACTTCTTCCAGGGCACCCCGTGGCCCAACTGCGGTGAGATCGACATCATGGAGCACGTCGGCAAGGTGGCGAACGCGACATACGGCACGATCCACGCACCGGCCTACAACGGCGCCGGTGGCATCGGGTCGCCGTACACGATCGCGGGCGACTTCGCGTCGGACTTCCACGTGTTCCGGGTCGACTGGGACGCCATGCACATCGCGTTCTCCGTCGACGGCAACCAGTTCTACAGCATCGACAAGGAGCAGACCGAGCTGACGAAGGGCCCGTGGGTCTACGACCACCCGTTCTTCATCATCCTCAACAACGCGGTCGGCGGTGACTGGCCGGGCGCGCCCGATGCCACCACCGTCCTGCCGCAGAAGATGCTCGTCGACTACGTCCGCGTCTACCAGTAACAACGACCTCGATGGGCGCCCGGCTCACCGCATGGCCGGGCGCCCATCGACTTTCGTCTCGATCATGCGCCGGAGAGCGCTCTCTCGCCGTGCTATAAAGGACCGTGCCTGCGAACACACCCCCCGCCAAGCGGCCGCTGACCCTCGAACAGGTGGCCAAGACGATCGGCGTCTCCCGCGCCACCGTCTCCAGGGTCATCAACAAGGTGCCCACCGTCGACCCGGTGCTGCGCCAGACCGTTGAGCGGGCCATCGAGGCGACCGGCTACGTGCCCAACCAGGCAGCCCGGTCCCTGGTCACCCGGCGGACCGACTCCGTGGCGCTGGTGATCTCCGAGCCCGAGCACCGCCACTTCGACGACCCGTTCTTCGGCCGCGTCTTCACCGACCCGTTCTTCGGCCGCATGGTGAGCGGTGCGATGAGCGTCCTGCGCCCGCTCGGCATCCAGCTCGTGCTGATGCTCGCGGAGAACGCCGACGCCCGCGCCAAGCTCATGACCTATCTCCGGCAGGGCCACGTCGACGGGGTGATCATCGACTCGACGCACCTCGACGACCCGCTGCCGCAGCAGATCGTCGAGCTCGGCCTGCCGATCGTGCTCTGCGGCCGGCCCGCCAAGCCCTATCCGATCAGCTATGTCGATGTCGATCACCAGTCCGGGGCCAGGCTCGCCGCCGATCATCTCGTCGCCCGGGGCTGCCAGGAGGTCGGCACGATCTCCGGCCCGCTCGACATGTCGGCCGCGCAGGACCGGCTCACCGGATTCCGGGCCGGGATGGCCCAGCACGGCCACGCCTACATCCCCTGCGTGGAGGGGAACTTCACGGTCGAGAGCGGCGAGCGCGCGATGGAGCAGCTCCTCGACGAGCACCCGCGCCTCGACGGCGTCTTCGCCGCCAACGACCTCATGGCGCAGGGCGCGCTCACCGTCCTCGCCGCCCGGGGCCGCCGGGTGCCGCAGGACGTCGCGGTGATCGGCTTCGACGACAGCAGCGCGGCGGTGTCGAGCCGGCCGCCGCTGACGACGGTGCGGCAGCCGCTGGAGGACATGGCGGCGGCGATGGCCCGCAACCTGATGAACCACGTCGAGGACGCTGAGCTGCGCGTCTCCTCCCACATCTTCGAGCCGACCCTCGTCATCCGCGAGTCCGCCTGACCCCCGAAGCCGCAACTCTTCAAGAGTTGGTCCTAAACCCCGTTAGGACCAACTCTTGAAGAGTTGCGGCTTGGGGGCGCAGTCAGCGGGTGGCGAGGGCGGGGAGGGTCACGCCGGTGAGGCGTTCGGCCTCGGTCCAGAGGCGGGCGGCGACATCCTCGTCGCGCATCCGCTTGGTGAGCCGCGAGGGCTTCGTCTCGCCGACGAGCTCCATGAAGCCGCTCGGCCCGTAGTATCCCCCGTTGACCACGGCCCGGCTCGTCGCGGCGTGGAGCAGCGGCTCGGTGCCCTGCTCCGGCTGCTGCGACGGCAGGATGTCGACACTGGTGAGCAGGCTCCGCTTGGGCTTGTCGCGGCCGAGGCTGGCCCCGGCGGTCTGCAGGTTGGTCTTGGTGTAGCCGGGGTGCGCCGCGACGCTCATCGCCCGCCAGCCGCGCTCGGTGATCACCCCGGCGAGGTGCCGGGCGAAGAGCAGGTCGGCGAGCTTGGACTGGGCATAGGACCGCATCGGGCTGTATCCCCCCGTCCACTGCAGGTCGTCGAAGCGGATCCGGCCGAAGTTGGCGGTGCCGCTGCTCATCGTCACGATCCGCGGCGCGTCGGCCGCGAGCACCAGTGGCAGCAGGCGCATCGTCAGCGCGAACGGTCCGAGGAAGTTGCTGCCGAACTGCAGTTCAAACCCGTCGGCCGTGGTCATCCGGGTCGGCGGCGCCATCACGCCCGCGTTGTTGATCAACAAATCGACTGGTACGCCATCAGCCGCCATCCCGTCGGCGAACTCGCGCACCGAGGCGAGATCCGCGAGGTCGACACGGCGTACCGACAACAGGGCTTCGGGGTTTTCGGCGAGGATCTCGGCGCGGGGCCTGCTCGCCCTTCGCCACCGTGCGCACCGCCATCACGACGTGGGCGCCCGCGGCGGCGAGCCGCCTGGCGGCCTCGCGGCCGGTGCCGCTGTTGGATCCCGTGACGACGGCGAGACGACCGGTCTGATCTGGCACGGTGTACATGATCTTCTCCCTGCGGACGTTGATGAGACCATCGGTCTGTTATTCGCCACCGTATCAGACCGCCGGTTCGTTAACAAGGAACCGGCGGTCTGTAAGCTAAGATCAGCACCACAGCCGACGGGAGGGCAGAGCGCGTGACCAGATTCGCCGAGTTCCAGCGGGCACGCAGCGAGGAGCAGCGTGAGGTGCGCCGCCAGGCGATCCTCGACACCGCCGCGGCGATGCTCGCCGAGATGCCCGTCGCCGACCTCAGCCTCAACGAGCTGAGCCGCCGGGTGGGCCTCGCCAAGTCCAACGTGCTGCGCTATTTCGAGACCCGCGAGGCGGTCCTGCTCGACCTCTTCGACACCGCCTGGCGCGGGTGGCTCGCGCGCCTCGGCACGGAGCTGCCCGCCGCGATCGATCCGGCGGCGCCCGTCGCCGAGCGGTATGTCCAGGTCGCCGACGTGCTCACCGCCTCGCTCGTCGCCGATCCGCTGCTCTGTGAGCTGATGAGCGTCTCGGCCGGGGTGCTGGAGCGCAACATCTCCCCCGAGGTGGCCAAGCGCTACAAGCTCGGTGCGATCGCCAACACCGAGACGCTGACCGCGCTGACCCGCGCCTGCCTGCCGGAGCTCGGCGCCAAGGGCGGCTTCCACTTCGCCGCGGGGGTGCTGCTCTCGACCGGCGGGCTGTGGCCACTGACCAATCCGACCGACGCGATGCTCTGCGTCTACGAGGACCCGGCGATGGCGGCGATGCGGCTCGACTTCCGCACCGCGCTGCACGAAATGCTCGCCACCCTCCTGATCGGCTGCTTGACCCGCTGGCCGGCGGAGTAGGCAGCCTTCTTTAGAGAAGTTTCGCTGGTCAGCGTGGCCCCACTCGGTTCGGAGAGCGCTCGCCCATGATCAAAATAATTTCCCGGCACTGATTTATCAATTCGAATGCTGCCCCGGGCAACAAATATGCTGGCCAGGGTGGCTTCACCTGTGCGCCAAGGGGTAGCGCACCCGACACGTGGTCGAAACATGGCCTTGACAGGAATCCAACAAACGACAACTCTTCTCCCAGAGAGCGCTCTCTAGTACGACCTCCAGCCCGTCCCTGAGCTGGATCCGCCCGGCACGTTCTACTTCCCAGCCCCCACCAGGGAGATGAGATGCAACCCGTTCGTCGTCTCGCCGTTCCCCGCGGCAGACCCCTATACGCTCTCGTGTTCGCCGTCCTCGCAGCGCTGACGGCCACCTATGCCGTGGCGCTCTCCAGCTCCGCCAGCGCCGCGGTCACCCTGCTCTCGCAGGGCAAGCCCGCCACCGCCTCGTCCGTCGAGAACGCCGGCACCCCCGCCTCCGCCGCCTTCGACGGCAACCTCACCGGCACGCGCTGGTCCAGCGCCGCGAGCGACCCGCAGTGGATCCAGGTCGATCTGGGCGGCACCGCCACGATCAGCCAGGTCGTGCTGCGCTGGGAGGCCGCCTACGCGACCGCGTTCCAGGTGCAGACCTCGGCCACCGCGACCGGCCCCTGGACCAACATCTACAGCACCACCACCGGCACCGGTGGGGTGCAGACGCTCAACGTGACCGGCTCCGGCCGCTACGTGCGGGTCAACGGCACCGCCCGGGCCACCGGCTACGGATACTCGCTGTGGGAGTTCCAGGTCTACGGCGAGATCGGCGGCGGCACCGGCTGCGGCACGGCCAACGCCGCCCTCGGCCGCCCCGGCATCGCGTCCTCGGCCGAGAACGCCGCCAACGCCGCCTCGCTCGCCTTCGACGGCAACGGTGGCACCCGCTGGTCCAGCCTCTTCACGGTCCCCCAGTGGATCTATGTCGACCTCGGCACCACCCAGTCCATCTGCGAGGTCGTCCTGACCTGGGAGGCCGCGTACGCGACCGCCTTCCAGCTGCAGACCTCGGACAACACGACGACGTGGACCACCATCTACTCCACCACCACCGGCACGGGTGGCACGCAGACCATCCCGGTCACCGGCAGCGGCCGCTACCTGCGGCTCAACGCCACCGCCAAGGCCACGGCGTACGGCGTGTCGCTCTGGGAGTTCGTCGTGCACACCGGCACGGGCACCACCCCGCCCAGCTCGCCCCCGCCCGCCAGCCCCAGCCCGAGCGGCGGGGTCATCCCCGGCGGCGGTTCGCTCGGCCCGAACGTGAAGGTCTTCGACCCGAGCATGTCGGGCGCGACCATCCAGGCCCAGGCCGACGCCATCTTCAACGAGATGGAGGCCAACCAGTTCGGTCTCCAGCGCTACGTCCTCGCCTTCAAGCCGGGCACCTACAGCGGCTTCAACGCGCAGATCGGCTTCTACACCTCGATCATCGGTCTCGGCCAGAACCCCGGCGACGTCCGGATCAACGGCGACGTGACCGTGGACGCGGGCTGGTTCCAGGGCAACGCCACCCAGAACTTCTGGCGGTCGGCCGAGAACCTCTCCATCTACCCGTCGGCCGGGTTCACCCGGTGGGCCGTTTCGCAGGCGGCCCCGTTCCGGCGGATGGACATCCACGGTGACCTCAACCTGGCCCCCGCGGGCTACGGCTGGGCCAGTGGCGGCTACATCGCCGACTCCCGCGTCAGCGGCTCGGTGGGCCCCTACTCGCAGCAGCAGTGGTACACCCGGGACAGCCAGATCGGCGGCTGGGTCAACGGCGTCTGGAACATGACGTTCTCCGGCGTCCAGGGCGCTCCCGCCAACAGCTTCCCGAACCCGGTCTACACGACCCTGCCGACCACCCCGGTCAGCCGCGAGAAGCCGTACCTCTACCTCGACGGTGCCGGTGCCTACCGGGTCTTCGTGCCGTCGCTGCGTACCAACGCGTCGGGCACCACCTGGGCGGGCGGCGCCACGGCCGGCAGCTCGCTGTCGATCAACTCGTTCTACGTCGCCAAGCCCGGTGACACCGCCGCGCGGATCAACCAGGCGCTCGCCCAGGGCCTGCACCTGCTCTTCACGCCCGGCGTCTACCACATCAACGGGACGATCAACGTCAACCGCCCGGACACCGTCGTGCTCGGCCTCGGCCTCGCGACGATCATCCCGGACAACGGCGTCATCCCGATGTCCGTCGCCGACGTGGACGGTGTCCGCATCGCCGGCCTGCTCTTCGACGCCGGCCCCGTCAACTCCCCGGTGCTGCTCCAGCTGGGCGCCGCGGGCTCGACGGGCAACCACGCCGCCAACCCGACCTCGATCTCGGACGTCTTCTTCCGGATCGGCGGCGCGGGCCCCGGCAAGGCCACGACCAGCCTCGTGGTCAACAGCAACAACGTCATCATCGACCACATCTGGGCATGGCGCGGCGACCACGGCGCGGGCATCGGCTGGACGGTCAACACCGCGGACACCGGCCTCATCGTCAACGGCAACAACGTGACGGCGACCGGCCTGTTCGTCGAGCACTACCAGAAGTACAACGTGATCTGGAACGGCCAGGGCGGCAAGACCATCTTCTTCCAGAACGAGCTGCCCTACGACCCGCCGAACCAGGCCGCCTACATGAACGGGACGACGAAGGGCTACGCGGCGTACAAGGTGGCCGACTCGGTCACCTCGCACGAAGCGTGGGGCCTGGGTAGCTACTGCTACTTCAACGTCGACCCGACTATCCACGCCGCTCGCGGCTTCGAGGTGCCGAACAACCCCAACGTGAAGTTCCACAGTGTGCTCACTGTGTCGCTGGGCGGAAACGGCGTCATCGACAACGTCATCAACACCACGGGTGGACCGGCTCAGGGGACGGCTACCGTCCCGAGCAATGTTGTCAGCTACCCCTAACCGGTAGCCACCCTCAGAAAACGGCCGGGCGTGCTTTCTTCGCGGATGCACGCCCGGCCCCTGCATGTCCGCCCACGATCCCCACAACTCTTGAAGAGTTGGTCCTAAGCCGAGGCGCGTTGCGATCCTCCCAACTGGTGATCACACCATTTCCCCAAAGAAGGCCTGATCATGACCCTTGATCACACCGTTTTCCCCGAATTTGGTGTGATCACGCCGAGCGCGCGGCCTGCCTCCCCGGCCCCGCGACGGTGATCACGTCGCTTTCCCTGAAGTAGACGTGATCTTGATCAATGATTACGTCTGCTTCCCCGAATTTAACGTGATCTCCACCCGCGAAGACCCTGCGCCGCCACATCGGGCGCCTTCTGCACCGCTTGCCACCCGGACCCGCAGCACGTCGCCCAGACCAGCTGCCCACGCGCCAGGCCGACTGCCCACGCGCCAGCCCCGGCGCCCGACGCGCCAGACCAATCGCCCAACGCGCCAGCCCCGGCGCCCGACGCGCCAGCCCCGGCGCCCAACGTGCCAGCCCCGGCGCCCGACGCGCGAGGCCCGTCGCCACTAAACCCGGCGCCAAACGCGCCAGACCCGGCGCCCACCAAACCCGGCGCCAAACGCGCCAGACCCGGCGCCCACCAAACCCGGCGCCAAACGCGCCAGACCCGGCGCCCACCAAACCCGACGCCAAACGCGCCAGACCCGGCGCCCGCCGGGCGCGCCCCGTCGCCCGAGGGACCGATCGCCGACGGACCCGCACTACGCAGACCAGCCCGAGCGGGCACCTAGCTCCCCGTCGGCGAGCTCTTGACCCTCGCCCCCACCGAAACGCGCCTCGATAACACCAACTCTTCAAGAGTTGCGACGATCTTGGCCGACACCGGCGAGCAGCGAGCAGCGAGCGACGAGCCACGAGCAACGGCCAGGGAGCGACGAGCAACGGGCGGGGAGCAGGGAGCGGCGGCGGGTCTGGGTGCTACGGGAGGGTGGGGAGCCAGGACTTGAGGGCTGCGGCTACCTCGTCGGGGGTCTCCATGTGGGGGATGTGGCCGGCGTCCAGCTCGACATAGGTCCACTCCGGGTGCCTGGCCGCCGCGGCCCGGGCGTTCACCACCGACACCAACCGGTCGTGCGTCCCATGGACCAGCAGGACCGGCATCGTCAGCGCGTCCAGCTTCGCCTGATAGGTCGACGCCCGCCCCAGCACCCGCAGCAGCGACCGCGACGCCGCCACGTGCGCAGCGACCCGGTCCGGCTGCACCCGGTCCATCTCGCCGTCCTGCGCCACCATGTCCTCCACATAGGACGCAGAGATCCGCGAGACGTCCGAGCAGCACAGATCCAGTGTCGCGGCGACCCGGTCCCGGGCCGGAATCCGGGCGATCCGGCGCCGGATGACCAGCTCACCGAGCCCGGGGACGAGCTGGACCAGGAACTGTTTGCGTACCATCGGATCGATCTTGGCGCCACGCGCGGCCGGGAGGGTCGGGTCGATGAGTGCCAGACCGCGGACCAGGCCGGGGTTGGCCGCCGCGACGAGGATCGAGATCATCCCGCCCATCGAGTTGCCGACGAGCACGGCGGGCTCCCCCACCTTCTCGGCGATGAAGCGCTGCACCAGCGCCGCGTTGGCCTGCACGGTCGTCGACCGCGGGCCGCTCGGCGGGCGCAGCCCGAACCCGGCGAGGTCGAAGACGTGCAGCGGCCCGACATCGGCGAGCAGTGGCGTGAGCTGGGACCAGTTGAGCCCCGACCCACCCAGTCCGTGCACGAACACCAGCGGTGTGGTCATGCCTTCGGCTCCATTTCCCGCGCGCCCTGCGGGGCTCCCTCGCTTCGCTCGCTCACTCCTCGTGCCAGCGCATATTTCCTCAGCTCGGACTTGGCCAACGACATCTTGTGTACCTCATCGGGGCCGTCGGCGAGGCGCAACGAGCGCGCGCCGGCCCACATCGCGGCGAGCGGGAAGTCCTGGCTGACGCCACCGCCGCCGTGTGCCTGGATCGCCTTGTCGAGGACCCAGCCGGCCATCTCCGGTACCAGGATCTTGATCGCCTGGATCTCCGTGTGCGCGCCCTTGTTGCCGACGGTGTCCATCAGCCAGGCGGTCTTGAGCACCAGCAGCCGGGCCGCCTCGATGCGGCAGCGCGCCTCGGCGATCCACTCCCCCACGACGCCCTGCGCCGAGACCGGCTTGCCGAACGCCGTCCGCGACAGCGCCCGGCGGCACATCAGCTCCAGCGCCCGCTCGGCCATGCCGATCAGGCGCATGCAGTGGTGGATCCGGCCCGGCCCGAGCCGGGCCTGCGCGATCGCGAACCCCTCGCCCTCGCCGACGATCAGATTCCCGGCCGGTACGCGCACCCCGTGGAAAACGATCTCCGCGTGCCCGCCGTGCGACGAGTCGTCGTAGCCGAAGACCGTCATCCCCCGCTGGATCTCGATCCCGGGGGTGTCGCGGGGCACCAGGATCTGGCTCTGCTGCCGGTGCCGGTCGGCGGTCGGGTCGGTCTTGCCCATGACGATGAAGATCTGGCAGTTCGGGTTCATCGCGCCGGAGGCGAACCACTTCCGTCCGGTGATGACGTAGTCGTCGCCGTCGCGCACGATGCTGGTCGCGATGTTGGTGGCGTCGGAGGAGGCCACGTCGGGCTCGGTCATGCAGAACGCCGACCGGATCTCCCCCGCGAGCAGCGGCTTGAGCCAGCGCTCCTGCTGCTCGGGGGTGCCGAACATCGCGAGGACCTCCATGTTGCCGGTGTCCGGTGCGCTGCAGTTCATCGCCTCGGGCGCCAGGTGCGGGCTGCGGCCGCTGATCTCGGCGAGCGGGGCGTACTGCAGGTTGGTCAACCCGGCGCCACGAGTGTCGTGGGGAAGGCTGTGCCCTCGTCCTGCCTCCGGCAGGAAAAGGTTCCACAGGCCGAGCGCTCGGGCCTCCGCCTTGAGGGAGGCCATGACCGGCGGCGTCGACCAGTCGGTGATCTTCGCGGTCTGCTCGGCGAGCACGGCCTCGGCGGGGTAGACATGCGACTCCATGAAGCCGAGCAGACGTTCGCGCAGCTCGGTGGTGGTCGCGTCGAACTCGAACTCCATTGTCATGCCTCCCGGGTGGTTGCCAGCATCGCGTGGCCGCGCTGGACGAGCTGCGGTACGAGGGGGCCGAAGGTCTCGAAGCCCGCACCGACCGTCTGACCGGCCACGTATCGGTAGTGGATGCCCTCGGCGATGACCGCGAGCTTGAAGCAGGCGAAGGCGACATACCACGGCAGGCGGTCGATCGGCGTCGAGGTGCGCTCGGCGTAGCGGGCGGCGAGCACCTTCCCGTCGGGGAAACCGGCACCGCCGCCATCGCCCCGGAAACCGCCGTCGAGCATGATCTGCCAGTAGAGCAGCAGCAGGCCGACATCGGTGAGCTGGTCGCCGAGGGTCGCCATCTCCCAGTCGAGGACCGCCGCGATCCGGCCGTCCTCGGCGACGATCACGTTGTCGAGCCGGTAGTCGCCGTGGACCAGCCCGGACCGGGTCGACTCGGGCTGCTCGGCGACGAGGCGGTCGTGCAGCTCGTCGATGCCGGGCAGGTCGCGGCTGCGCGACGCGTCGAGCTGCTTGCCCCAGCGGGCGAGCTGCCGGGTGAGGTAGCCCTCCTGCTTGCCGAAGTCCGCGAGCCCGACGGCGGCCGGGTCGATCGCGTGCAGCTCCACCAGCACGTCCACCAGCGACATCGAGAGCTCGTGGAGTCGCGCGGCACCGAGCGGGGCGGCCTGGGCGGCCGTGCGGAAGACGGTGCCCTCGACGCGCTCCATCACATAGAACGGGGCGCCGAGCACCTCGTCGTCCTGGCACAGGGCGATCGTCGCCGGGACCGGCACGGCGGTGGCGGCCAGCGCCGACAGCACCCGGAACTCGCGGGCCATGTCGTGTGCCGTGGTGAGCACGTGGCCGAGCGGCGGTCGGCGTACCACCCAGGTGGTTGTGGTGTCGGTCACCGTGTAGGTGAGGTTGGACCGTCCACCCTGGATCAGCTCGGCGTCGAGCGGGCCACTGACCAGGCCCGGGCACGCCCGCTCCAGGTAGTCGGCGAGCCGCGCGGTGTCCATGCCGACGGCGGTCACGCAACGACCACCAGGCGGCCGACGCTCTGACCGGCACCGAGGCGGGTCAGACCCGCCGGGGCCTCGTCGAGCGGCATCGTGCCGCCGACCAGCGGCGTGATCTGTGCGGCGTCGGCGAGGCGGACCAGCTCCTCGTGCGCCGTCGTCAGCAGGCCGAGGTCGTGCTGCTTGTAGAGGCCCCAGTGCAGGCCGAGGATGGAGTAGTTCTTCACCAGCGCGTGGTTGAGGCCGGGCGTCGGCACGGTGCCACCGGCGAAGCCGACGACGACGATGCGCCCCTCGAAGGCGATGCAGCGCGCCGAACCGGTGTAGGCGTCCCCGCCGACCGGGTCGTAGACCACGTCGACACCCGTGCCGCCGGTGAACTCCTTCACCTCGGCGATGAAGTCGCGCGCATGGCGGTCGATCACCAGGTCCGCGCCGAGACCGGCCGCGACCTGCGCCTTCTCCTCGCCGCCGACGACCGCGATCACCCTGGCCCCGGCCGCGCGGCCGAGCTGCACCGCCGCGCTGCCGACCCCGCCCGCAGCCGCGTGGACCAGCAGCGTCTCGCCCGGCTGCAGCTTCGCGCGCCGATGCAATCCGAACCACCCCGTCTGGTACGCGATGTGCAGGCTCGCCGCAGCCGCGTCGTCGAGCGAGTCCGGTGCGCTGAACGCGTCGGCCACGGACATCAGGGCATATTCCGCGAGCGCGCCGTGCGGCAGCGCCGGTGTCCCGATGACGCGGGTGCCGACATCGATCCCGTCGCCCGAGACGACCTCACCGCACAGCTCGACACCGGGAGTGAAGGGCAGCGGCGGCCGGACCTGGTACTGCCCCCGGCACAGCAGCACGTCGGGGAAGTTGAGCGCCGCGGCGCGTACCCTGACCAGCACCTGTCCGGGACCCGGCTCCGGAGTCGGGACGTCGACCAGCTTCAGCACCTCGGCGGGCTCACCGTGCTCGTGGAGCTGCCATGCCTTCATCGTCACTCCAGGTCTCTTCTCGTCGTCGGGTCAGAAGTAGTAGCGGGACACGGTCTCGGCGACGCAGACCGGCTTGTCGCCGCCCTCGCGTTCGACGGTGACCCGGGAGACGACCTGCAGGCCGCCCTCGACCTCGTCGACGGTGACCACCTCGACGGCGGCCCGGACGCGGGAGCCGACCGGCACCGGCGCGGGGAAGCGCACCTTGTTGAGGCCGTAGTTGACCGCCATCCGGGCACTCGCGACCGCGACCAACGGCGAGGCGAGCTTCGGCAGCAGCGAGAGCGTCAGGTAGCCGTGGGCGACCGTGGTGCCGAAGGGACCGGCGGCGGCCTTGACCGGGTCGGTGTGGATCCACTGCAGATCGGCGGTCGCCTCGGCGAACCGGTCGATCCGCTCCTGGTCGATGGTGAACCAGTCGCTGTGCCCGAGCGAGGTGCCCGCGGCTGCCTTCAGCTCGTCGGCGGTGGTGAAACCCATGCTAATTCTTCCTGTCCGAGGTGAGAGAGTCCGATGTGGACGGGGCCAGGGCGGCGAAGACGACGGCGCAGATCTCATCCGCGATCTCGGCGGCCTTCTTCGGACCGTCCGGCCGGTACCACGTGGGCATGGTGCTGGTGACGCCGAAGATCATCCAGGAGATCACCTCGGGCGAGGCGACGGCGGCGAAGTCGCCGCTCGCCTGCGCGTCGCGGATCACCCCGCGCACGGTGTCCTGGTAGCGGCGCCACTGGGCCTGGAGCGCGTGCCAGTGCTCCAGGTTGAGCTTGGTGCGCTCGCGGGTGAAGACGGCGGTCGCGAGCGAGTGCTCGGCCGTCGTCTCCACCACGTCGGCGATGATCGCGCGCAGGGTCGGTACGGGCGCCATCTCCTGGGCGAGCACCCGGTCGAGCCCGGCGAGCTGCTCGGCGATGACCGAGCCGTAGATCTCGAAGAGCAGCTCCTCCTTGGAGGAGAAGTAGTGGTAGAGCGCGCCCTTCGTGACCCCGGCCCGGTTCACCACCTGCTGCACCGAGGTGGCGTCGTAGCCCAGCTCGGCGAAGAGCTCCGTGGCCGCGGTGAGCACCCGCGTCCGGACATCGTCCATCAGAAGGCCTCCGTGCCGATCTCCATCAGCGCGTTGTCGGTGCGCTCCAGGACGGCCCGGCGGGCGGCGAGCTCGGGCAGGACGGTGGCGGTGAAGAAGCGGGCGACCGCGAGCTTGCCGGTGTAGAAGTCGGTCTCGGTGCTGCCCGCCGCGAGCGCGGCCCGGGCGACGGCGGCCTGCCGGGTGAGCAGGTAGCCGATGAGCAGGTCACCGACGCTCAACAGCAGCCGGGTGGTGTTCTGCCCGACCTTGTAGACCTCGTCGACGTGGTCGCGGGCGGCGGACTGCCAGCCCAGCATCGTCTCCATCATGGACGTGACATCGGCGAGCGCCTCGCGGACGGCACCGGCCTCCGCCTTGAGGTCGCCGTCGACCGTGGCGAGGAACGCCTCGATCTCGGCGGCGACGGCGTCGAAGGCGACCCGGCGGTCCCGCACGATCTTGCGGAAGAAGAAGTCGAGGCCCTGGATGCTCGTCGTACCCTCGTAGAGAGTGTCGATCTTGACATCGCGGAGATACTGCTCCATCGGGTAGTCCTGCAGGAAGCCGGAGCCGCCGAGCGTCTGCAACGACAGCGTCAGCATCTCCCAGGCCCGCTCGGAGCCGACGCCCTTGACGATCGGGAGCAGCAGGTCGTTGACGTTGGTCGAGAGCTCGCCGCCCTGGTCGAGCCAGTCGGCGGTGTAGAGGTAGACCGCGCGCATCCCCTCCGCGTACGCCTTCTGCAGCATCAGCATCCGGCGAACGTCGGGGTGGTTGTCGATCGTCACCCGGGGTGCGGTCTTGTCGGCGGCACGGGTCAGGTCCGGGCCCTGGACCCGGCTGCGGGCGTAGTCCAGCGCGTTGAGGTAGCCCGTCGACATCGTCGCGATCGCCTTGACGCCGACCTGCATCCGGGCGAACTCGATCACCTTGAACATCTGGGCGATGCCGTCGTGCACCTCGCCCGCGAGCCAGGCCACGGCCGGCTGCTGCTCGCCGAAGCGCAGCTCGCAGGTGGTGGAGACCTTGAGCCCCATCTTCTTCTCGACGTTGGTGACGTAGACGCCGTTGCGCTCGCCGAGCTCGCCGGTGACCGGGTCGAAGCGGAACTTGGGCACGATGAACATCGACAGGCCCTTCGTCCCCGGGCCGGCACCCTCGGGGCGGGCCAGCACGAAGTGCACGATGTTGTCGCTGAGGTCGTGCTCGGCCGAGGTGATGAAGCGCTTGACGCCGGTGAGGTGCCAGGAGCCGTCGGGCTGCTGGACCGCCTTCGTCGTGCCCGCCCCGACATCGGAACCGGCGTCGGGCTCGGTCAGCGCCATGCTGCCGCCCCAGCCCCGCTCGATGATGATCTCGGCGATGCGCTGCTGCTCGGGGGTGCCGATGCGGTGCAGCAGGCCGCCGAAGCCGGGGCCGCCGCCGAACATGTAGACCGGTGCGTTGGCGCCCTGGATCAGCTCGCTCAGCGCCCACCAGAGCGCGCGGGGTGCGGCGGTGCCGCCGGCCTCGACGGGCACGTCGAGGCGCCACCACTCGGCGTCCATGTAGGCGCGGTAGGACCGCTGGAACGATTCGGGCATCGTCACCGAGCTCGTCGCGGGGTCGAAGACCGGCGGGTTGCGGTCGGAGTCCACATAGGAGGCGGCGATCGGGCCGGTGGAGAGCCGGTCGACCTCGTCGAGCATCGTCGCCGCGGTCTCCGGATCGAGGTCGGCGAAGCGGCCCCTGCCGAGCAGGCCGCCCGTGCCGAGCACCTCGAAGAGGTTGAAGCGCAGGTCGCGCACGTTGCTCCGGTAGTGGCTCATGAAGATCCTCTCACAGTCATACCGACCAGTCGGTTTCAGCCTACGTCGCGCAGTCGCCGGACGCCACGGACCCAGCGATCAGGGTCGGACGCCTTGTGGACCAGGAACTCCGCCACCTCGGGATGGGGCAGGATCAGGAAGCGCTCCTCGTCGAGGCCAGCGATCACCGCGTCGGCGACCTGCTCGGGCTCGATGATCGACCCGGCCGCGGCGACCGATCGGGCCGCCGTCGAGCCGGCCCGGACGCCGTCCATCAGCAGCGGGGTGTTGACGCCCTGCGGGCACAGGGCGCTGACGGTGATGCCGCGGTCGCCGTACATGATCGCGAGCCACTCGGCGAAGGCGACGGCGGCGTGCTTGCTCACCGAGTAGGGAGCATCGCCGAGCGCCGTGAGCAGCCCGGCCGCCGAGGCGGTGTGCAGCAGGTAGCCGCTGCCGCGCTCCAGCATCCCGGGCAGCACGGCGCGGGTGGAGTAGATGTGGGCCATCGTGTTGACCCGCCACGCCCGCTCCCAGTCGGCGTCGGCGGCGTCGAGAAGGCCCAGCCCGGTCGCGATGCCCGCGTTGGCGCAGAAGAGGTCGATCGGGCCCAGCTCGGCCTCGGTCCGCTCGACGAACTCGCGGACCGACGCCTCGTCGGCGACGTCCGTCCGGACCCCGATCGAGCGCACGCCGAGCGCCCGCAGCTCCACCGCGAGCGGCTCCGGATCGGTCAGATCGCTCACACCGATCGCCGCCGCACCCTCGGCCGCGAAGCGCCTGGCCAGGGCCGCACCGATCCCACCGGTGGCGCCGGTGATCGCGACAACCCTTCCGCTGACCCGCATGATGCTCTACCTTCCATATGCACATACCGAACGGTCGGTAACCTACGAAACATAGGCTCAGCAAGCGTCGGCCGTCAACGACCAGCCGCCCGATCCCAGGAGAGAAGCCACATGCAGACCGGACTCACCGGCAAGACCGCATTGATCACCGGGGCCTCCCGAGGCATCGGCCGGGCTATCGCCGAGGCGCTCGCCGCCGAGGGCTGCAACGTCGTGCTCAGCTCGCGCAAGCAGGACGCGCTCGACGAGGTCGCGGCCTCGATCCGGGCGGCATACCCACAGGTCGGGGTGCTCGCGAAGGCGGCACACGTCGGCGAGCCCGAGCAGGCCCACGCCTGCGTCGAGGCGGCGGTCGCCGAGTTCGGTGCGGTCGACGTGCTCGTCAACAACGCCGGCACCAACCCCTACTTCGGGCCGATGGTCGACCTCGATGTGGCCCGGGCCGAGAAGACGGTGCAGGTCAACCAGTTCTCCATCGTGCTGTGGACGCAGACCGTCTGGCGCGCGTCGATGGAGCGCAACGGCGGTTCGATCATCAACATCGCCTCGATCGGCGGGCTCAGCAGCGAGCCGGGGATCGGCTACTACAACGCGACCAAGGCGGCCGTCATCCACCTGACCCGGGGGTTCGCGGCGGAGCTGGCGCCGAAGGTGCGGGTCAACGGCATCGCGCCGGGGATCGTGCGGACGCAGCTCGCCCGCGGGCTGTGGGAGAACAACGAGGAGTTCCTCAACGAGCACACGCCGCTGGGGCGGATCGGCGAGCCCGTCGACATCGCGCACGCGGCGGTCTTCCTCGCCGGGGACACGTCGTCGTGGATGACCGGGCAGACGATCGCGATCGACGGCGGTGCGCTGATCCGCTCGTCGCTGAGCTGAGGCCGGGCGGGTGACAGCGGCAGGGAAGCGAGCGCTGCTGATCGACTATGGCGGCGTACTCACGACTGATGTCTTCGTCTCGTTCGCGGCCTTCAGCGCGGGGCACGGGCTGCCCCCCGACCACGTCGCGACGGTCTTCCGGACCGAGCCGCGCGGCCGCGAGCTGCTCGTCGGGCTGGAACGCGGAACGATCGCGACCGGCGACTTCGAGCGGGACTTCGCCGACCTGCTCGGGGTGGCGCCGGAGCGGCTGATCGCGCGGCTCTTCGCCGGGGTGCGGGCCGACACCGCGATGCGCGATGCGGTGCGGCGAGCCCGGGAGCAGGGCATTCGCACGGTGCTCGTCTCGAATTCGTGGGGTGCCGAGGGCTACACGGAGCTCGACGAGCTCTTCGACGCGACGGTGATCTCCGGCGCGGTCGGGGTACGCAAGCCGAGCCGGGCGATCTACGAACTGGGCCTCGCCGCCGCCGGGGTCCCGGCGGAGCGCTGCGTCTTCGTCGACGACCTCGCCGCCAACCTGGTGCCCGCCCGGGACCTGGGAATGGCCGTGATCGAGCACAGGGGCCCGGAGACGACGATCCCGCAGCTGGCGGCGGTGCTCGGCGTGACCCTGTGAGCCACGGTTCGCAGCAAAGCGTGGCCTCGCTTCGCGCGATGGCCACGCTTTGCTGCAAACCGTGACGGGGGTCAGCGCAGGGACAGGCGGATGTCGACGTCGGCGAGGTTGACGTAGGCGATCCGGTGGCCGAACTGGATCTGGGCGTACTTCGTGGTGCCGCTGATGACGGTCCAGTCACCGGGCGACGTGCCCGCGAAGGTGGAGGAGCGGTAGTACTCCGAGGGCGCGAACAGGCCCACGCTGTACTTCTCCCCCGCCGCGAACGTGTACTGCGTGAGCGGGGCGAGCGCCTGCACCGGTACGCCGGTCGGGTAGGCCGCCGCCTCGGGATAGGCCCGGCCGTAGACCGGAACCGTCGCCCTGCCCGCCTTCGGGGTGGCGATGAAGCCCAGTGACCACAGTGCGCTCGGCGCGGACGGCGGGTTGTAGAACCAGCCCTTCTGGCCGAGGTACCAGATCGCGGTCCAGTCGCCCTGGATCTCGGCGACCGCGTACTGCTGGCCCGTCGAGGCCCGGGCACCGTGGTCGGAGATGAGCATCGTCGAGGCCGGCCTGGTCGGGTTGCGGCCCTTGTCGGCCAGCAGCGGCGAGGCAGCATCCGGTGCGGTGTGCAGGATCACCGACGACGAGCCGTGCAGGACGCACGGGGTCGTGCCGCTGACGCAGCCGTAGAACGCGGGCTGGTTGCTCTCGTAGTCCGGGTTGATCGTGACGAGCCCGGCGTGCGGGGTGCCGACGCCACGGAAGGGCCGCCCGAGCAGGTCGAAGTAGTGCGACCAGTCCCAGTAGGGGCCCGGGTCCCAGTGCATGCCCTGCACGCCGGCCGGGGTGGTGCCGTTGACGTTGTCGTGGCCGATGATGTGCTGCCGGTCCAGCGGGATGCCCAGGCGCAGCGCCAGATAGCGGACGAGCTTGGCGGAGCTGCGGTACATCGCCTCGGTGAACCAGGCGCCCTGGCGTGCGGCGTACCCCTCGTGCTCCAGGCCGATCGCCTTGGCGTTCACATACCAGTTGCCCGCGTGCCAGGCGACGTCCTTCGCCTTGACGTGCTGGGCGATGTGCCCGTCGACCGAGCGCAGGGTGTAGTTCCACGACACGTAGGTCGGGTCCTGCACCATGTTGATCGTGCCGTTGTAGCTGCCCTCGGTCGAGTGGATCACGATGTACTCGATCTTCTGCTGCTGCGGCCGGTTGCCCGTGTCGTGGTTGCCGTAGGCGGTCGGGTTGGCGCCGAGGCTCTGATAGGGCGCCGGGATCCACTCGCAGGAGAGCTCGACCGGGCACTCCAGGCCGTCCGGGCGGGCGAGTTTGCGCAGGCCCAGCCGGTCGAGCCAGTCGCGGATCGGGTGCACCGCACGGGCCGGCAGGGTCACCGCCTCGCCGTCGTCGGTGGTCCGGGCAGCACCGGCGGCGATCGTCGCGTAGACCTCGTCGGCGAAGGCCGCCGCCGCGTCCGCGTTGTCGGCCCCGCTGTACTTCGCCACCGCGCCGAACCAGGCCGCCGGGTCACTCGCGGCCCCGGTCGGCCCCTGCACCCCCGACTGGTACGCCGCCAGCAGCGCCGCACCGCCGCGGATGTTGACCGCGGGGTCCTCGCGCAGGCTCGCCTCGCTGACCCCGATCAGCTCGGCGGCGGCGGTGAGCGTCCGCATCGAGGCCGGGTCCGGCGCCGGAGCGGTCTGCACCGGCACCACCTCGAACGGCCGGCTGTCGTCGCCGCGCGGATCCTCGTCGGCATCGTCGTGGTGCCCGCCGGGAAGGCTCGACACGTAGGCGGCGTCGGTCAGGTGCATCGGGCCGTACCCGCCGCTGGTGCTGGGTGCGCCGCCGTTGACGTCCCAGCGGGACTCCAGATAGGACACACCGAGCAGGATGCTCTCCGGCACGCCGAATTCGGTTGCCGCGGCGGCGTAGTCGCCCTGGCGGCCGGTCGCCTCGGGCTCGGCGGATGCGGGGATGGGTGCGCTGGCGGCGATCGCGGTGGCGGCGACGACGGCCAGGAGCCGGACCGAGACTCTTCGTCTCATCGGGGGGTCTCCGTTCCTCAGACGTGACCCCCACAGTCACCCGGCACCCCACCTATGTCAATAGTTTTCACTTCACGTTTAACATCAGGCGGAAAGCTTCATCGAGCTACATCATCTTCAGCACGTCTCCCGCGTTGATCAGGTCGGGATCGGTGATCTTCGGATTGAGCTTGAGGATGCCGTCGACGGTCACGCCGAAACGGCCGGCCACCGCACTCAGCGTGTCCCCCGGCTGGATCGTGTAGCTGCTCGCCAGCCCCGCCTTCGGCTTCTTCGCCGTCGCCTTCTTCACCGAGGTGGTGGCCTTCTTCGCCTTGCTCGCGGACTCCTTGCCCGTCGCCGCCTTCGCGCCCGAGGCCTGGAGCTTGACGAGGAGCCGCTGCGCGTCGTCGAGGTTGGCCGCGACGTGCACGTGGTTCATGTGCGCGGCACTCGTCGCCGGGCCGTAGAAGGACTCGCTGACCTTCTTGCCGTTCTTGACGTAGAAGCCGTTGTCGTCGCTGAAGGGCGTGGTGTGGATCAGCTCCAGCAGGTAGCCGCTGTACTGGTGCATCCAGCGGGCGAAGTCCCGCATCGCCTTCTGCCCGGCGGCGTTCTGCGCCAGCGCGAAGTCGACGGCCTTCTTGTCGACGTGGAAGTCCCAGCCCGGCCGGTCCCGCCAGCCGCCCGGGCAGGTCGGGCAGGTGTCGGTGACCTTCAGCTTCACCGGCGCAAACTTGGCGACCTCGATGAGCACCTCAAACGCTTCGGCCACCCCGCACACCACCCCTCCCCTCTGATTTCACCAGCCGCGAGCCGGTGATCGCGTTGTTTCCGGGAAACAGCTCCCTCGGCCGGTCCGCGAGGGGGCTGTTTCCCGGAAACAACGCGATCAAGGAGCGAGCGTGCGGGCCGGGTCAGAAACGCGCGACTCGCCGAGCGCGAAAATCTGTAGGGGCGGTAGTAGACATTCCCCGGGGGTGTGTGTAAAGTTTGAGGAGTTGAGAGAGAAGATCTATCGAGTGCGACAGACGAACTGGCGCACGACGTAGGGAGCAAGAAGCACCACCGCCTGTGATAAGCCGAGTGTCCCTGAGCCGGGTAAGTGATCGTGGCTCCGCGGAGACGCAGCAGGCCAAGGGGACGAAATTCCAGGTCCCGGCACGACCGCTTGTTGTAAGTCGGGTATCCCTGAGCCACGAAGTTGAACGGGCTCCGCGGAGACGCCGCAAGCCAAGGGGGCAGATGTCCGACGCCCCGGCACCACAGCACGACCGCCTGTGACAAGTCGAGCATCCCTGAGCCGGGCAAGTGATCGTGGCTCCGCGGAGACGCAGCAGGCCAAGGGGACGAGGTTCCAGGTCCCAGCACTTCAGTTGAGCAGTGACCAAGAGGTAGTTGAGAGAGGAGAAGGTGCCATCGGATCCCGTCCGACGAAGTGTGTCGGCGGAACCGCAGACCCCGAGCGAAAGAAGGTGGTCCCCGGTCGTATCCACGGTTTCCTTAAGGCCCGCGCTAGTCAGGCGGGTTCAGGACGCGATGAGCTGGTGTAACTGATCCAGCGATGGTATTAACTCGAGCTCTCCTAGGGTCCCGGTGCACACGCACCGGGACCCTCACCCGCGTTCACGACCCATTCAAGGAAAGGTGTGCATGACCTCTGCCGAGAAGGCTTCGGCCGATAAGTTCGACGACGACGACTACCCCGCCTACACGATGGGGCGGGCAGCGGAGATGATCGGCGCGACCCCCGCGTTCCTCCGCTCACTGGAGCAGGCGCGCCTGTTCGACCCGCTGCGCTCCGACGGCGGGCACCGCCGCTACTCCCGCTATCAGCTGCGCCTCGCCGCGCGGGTCCGCGAGATCGCCGACCAGGGTACGCCCGTGGAAGCGGCCTGCCGGATCGTGATCCTGGAGGACCAGCTCCAGGAGGCGCTGGAGATCAACCGGCGAGCCACCGAGAGGCAGCTCGCCGACGGCTAGTCCTTGACTATCTGGTTTTTGCCGATGACGACGATGCCGCTCTCGGTGACGGTGAAGCGCTCCCGATCGCGGTCCAGGTCGACACCGATCTGGGCCCCCTCGGGGATGCGCACATTTTTGTCGATGATGGCGTTGCGGACGACCGCGTGGCGGCCGATGTCGACGCCCTCCATCAGGACCGAGCCGTGCACGTGCGCCCAGGAGTGCACGAAGACGTTGGGCGAGACGATCGAGTTCTCCACCAGGCCGCCGGAGATGACGGCGCCCGCCGAGATCATCGAGGTGACGGCGCGGCCGGCCCGGTCGGGGCCGTCGTGGACGAACTTCGCGGGCGGCCACGGCGGGTGGTCGGTGAAGATCGGCCACTGGAAGTTGTAGAGGTTGAAGACCGGCAGCAGCGAGATCAGGTCCATCTGCGCGTCGTAATAGGAGTCGAGGCTTCCCACGTCGCGCCAGTAGCCGCGGTCGCGGTCGGTGCTGCCCGGCACCACGTTGTCGCGGAAGTCGTAGACGTTCGCCTCGCCCTTGGCGACGAGCGCCGGAATGATGTTGCCGCCCATGTCGTGGCGGCTCGTCGGGTCGAGGGCGTCGGTGACGACCGCCTCGCGCAGCGCGTCGGCGGTGAAGACGTAGTTGCCCATCGAGGCGTAGACCTCGTCCGGCGAGTCGACCAGGCCGACCGCGTCGGTCGGCTTCTCCCGGAACCGCTTGATCTTCTTGCCGTCGGTGTCGACGTCGATGATGCCGAACTGGTCGGCGAGGGCCAGCGGCTGGCGGATCGCGGCGACCGTGACCGAAGCGCCGGACTCGATGTGCTCGGCGACCATCTGCGCCGGATCCATGCGGTAGATGTGGTCGGCGCCGAAGACGAGGATGTAGTCGGGGCGCTCGTCGTTGACGAGGTTCATGCTCTGGTAGATCGCGTCGGCGGAGCCGGCGAACCACCGGGGTCCGAGCCGCTGCTGCGCCGGGACGGGGGTGACGTAATTGCCGAGCAGCGTCGACATCCGCCAGGTCTTCGTCACGTGCCGGTCGAGCGAGTGCGACTTGTACTGCGTCAGCACGACGATCTTGAGATAGCTCGCGTTGGCCAGGTTGGACAGGACGAAGTCGATGATCCGGTAGATCCCGCCGAAGGGGACAGCCGGCTTCGCGCGGTCCGCCGTGAGGGGCATGAGCCGCTTGCCCTCGCCACCGGCCAGGACGATGGCGAAGACCTTGGGAGCAGCCATGGTCAAGACGGTAACCACTCTCGCGCCCGTGCGCCAGCGTTACCGTTCCATTGCCACTACTCTGCGGCTGTGACCGACTCTTCATCCACCGCGTCTTCCGCTCTCCGCGTCGATCTGCTCACCCGCGAATACCCGCCGGAGGTCTACGGCGGCGCCGGGGTGCACGTGGAGTACCTCGCCCGTGAGCTGCGCTACCACGCCGATGTGCGAGTGCACTGCTTCGGCGCGCCCCGGACCGAGCCCGGCGTGACCGCCTACGCGGAGCCGGCCGACCTCACCGGGGCCAACGCGGCGCTGCGCACGATGGGAGTGGACCTGGCGATGGCGGCCGGCTGCGCCGGGTCCGACGTGGTGCACACCCACACCTGGTACGCGAACCTCGCCGGCCATGTCGCGAAACTCCTGCACGGCGTGCCGCACGTGGTCACCACGCACAGCCTGGAACCCCTGCGCCCGTGGAAGGCGGAGCAGCTCGGCGGCGGCTACGCCCTCTCGTCGTGGTGCGAGCGTACGGCGATCGAGTCGGCCGACGCCGTCATCGCCGTCTCCGCCGGGATGCGCCGCGACGTCCTCACCGCCTACCCCTCGGTCGATCCGGCGCGGGTGCACGTGGTCCACAACGGCATCGACACCACGCAGTACGCACCGGACCCGAACACCGATGTCCTGCGCCGGCGGGGAATCGACCCGGATGCGCCGACCGTCCTGTTCCTGGGCCGGATCACCCGGCAGAAGGGCCTGCCCTACCTGTTGCGGGCGGCGAGGTCGCTCCCGGCCGACGTGCAGCTCGTGCTGCTCGCGGGTGCCCCGGACACGCCGGAGATCGGCGCGGAGGTGCAGGCGCTCGCCGAGGAGCTGCACGCCACCCGGGGCAACGTGGTCTGG
Organism: Allocatelliglobosispora scoriae; assembly: GCF_014204945.1. Lineage (NCBI taxonomy): Bacteria > Bacillati > Actinomycetota > Actinomycetes > Micromonosporales > Micromonosporaceae > Allocatelliglobosispora > Allocatelliglobosispora scoriae. The sequence continues at coordinate 1,423,898 of NZ_JACHMN010000002.1, forward strand.
ATCCAGGAGATGCTCCCCAAGCACGAGGCGATCCAGGTCCTCACCCACGCCACCGTCTTCGTCTGCCCGTCGATCTACGAGCCGATGGGGATCGTCAACCTGGAGGCGATGGCGTGCGAGACCGCCGTCGTCGCCACCGCCACCGGCGGCATCCCCGAGGTCGTCGCCGACGGCGAGACCGGGCTGCTGATCTCGACCGAGCAGGCGGCCGACGGCACCCCGCTGGACCCCGAACGTTTCGTCGCCGACCTCGCCGCCGCGATCACCGAGCTCGTCACCGATCCGCAGCGCGCCGCCGAGCTGGGCCGGGCCGGTCGCCGCCGGGCGATCGAGCACTTCTCCTGGACCGCGATCACCGAGCAGACGATGCAGATCTACCGGTCTGTGCGCAGCGTCATGTGATCACGATGCGGCACTCGCGTTCCGCGAGTGCCGCCGCTGCAATAGGGTTGAAACGTGAATAGCTTGCCCCCGGCGCTCGGTCGCCTCCCCATCGAGGACGTGACCCCGTCCGTCGCGGGCGGCACGCTGCCCGCCAAGGCCGTCGTCGGCGAGTGGGTGCCGGTCGGGGTGACGACCTATCGGGAGGGCCACGACGCCATCGGCTGCAACGTCGCCTGGCACGGCCCCGACGGGGTGGCGCGGCCGTTCACCCGGATGGTCCCCGGTGCGCCGGGCACCGACCGCTGGCACACGACGATCCGGCCCGACGCGGTCGGCGCGTGGAGCTTCACCGTCGAGGTCTTCGCCGATCCCTATCTGACCTGGCGTGACGCGGTGAGCAAGAAGCTCGACGCCGGTCAGGGGCCGGGCGACCTCGCCAACGACCTCGCCGAGGGCGCGCTCATCATGAAGGCGGCCGAGGCGACCGTGCCCGCCGAGTCGGTGCCCGAGGTTGTCGCGGCCGGGAAGGCGCTGCTCGACACGTCGCTGCCACTGATCGGGCGGGTCACGCTCGCGATGCACCTGGCGGAGCTGCTCTGGGAGCACCCGGTCCGCGAGTTCGTCACGGTCGGGCAGGCGCACCCGATCTGGTGCGATCGCGTCGAGGCGCTGTTCTCGGCGTGGTACGAGTTCTTCCCGCGGTCCGAGGGCGCCGTGGTGCCCGTACCCTCCTCGGGGTCGATCTTCGGGGGGAAGCGCAAGGCGGTCGCGAAAGCGCGCCACGGGACCTTCGCGACCGCGACCGAGCGGCTGCCCGCGGTGGCGGCGATGGGCTTCGACGTGCTCTACATGCCGCCGATCCACCCGATCGGCACGCTCAACCGCAAGGGCCCCAACAACACCCTCATCGCGGGTCCCGACGACGTCGGCTCGCCGTGGGCGATCGGGTCGGCCGCCGGCGGCCACGACGCGATCCACCCCCAGCTGGGTACGCCGTCCGACTTCCGAGCGTTCGTCAAGGCGGCCGACGGGCTGGGCCTGGAGATCGCGATGGACCTCGCGCTGCAGTGTGCGCCGGACCACCCGTGGGTCGCCGAGCACCCGGAGTGGTTCACGACCCGGCCCGACGGGACCATCGCCTACGCCGAGAACCCGCCGAAGAAATACCAGGACATCTACCCCCTCAACTTCGACAACGACCCCGAGGGGATCACCGCCGAGATCCTGCGCGTCGTGCTGCACTGGGTGAGCGAGGGCGTGAAGATCTTCCGCGTCGACAACCCGCACACCAAGCCGATGCACTTCTGGCACCGGCTGATCTGGGAGGTCAAGGCGGTCGACCCGGACGTGCTCTTCCTCGCCGAGGCGTTCGCCCGGCCGGCGATGATGCACGGCCTGGGCCGGATCGGGTTCACCCAGTCCTACACCTACTTCACCTGGCGCACCACGCCCCGGGAGCTGCGCGATTACTGCGAGGAGCTGATCGCGGCCGCCGACCACATGCGGCCCAACTTCTGGCCGACCACGCCGGACATCCTGCCGGAGAACCTGCAGCACGGCGGCCCGCCGATGTTCAAGATCCGGGCGGTGCTGGCGAGCCTGCTCTCCCCCGCCTGGGGGATGTACGCGGGGTACGAGCTCTTCGAGCACGTGGCGCGCCCCGGCGCCGAGGAGTTCATCGACAGCGAGAAGTTCCAGCTCCGCCCCCGCGACTGGGCCGGCGCCGAGGCGGCCGGGCGGTCGCTCGCGGGCTACATCACCCGGCTCAACGAGGTGCGGCGAGCCAATCCGGCCCTGCACTGGCTGCGCAACCTGCGCTTCCACGAGGTCGACAACGACCAGGTCCTCTGCTGGTCCAAACGCGATCCGGAGACCGGCAACACGGTCCTCGTCGTGTGCTCGATGGACTCGCGCAACGTCCAGTGGGCCAACACGACGCTCGACATGCCCGCGCTCGGCCTGGACTGGCACGACCGGTTCATCGCCACCGACCAGCTCGCCGAGGTCACCTTCGACTGGGGCCAGCGCAACGCCGTGCGCCTGGACCCCTTCCTCGAGCCCGCCCACGTCTTCCTCGTGCGTCCCCGTGGCTGAGCGCATGTCCGTCGCCAAGCCCACGCCCGCGGTCGAGCCGACGCCCGCGGTCGAGCCCACGCCCGCGGTCGACCCGACGCTCCCGGTCGGACCCGCGGCGCCGCCGACCGCGCCGGCACCCGTGGCCGAGCCCGCGCGGTCCGTGGCGGACAAGTCGGCCCGCAGCCACCCCGGTGACCTGGAGGATAGGACCATGGACCGCCTGATCGCCGGAGACGTGCACGACCCGCACGCGGTGCTGGGCGCGCACCCGCAGGGCGACGGCACGGTGATCCGGGCGCTGCGCCGGGGCGCGGCGCAGGTGTCCGTCGAGGTCAAGGGCAAGCGTTACCCGATGACCCGGGTCCACGCCGACGGGGTCTTCGAGGTGCTGGTGCCGATCGCCGGGGTCACGGGTTACCGGATCGAGGCCGACGGGGCGTCCACCGACGATCCCTACCGGCATCCGCCGACCCTCGGCGAGCTGGACCTGCACCTCATCGGCGAAGGGCGGCACGAGCGGCTCTGGACCGCGCTCGGCGCCAAGCCCGTCAAGGGCGGGGTCGCCTTCGCCGTCTGGGCGCCCAACGCCCGGGGCGTCCGCGTCGTGGGCGACTTCACCGGCTGGGCACCCGACGCCGGCTGGCCGATGCGATCGCTGGGCGCCAGCGGCGTCTGGGAGCTCCTCGTGCCCGACGCGGTGGCGGGGCAGCGCTACAAGTTCCGGGTGCTCGGGCGCGACGGCGTGTGGCGCGACAAGGCCGACCCGCTCGCCCGGCACAGCGAGGTGCCACCCGCCACGGCATCGGTGATCTTCACCTCGGCGTACCGGTGGGGTGACGGTGCCTGGCTCGCCCGTCGCGCCACGGCACAGCCGCACGAGCTGCCGATGAGCACCTACGAGGTGCACCTGGGCTCGTGGCGGCCGGGGCTGGGCTATCGCGAGCTCGCCGAGCAGCTCACGGCCTATGTCGTGGAGATGGGCTTCACGCACGTGGAGTTCATGCCGGTGATGCAGCACCCCTACTCGCCGTCCTGGGGCTATCAGGTCACCGGCTACTACGCCCCCACGTCGCGCTTCGGCGACCCGGACGACTTCCGGCACCTCGTCGACACGCTGCACCAGGCGGGCATCGGCGTCATCCTGGACTGGGTGCCCGCGCATTTCCCCAAGGACGAGTGGGCGCTGGCCCGCTTCGACGGGACCCCGCTCTACGAGCACCCGGACCCCCGGCGCGGCGAGCACCCCGACTGGGGCACCTACATCTTCGATTACGGCCGTCCCGAGGTGCGCAACTTCCTCGTCGCCAACGCGCTCTACTGGTGCGAGGAGTTCCACGTCGACGGGCTGCGCGTCGACGCCGTCGCCTCGATGATCTACCTGGACTACTCCCGCGAGGGCGGCGACTGGCTGCCCAACGTGCACGGCGGCCGGGAGAACCTGGAGGCCGTGGCGCTGCTGCAGGAGATGAACGCGACCGTCTACCGCCTGCACCCCGGCATCGCCACGATCGCCGAGGAGTCGACGGCCTGGCCGGGTGTCACCAGGCCCACCCACGCGGGGGGCCTCGGCTTCGGCCTGAAGTGGAACATGGGCTGGATGCACGACACCCTGGACTACCTGGCCCGGGAGCCGATCTACCGGCAGTACCACCACAACGACCTCACCTTCTCCCTCGTCTACGCCTGGGACGAGAATTTCGTGCTTCCGATCAGCCACGACGAGGTGGTGCACGGCAAGGGCTCGCTCGTCGGCAAGATGCCCGGCGACACCTGGCAGCGGCTCGCGGGCGTCCGGGCGCTGCTCGCCCTGATGTGGGCCCACCCCGGCAAGCAGCTGCTCTTCATGGGCTGCGAACTCGGCGACGAGCAGGAGTGGAGCGAGCAGCGCGGCCTCGACTGGACGCTGCTCGACGACCCCGACCGGGCCGGGGTGCAGCGGCTCGTCCGCGACCTCAACGGCGTCTACCGGGCGACACCCGCCCTCTGGTCGCAGGACACCAGCCCCAACGGTTTCCGCTGGATCGCCTACGACGACGTCCACAACAACGTCATCTCCTTCATCCGGATCGCCACCGACGGCTCGCCGCTCGTCTGCGTCGCCAACTTCTCCGGCGGCCCCTACGCCGACTACCGGATCGGGCTGCCGCGCGGCGGTGCCTGGACCGAGGTGCTCAACACCGACGCCGAGCACTACGGCGGGTCGGGCGTCGGCAACCTCGGTGAGGTGCGGGCCGACAACAAGCCGTGGCACGGTTTCCCGGCCTCGGCAGCGCTCAACGTGCCGCCGCTCGGGGCGATCTGGCTCCGACCGGCATAACGGGGCCGCCGAGGGGGAAGAATCACGGGTATGGCGGTCATCGGCACCACGTTGGGCGGTCTGCGCGACGCGCTGGCCGCGATCCGGTTCCCGCTCGCCCTGCCCGGGGCCGACACGTCCGGCGCGCTCGCGAAGGCGACCGCCGCCCAGCTCGACGACTACCTGATCCCGCGGCTGGCCCGGCTCGACGCGCCGCTGCTCGCCGTCGCGGGCGGGTCCACCGGCGCGGGCAAGTCGACGCTCGTCAACAGCCTGGTCCGGGCGCCCGTCAGCATCGCCGGGGCGCGCCGCCCGACGACCCGCGCGCCGGTGCTCGTCTGCCACCCCGCCGACGCCGCCTGGTTCACCTCCGCGCAGCTGTTGCCGCACCTCGCGCGTACCCACACCGCCGCCGGGGCGGGCACCGACCTGCGGATCGTGCCGACGCCCGTGCTCGGGCAGGGGCTGGCGCTGCTCGACGCGCCCGACATCGACTCCGTCGAGGACGCCAACCGGGCCCTCGCCGAGCAGCTGCTCGCCGCCGCCGACCTGTGGCTCTTCGTCACCACCGCCGTCCGATACGCCGACGCCGTGCCGTGGGAGCTGCTCACCGACGCCCGGGACCGGGGCACCGCGATCGCGATCGTGCTCAACCGGGTCCCGCCCGGCGCCGACGGCGAGGTCACCCCGCACCTCACCGAGATGCTCGGCGAGCACGGCCTCGGCGGCATCCCGATGTTCGTCATCGCCGAACGCGCCCTCGATGACCAGGGGCTCCTGCCCGTCGCTGCGATCGCACCGCTGCGCGACTGGCTCGGCTCCCTCGCCGAGTCGGCCGCCGCCCGCGCCGCCGTGGTGCGCCAGACGGTCGACGGCGCGCTCGCCGCGCTCGGCCCGGTCGCGGCCCGCCTCGCCACCGACGCCGACGCTCAGACCAGGGCGCTGGCAGCGCTCGGTGCCGGCGTCGACGGCGCCTACCGCGACGCGGAGCTCGCCGTCGAGCACGGGGTACGCGATGGCGTCCTCTTCCGGGGCGAGGTCCTCACGCGCTGGCAGGAGCTCGTCGGCACCGGCGAGTTCATGCGATCGTTGCAGGCCCGGGTCGGCCGATGGCGCGATCGACTCGTCGCCGCCGTCTCCGGCAAGCCGCGACCGACCGATGAGCTCGCCTCGGCGATGGAGTCCGGCCTCGTCACCCTGGTCCACGGCGCGGCTGCCGACGCGGCCGAGCAGGCGGCCACGGCGTGGCGGGCAACCCCGGCCGGAGCCGCTCTGCTCAACGCACAGCCACGCGGGCTCGCGCTCGTCGGCCCCGAGATCGACGCCCGGATCGAACGCATGGTCCGCGACTGGCAGCGCGGTGTCCTCGACCTGGTCCGGGCCGAGTCGGCGAGCAAACTCCTCGCCGCTCGAGCGGGTGCCTACGCGGTCAACGCGCTCGGTCTCTGCGTCATGGTGGCGGTCTTCGCCGCCACCGCGTTCATCCCGACCGGGGCGGAGATCGCCGTCGCGGGCGGGACGACGATCGCGGCGCAGAAGGTGTTGGAGGCGATCTTCGGGGATGACGCGGTGCGCCGCCTCGCCGATCGGGCCCGGCAGGACCTGCTGGACCGCGTACACACGCTGCTGAGCGAGGAGAGCGGGCGGTTCCACGCGGTGCTCGGCGCGACCAGCGTCGAGGGCGGCGATGCCCTGCGCGCGGCCGCGGCGGCGGTGGAGGCCGCGCGGCGGGCGGACCCGATCGGGCGTGCCGCGTGAGCGCGAGCATCGTGACCAGGATCGGCGCGCTCAGCCGCTTCGTCGAGGCCGCGCAGGGACACCTGCCCGATGCCGACCTCGCTCCGGCGAGAGCACTGATCGCCCGCGCCGGTGAGCGGCTCGCCCTCTCCGGCGCGCACACCGTCGTCGCGCTCGCGGGCGCCACCGGCAGCGGCAAGTCCAGCATCTTCAACGCGCTCGCCGAGGTCACCCTCTCGCAGACCGGGCTGCGGCGGCCCACCACCGGCGAGGCGCACGCCTGTGTCTGGGGCGGTGACGACGCGGGTGCCCTGCTCGACTGGCTCGCCGTGGGGCGGCGCTTCACCCGCGACGGCGGCCGCGACCCCGACCTGACCGGACTGGTCCTGCTCGACCTGCCCGACTTCGACTCCGTGCAGGCGGCGCACCGGGCCGAGGCGGACCGGCTGCTCGCCGTCGTCGACCTGATCGTCTGGGTGCTGCACCCCCAGAAGTACGCCGACAAGGTCGTGCACGCCGGCTACCTCGCCCAGTTCCACCGCCACCGCGACATCACCGTGGTCGTGCTCAACCAGGCCGACCTGCTCAGCCCGGATGACCTGCGCGAATGCATGGAGGATCTGCCCCGGCTGCTCGCCGACGACGGCCTCGGCGGGGTGCCCGTGCTCACCTCGTCCACCGTCGCCGCACCCGGTCTCGGTGCGCTGACCGGTGTCCTCGCCACAACCGTGGCGGCTCGCCAGGCTGCCCTGCGTCGCCTCGGCGCCGACCTCGACACCATCACCGCCCGGCTGGAACCGCTCGCCGGACCGGCCGTACCGAAGAACGCCCTCGGCCCCGCCGTGACCGGCCCGCTCACCGATGCCCTCGCCCGCGCCGCAGGTGTGCCGCTCGTCGCCGACGCGACCCGGGGCGCCTACATCCACCGCGCCCGCAAGGCCACCGGCTGGCCGCCCCTGCGGTGGGTCCGCCGCCTCCGCCCGGACCCGCTCACCCGGCTGCACCTCGGCGACCACACCGGCACGCCCGGTGCCACCTCGATCGGCCCCGCGATGCCCGCCGCGCAGGCCGCCGTCGCGCTCGCCCTGCGCGACACCGCGGCCAGAGCCGGGCAGGGATTGCCGGAGCCCTGGCAGGAGACCGTGCTCACCGCCGTTCGCTCCCATGTGGAGAAGCTGCCCGACGCGCTCGACCGGGCGGTCGCCGGGACCGACCTCGGCATGGCGCGGCCACGGCTGTGGTGGCGGTTCGTCGGCGTGCTGCAGTGGCTCTGCACCGCTGCCGCCCTCGCCGGGCTGCTCTGGCTCGGCGTACGCTACCTGCTCTTCGCGCTCGCCCTGCCCGAGCCCCCGATGCCGGAGCTCGGCCGGATCCCGCTGCCGACGGCGCTGCTCGCGGGCGGTCTGCTCGGCGGGTTGCTCGTCTCGCTGCTCGTTCGGCCGGTCGTACGCATCGCCGCCGGCCGACAGGCGCGTCGTGTCCGGGCCCGGCTGCACGCCGCCGTCGACCTCGTCTCCCGGGACCTCGTCGTGGCACCGGCACAGGGCGCCCTCGACGCCTACGCCGAGGCGCGGAAATCGCTGCGACAGGCGGCGGGGTGATCGCGAAGCGCACCCGCCATGTGGCGGGTGGCACGGCGCTGCCGTGTGCGCTCTTTGCACACAAGGCGACGAGCAACGCAGCCACCCGCCACATGGCGGGCGCGCTAGGGTGCCGGGGTGCATGAGGATCTGCTCCCTCCCGTCATCGCCGCCGTCTTCGGCTCCGACCGGCGTCTCGAGAGCGTGACGCGGCTGAAGGGCGGCAGCAAGAAGGGCGCCTATCGGCTCACCCTCGACGACGGCTTCACCGCCGTGCTCTACAGCTGGGAGGCGTCGGAGAACTTCTGGCCCGCGCTGCCGGACGAGGACCCGACGGACCCGTTCTCGCACGCCACCGGCCTGGACCTCTTCACGGCGGCGCACGGGATGCTCACCTCGCTGGGCGTCCGCACGATCTCCGCCTACCTGCTGGACCCGAGCCATGACCTCTATCCGGCGGACATCGCGCTCGTCGAGGACGTTCGCGGGGACAGCCTGGAGGTCCTGCTGGCACGCGACCCGGCCGCGGCCGCGTCCACGATGGACGCGCTCGCGTCGGCACTCGCGTCGATGGCGGGGCACCTCGGTGATCGGATCGGCAAGGTGGCGCTGGTCGAGCGGGGTGCGGCGCCGCAGGACCGGAGCTGCGAGCAGGTGGTGGCGGACCGGGCGCTGCGCGATCTCGCCGACGCGGCCGCGCGGGTCGACCGGCTGGGTGCGGTGCACGACCGGCTCGCGGCGGCGGTGCGCTCCCTGCGTGACGCGGTCGAGCCGCGCAGTTCGGTGGGGGTGATCCACGGTGAGCTCGGGCCGGACCACGTGCTGGTGGACGCGGCCGGGCTGCCGGTGCTGATCGACATCGAGGGGCTGATGCACTTCGACGTGGAGTGGGAGCACGTGTTCCTGCGGATCCGGTTCGGCGATCATTACCCGCGGCTGCACCGCCCGGGGCTGGACGCTTCGCGGTTGCGCCTCTATCGGCTGGCCCAGCATCTGTCGCTGGTCGCGGGCCCGCTGCGCCTGCTGGACGGCGACTTCCCGGACCGGGACTTCATGCTCGACATCGCGCACCACCACACCGGTGAGGCGCTCACCTTCCTGGCGGAGTAGACCTTGAATGGTTTGCGTGGCCCTGGCGACGCAAACCATTCAAGGTCTACGGCCCGGGTCACGTTTTGCAGCAAAGCGTGGCTTCGCGGCGCGAAATGGCCACGCTTTGCTGCAAAACGTGACCGGCGGCGCTGGGGGAAGCACCCTAGTCGGCGGGGCGGAACGCCCGGCGGTAGCCGCTCGGCGATGTGTGCATCGCGCGACCGAAATGGTGGCGGAAGGTGACCGCGCTGTCGAAGCCGACCGCCCCCGCGATCTCCTCCACCGGCAGCGTCGACCCCTCCAGCAGCGGCAACGACGCCGCCACCCGCTGCGCGATGAGCCACCGCACCGGGGAGGTGCCGGCCCGGCGTCCGAAGTGCCGCAGGAAGCTCCGCGTCGACAGGTGCGCCCGCCGCGCGAGCTCCTCCAGCGTGATCGGCTCCGCGAGGTGGTCGAGCGCCCATGCCATCGCCGCCGCCACCCCGTCGTGCTCGCCGATCTCCGGCACCGCCGCTTCGATGAACTGCGCCTGCCCGCCCTCCCGGTGCGGCGGCAGCACGAGCCGCCGGGCCACCGAGTTCGCGACGGCCGAGCCGTGGTCACTGCGCACGATGTGCAGGCTGAGGTCGAGCCCGGCCGCGCTCCCGGCCGAGGTCAGCACCCGCCCGTCGTCGAGGTAGAGCACGTCGGGATTGACGCGGACCAGCGGATAGCGCTGCTGCAGGATCCGCGCGTAGCGCCAGTGGGTGGTCGCCTCGCGGCCGTCGAGCAGCCCGGCCGCCGCCAGCGCGAACGCTCCGGAGCAGATCGAGACCAACCGAGCCCCCCGGTTGTACGCCGCCCGCAACGCCCCCACCAGCGCCTCCGGCACCGCACCGAGCACGTCCGGCACGGCGGTGACGACGAGCGTGTCGGCTTCGGCGAAGACCTCCAGCCCGTGCTCGGCGACGATGCTCATCCCGCCGAGCACACGCATCGGCGCCCGGCTCTCCCCGCAGACGACCATGTCGTACCACGGCCGGTCGATCTCGGGGCGGGGCAGCCCGAAGACCTCGATGACGCAGCCCAGCTCGAAGGGGCTCATGCCGGGGAACGCGAAGGCCGCGACCCGGTGCCGCCGGTGCAGTGACATGGCGAGATCTTAGCGATAGGCGGCGTTCACGCCACTGGCTGGTCGTCCACCGGGTCGGCAGGATCATCGGCATGACCACAGCGACCACCACCGCGGCCGACCCGGCCACCGCGATCGCCCACTTCAGCGCCAAGCTCTCCTTCGAGACCGATGTCTCCGACGTGCACGCCGCCCTGGCAGCGGGGACACCCGGGATCGTCGTCGTCGACACCCGCAGCCTCGACGGCTGGGAGCAGGGCCACGTGCCCGGTGCCGTGCACCTGCCGACCGCCGAGATCGCGGCTCGGGCACCGGCCGAGATCGACCCGGCGGCGCTCGTCGTCACCTACTGCTGGGGCCCGGCCTGCAACGGTTCCACCCGGGCGGCCCTGGAGTTCGCGAAGCTCGGCTTCCGGGTCAAGGAGATGATCGGCGGCTACGAGTACTGGGTGCGCGAAGGCTTCGACACCCGGGGGCTGCTCGGCCTGGTCCAGCACGATGTCGACCCGCTCACGGCGCCCGCCAGCGGCGCGGCCTGCGCCTGCTGAGCCGCCGGCCGGGAAGCAGACCGCCTGCCGGAAGCCACGCGATGAAGCCGCCGGCCGGGAAGCCGCGCCGGGAGCGGTCAGCCGGCGCGGGTCAGCCGGACCACGGCGATGTCGCGGGAGGTCCCGCGCTGGTAGATGTCCCAGCGCGGGAAGACCTCGACGAGGTGCGGCCAGACCCGCGCCTTCTCATCGGCGGAGAGGGTTTCGGCGACGGCGTCGAACCGCTCGGGGCCGACCCGCAGGCGCACCGCGGGGTTGGCGCGCAGCGACGGCAGCCAGAGCGGTTCGTCGTCGGAGCCGCTGTTGGAGGCGACCACCAGGTAGTCGTCGCCGTCCCGGCCATAGATCAGGACCGTTCGGCGCCACACCCCGCTGCGGCGGCCCAGGTAGTCCAGGAGCAGGCAGGGAGCGCCGCCCTGGGTGACACCCTTCGTCCCGCCGGACTCCTCATAGAGCGCGGCCTGCTTCGCCACCCAGCCGACGGGGCTGAGCTTCACCGATTCCGACATGGAGTCCCCGATCGTCGCCGTTTGCGTCACCCTATGCCGACCCGGCCGGGCGAGGCGGATCAGACCAGCATCTTCACCGCGAGGACGACGATGATGATCGAGCCCCACAGGACCACCTCGCGGAACCAGCGGGGTTTACGCCGCCACCACTGCAGGACGAGACCCCAGCGCCACCGCACCTTGGCGTATCCGACGGCGGCCCACTCGAACCGCAGGGCGAGCAGCCGCAAGCCGATCAGCAGCAGCGGGATGCCCGCCTCGGGAAGCGGCAGGGCCAGCACGACCCCGAGCAGCGCGGCGAGCCCGCCGAGGGCCACGGCTCCGGTCCGCACGAGGGCCGACCGGGGCTTGACGCGCTGCGCCTGCACCTCGGCGAGGATCGTGGCGTAGTCGGGGGCCTCGCTCATGATCACGATCCTAGCGGCTGGAGACGAGAGCGGCACGGTGCCGCCGGGGCGCTCATCGCTTCGCGGTGATGGTGAGCGGGCCCGCGGTCAACCGGACCTCGACCACCTTGGCGACACCGAAGGGCAGGTCGAAGCCGCACTGGGCGGCAGCGGCCCGCACGACGCACTCCCCCAGCGGATGGCTGACGCCCGCCTTGTCGACCACCGTCATGGCGTACCCCCCGTCTGCCGGCGCCGTCGAGAGCACCGCGAGCCCCCACGATGGATGGGTTTCGTAGTGGCCCTGGTAGAGGAAGAGCGTGCCGACCCGGTCGCCCGCGGCCGTCAGCAGCGGCGCTGCGGCGAGGTAGCGGCCGCCCGCGATCTCCAGCGTCGCCCGGTAGCGCTCGCCCAGGTCCCGGACCTCGGCCGTACGCCACAGCACCGCTCCGGCACCGACCGCCGCCGCGAGCAGCACCGCGACGAGCTGCCCGACGAGCCGCCGGGTGAGGCGGAACCGGCGGGCCCGCCGGACCGGGGCCGCGACAGTGTCCGGAGTAGACAGTCGCGCGAGGACACCCGCCTCGAACCTCGCCGTCGGCGCGAAGCCGGGCGCCAGCGCGAGCAGCCCGTCCGAGGTGTCGGCGAGTTCCCGCAGCTCGTCCCGGCAGGTCGGGCAGCCGCGCAGGTGACGCTGCACGATCGGACGATCCTGCTCGTCCAGGATGCCGAGGGCGAACTCCGGCAGCAGCTCGAGGACCTCCCCGCAGCAGACCTCGTCATTCATCCCCGGCTCCCAGCTGATCGCGCAGGCGGGAGAGGCCCAGCCGGATCCTGGTCTTCGCGGTGCCGAGCGGCACCCCTTCCCGCTCCGCGATCTCCCGCGCGGTGAGCCCGTAGAAGGTCGCGAGCACGACGGCCCGGGCCTGCTCGCCCGGGAGCCGGTGCAGCGCCTGGCGGATCCGCTGGGAATCGGCGAGGTCGTCGGTGGCGGCGGTGGCGCCGAGGAGGTCCATCAGCCGGTCCGGCTCGACGGGGTCCTCGGGACAGGCCCGCATGGCGTCGATCGCCGCGTTGCGGGTGATCGCCAGCAGCCAGGTGGTCGCGGCACCACGGCGCGGGTCGAAGGCGCCCGCGTAGCGCCACGCACGGACGAACGCATCCTGCGCCACCTCCTCGGCGAGGCCACGTGTCCCGACCACGGCCAGGGCCAGGCCGAAGACACGGGCGGAGTGTCGCCGGACGAAGACAGCGGCGGCCTGGGTATCACCCGCCGCCATCGCCGCCAGCAGTCCCTCGTCGGTAACCACGGCCGTAATTAGAGCCCACCGTGGCGCGAGGGATTTCGCGGGGTCGATATCTGTGCCCGGCCGGCGCCGATCCGGCCGCGCACGTCGGTGTCCAGAGTAGAGACGATCACCATGTCGTCGGGAAGTACCCGGCAGAGCGCTCCCAGGGATTCATCCGGGCCGAAATTTAAGGCTGGCAGCGTACGCCACGATGTTTGCGGTCATGTTGTCACTCTGTTGCGTAATGTTGTCGGACTATTGCGTAAGCATGTCGGTTCCTGACACGATGGCGCAACTGCCCACTGCCGGAGGTCGATGTCCCCGATGCCGGCAGGCGGGACACCCTCTACCCGGAAGGAGTGCACATGGCAGTCTCACGCCGGAAATTGATCACGTCTGCCGCAGCGGGTTCCGCCCTCGCCGCGGTGTCGTCCACCGGCCTGGTCACCTCGACCGCCAGCTCAGCCGCCGCCGCCAGCCCCATCGGCGACGTCGTCGGCAAGATCACCGTCGGCTACCAGGGCTGGTTCGCCGCGATCGGCGACGGCTCCCCGCTCAACGGCTGGTGGCACTGGGCCAACAACTGGGGCCAGGCACCGTCGCCGAGCAACAACTCGGTGATCTCGTGGCCGGACATGCGGGAGTACACCCGCACCTACCCGACCGCGTTCGCCAACCTCAACAGCGGCCAGCCCGCCACGCTCTTCTCGCACTACGACCAGCAGACGATCGACACGCACTTCCGCTGGATGCAGGAGAACGGGTGCGACACCGCGGCGCTGCAGCGGTTCAACCCGGTCGGCGGCGAGGGCCCGATCCGCGACGCGATCACGGTGAAGGTGCGCACGGCGGCCGAGGCGACCGGCCGCAAGTTCTACATCATGTACGACGTCACCAACTGGACGAACTTCCAGTCGGAGATCAAGACCGACTGGCTCAACAAGATGTCGGCGTACACGGCGTCCTCGGCGTACGCGAAGCAGAACGGCAAGCCGGTCGTCTGCATCTGGGGCTTCGGTTTCAACGACCCCGGCCGCCCCTTCACCCCGGCCCAGTGCCTCGAGGTCCTCAACTGGTTCAAGGCGCAGGGCTGCTATGTGATCGGCGGGGTGCCGACCTATTGGCGGCAGGGGATCAACGACTCCCGCCCCGGGTTCGAGCAGGTCTACCGCGCCTTCCACATGATCTCGCCGTGGATGGTCGGCCGCACCGGCGACCTCGCCGGACTCGACTCCTTCTACACCAACGTCAACACCCCGGACCAGGCCGAGTGCAACGCGCTCGGCATCGACTACCAGCCCTGCGTCATGCCCGGTGACCTCTCGTCCCACCACCGGCGCCACGGCGACTTCTACTGGCGGCACATCTACAACATGGTCCGCGTCGGCGCACAGGGCCTCTACGTCTCGATGTTCGACGAATACAACGAGGGCAACCAGATCGCCAAGTCGGCCGAGAACGCCTCGATGATCCCGGCCGGGACCAGCTTCGTCACCCTCGACGAGGACGGCACGATCTGCTCCTCCGACTACTACCTGCGCATCACCGCCGACGGCGGCAAGATGCTCAAGGGCCAGATCCCGCTCACCGCGGTCCGGCCCACCCAGCCCGTCGTCGGCGGCCAGCCGCCGGGCGACAGCAACCTCGCGCTCAACAAGCCCACCTCGGCGAGTACGAGCAACGGCGGCTTCCCGTCGGGCAACGCGGTCGACGGCAACACCGGTTCCTACTGGGAGAGCAACAACAACGCCTTCCCGCAGTGGGTCCAGGTCGACCTCGGCGCCGCCGCGACGGTGAGCCGGGTCGTGCTGAAGCTGCCGCCGTCGTGGGGTGCGCGTACTCAGACGCTCTCGGTCCAGGGCAGCACCAACGGCTCGACCTTCAGCACGCTCGCCGCCTCGGCGGGGAAGGTCTTCGACCCGGCGTCCGGCAACACCGTGACGATCACCTTCACGGCGGCGGCGACCCGGTACGTCCGGATCAACGTCACCGCCAACACCGGCTGGCCCGCCGCGCAACTCTCGGACCTGCAGGTCTTCGGCACCACCGGGGGCGGCGGGGACACCCAGGCGCCCACCGCGCCGGCCAACCTGACCGTGACCGGCAAGAACCAGACGAGCGTCTCGCTGAGCTGGTCGGCGTCGTCGGACAACGTCGGCGTCACCGGATACCAGGTCCGCCAGGGCGGCAACGTCGTCGGCACCACCGCGGCGACGAGCTACACGGTCAGCGGGCTGACCCCGGCCACGGCATACACCTTCACGGTCACCGCGCAGGACGCGGCGGGCAACACCTCGCCCGCCTCCAACTCCGCGAACGCGACCACCGACGCCGCCCCCAACACCAACCTGGCCCGGGGCAAGGCGACGTCGGAGAGCAGCCACGTGCAGAGCTACGGCTCGTGGAACGCGGTCGACGGCGACGCGGGGACCTACTGGGAGAGCAACAACAACGCCTTCCCGCAGTGGATCCAGGTCGACCTCGGCGCCGCCGCCTCGGTGAGCCGGGTCGTGCTCAAGCTGCCGACGCCCACCTCCTGGGCCACGCGTACGCAGACCGTCGCGGTGAGCACCAGCACGGACGGGTCGAGCTTCACCAATGCGGCAGGTCCGGCGGGTTACACCTTCAACCCGTCGAGCGGCAACACGGTGACGATCACCTTCTCGGCCCGCAGCGCCCGCTACCTGCGGCTGACCTTCACCGGCAACACGGGCTGGCCCGCCGGTCAGCTCTCGGAGTTCGAGGTCTACGCCGTCTAGGGATCCATACTCGGTGGGGGTCCGAGCTTCACCAGGGGACTCGGACCCCCACCGGCATCAGGGCCCACCTCGCGCGATCCGCACTGGATAGACCTAGTTGTCGAGCGATTGATCTCGATACGATGTCGATCAAACTGATGATTGCTTTCGAAATATCGCCATGTGACGATTCTCTCCACCCACCACGGAAGGGACCGCTCACCCATGCGACTTCCCCTGCGAACAGCCGCCGTCGCCACCGGCTTACTCGCTCTCATGCTCACCGTCACCACCTCGGCGCTGGCCCACGATCCCAACACCGCCGAAGGGCGGGAGGAACTCCGCCGCGTCAACGCCGACTACCAGCCGGCCGTGCGCTCGGCACCGATCACCGGACTCGCCGCGACCTCCTGCGTCGGCGGCACCGCCGCGGGCTACCCGTGCAGCAATGTCGACCTGCTCAGCGTCCTGCCGCTGGCGAGCATCGGCGGCGGCAACGGCAACAGCATGTGGGGCTGGACGGACTCGGCCACCGGCAAGGAGTACATCATCTTCGGGCGCACCACCGGTGCCGCCTTCATCGACGTGAGCGTGCCGACCGCCCCGGTCTACCTGGGCAACCTGCCGTCCTACAACGGCACGTCGAGCTCGTGGCGCGACATCAAGGTCTACGCCAACCACGCCTTCATCGGCGCGGACAGCATCAGCACCCACGGCATGCAGGTCTTCGACCTGACCCGGCTGCGTACGGTGACGACCCCGCAGACCTTCACCGCCGACGCGCGCTACACCGGCTTCGGCAACTCGCACACCCTCTCGGTCAACGAGGAGACGGGCTTCATCTACGCGGTCGGCACCAACACGTGCAGCGGCGGCGTCCACATGGTCAACGTCTCGAACCCGAAGGTCCCGGTCAACGCGGGCTGCGTCAGCAACGACGGTTACGTGCACGAGAACCAGTGCGTGGTCTACCACGGTCCGGACACGGCCTACAGCAACCACGAGATCTGCTTCAACTACAACACCGACACGCTGACGATCGTCGACGTCACCAACAAGTCGGCCCCGGTGCAGCTGTCCCGGACCGGCTACGCGGGCTCCGGCTACACCCACCAGGGCTGGCTCACCGGCGACCACGCGCGCCTGCTGATGGACGACGAGCTCGACACGGACCTGCCGGGCACCAAGACCTTCATCTGGAACGTCTCGGACCTCAACGCCCCGGTCAACACCGGCGTCTACGTCTCGCCGACGAGCCAGGCGACCGACCACAACCTCTACATCATCGGCAGCAAGGCCTACCAGGCGAGCTACCGGGCCGGGTTCCGGATGTTCGACATCACGAACATCGCGTCGAGCTCGATCAGCGAGATCGGCTACTTCGACATCTACCCGGCCGCCAACAACACCGGTTTCAACGGCGCCTGGAACGTCTACCCGTTCTTCGCCAGCGGCACGATCGCGATCAGCGGCATCGAGCAGGGCCTGTTCCTGGTGAAGTACAACCCGGTCGTCACCCCGCCGACCACCACGGTCTGGAGCGACACCTTCGAGACCGCGACGGGCTGGACGGTCAACCCGAGCGGCACCGACACCGCGACCACCGGTGCCTGGGAGCGCGGCGACCCCGCCGACACCACCTCCAGCGGCGCCAAGCAGCTCGGCACCACGGTCAGCGGCAGCAACGACCTGGTCACGGGCCGCCTCGCCGGCACGGCCGCCGGTGACTACGACCTCGACGGCGGCGTCTCCAGCATCCGCTCCCCCGCGGTCACCCTCCCGTCGAGCGGCACCCTGAAGGTCTCGCTCTCGTGGTACCTCGCCCACGGCAGCAACGCCTCCAGCGCCGACTACTTCCGGGTCTCGGTCATCCACAGCGGCGGCACCACGCAGCTGTTCAACCAGGCGGGCGCGGCGAGCAACCGCAACGGCGCCTGGGCGACCGGCACGTGGGACCTCAGCGCCTATGCCGGGCAGTCGGTGCAGATCCTGATCCAGGCCGCCGACGCCTCCGGTGCCAGCCTCGTCGAGGCCGGCGTGGACGACGTCAAGATCACAAAGCAGTAGCCAGTCGCACACCCGGTGCCGCCCGCCCGTCCCGGCGGGCGGCACCGCCGTTCACACCTAGGGGGTACGCCGTGAGTGCAGCCTGGCGTCGCAGGATGCCCTACCTCGCGCTCGTCATCACGTTCGCCCTGACGATCGCCTACATCTGGCCGGCGCTGACCGAGAGCTCCAGCGCCCGGACAGCGGCACTCCCCACCCCGTCGCCCTCCCCCAGCGCGCACGGCGACGGCCTCTCCGACAGCCACGACGGCTATCTGATGCAGCCCGTCTCGATGCCGACGACACGCGGAGCGGCCCGCACGGTCGCCTTCCGCATCGTCGCCCCCGACGGCACCGCCCTCACCGATTACGAGACGGTCCAGACGAAGCTGCTGCACATGTACGTCCTGCGCGACGACCTCAGCGGCTACCAGCACGTGCACCCCGAACTCGTCGGTGACACCTGGAGCGCCACGATCGGCGTACCCGATGGGGGTTCCTATCGGGTGTATGCCGAGTTCACGCCGCGCGGCCGCGGCGTGCTCGGCCACCCCACCACCCTGGGCCTGGCCTTCCTCATCCCGGGTGACACCAAGCTCGCGCCGCTGCCCGCACCTGCCGCGACCAGCGATGACGGCGAGCTGACCCTGACCCGGATGGACGGCGTCGCCAACCTGCTGGAGGACCGGGGCACGCTGCTGCGCTTCCGCCTCACCGACCGGTCGGGCGCCGTGGTGACCGGACTGGAGCCCTATCTCGGCTCGCTGGGCCACATGTCGGCCTTCGACTCGCGCACCCAGGCGCTGAGCCACGTCCACGCGGGCCTGGCGCTCGCGACGGCCGGGCCGATCGCGGCCGACGGGGTGCTCGGCTTCCACGTCCAGTTCACCGGGCGCGGGGAACGCCGCCTCTACCTGGAGTTCCAGGTGGCCGGCAAGGTCCACCGGGCCGCTTTCACCATCTTCGTCACCTGACCAAGAGCGCCGCAACTCTTCACGAGTCGGTGTTATCAGGGCACGCCCGAAGATCCCCGCAACTCTTGAAGAGTTGGTGCTATCCCGGCGTGCCGAAGATCGCCGCAACTCTTCAAGAGTTGCGGCGATCGTGAGGCGCGAGGTGCGGGACACGCCCGGGCAGGTCGGTGTTTGACCCGCGACGGCAGTGGATATCTGCTGGACAGCGGCGTGCGCACGACCGCGCGGCCACCGGCAGAACTAGGGCGGGAACACCATGGACGACATCACGGCGCTGATCCTCGACGACCACGCGGCGTTCCGGCGCGGGTTCGCGCGGCTCGACGACGCCGCCGACACCGAGCAGATGCGCGCCATCTGGGAGCCGCTCGCGCTGCACCTGGAGATCCACGCCGAGGCCGAGGAGCGGTTGCTCTACCCGCACCTGCTCAAGAAGGGCGGCGAGGACGCCGACGACGAGACGCTCGACGCGATCAAGGATCACAACAAGATCCGTGACGCCATCGACAAGGCCCGGGAGCAGGAGATCGGCTCGGACGAGTGGTGGGCGGCGGTCTGGGAGGCGCGCAAGGAGAACACCGAGCACCTCGGCGAGGAGGAGGACGAGGGGCTGCCCGACTTCCGCCGGCACGCGACGCCCGAGCTGCGCGCGGAGCTGGCCGCGAAGTGGCTGCTCTTCTACGGCGAGCACCCCTCCGGCAAGGGGCTGACCTTCCACGACAAGAACCCCGAGAAGTACGTCGAGCAGAACAGCTAGCCGCTCTCCCGTCGCGTTTCGCAGCAGAGCGTGGCCTCGCGCAGCGACATGGCCACGCTCTGCTGCGAAACGCGACCCGGGGTCAGCCGAGCGGAGCCGTCGGGGCGAGCGTGGTGTAGAAGCAGGTAGCCCCCGAGGTGGGGAGGCTGGTCGCGGCGGGCGGGGTCAGGCCGTCGTAGATGGCGAGCAGGAAGTTCTGCGGGCAGCGCCGCACCGTCCCGGTACGGATGCCGAAGTGCAGGTGCGGACCGGTGGTGTTGCCGGTGTTGCCGCTGAGCCCCAACTGCTGCCCGGTCGTGACGGTGGCGCCGTCGGCGACGGACCAGGCGGAGAAGTGGCAGTAGGTGTAGATCGCACCGTCGGCGCCCGTGAGGTTGATCCCGGTGCCGCAGGAGCTGTCGCTGATCCGGACCACGGTGCCGGAGCGCACCGCGTATGCGGGGGTACCCGTCCCCACCGGCAGGTCGATCGCCGGGTAGTCGTGGTGCGGGTCGTCGTATTCGCTGCGGGGCAGTGCCGACTTGGCGAGCGGCAGGCTGAAGGCGGCGGTGGTGACCGAGGTGATCCGCACGGCGTCGGCGACGACGTATCCCGTACCCGTCGTCCATCGGCTGACGCCGACGACGTTGCCGGAGCCCGCCGCGAGGGTGAAGTTGCCGAGGCTGACCCACTGGCCGCCGGTGGCGCGCTGGTTGACCCGGACCGTCTGGTTGCCGCCGGTGGCGGCGACGACGAAGGGCGTGGAGTCGTTGTATCCGGCGTCGGCGGGGTACCAGACCTCGATCTTGTGCGAGCCGGTGGCGGCGATGCTCGCCGAGAACCAGGCGGCGTCGCTGGCGGTGGTGTCGGGCGTCGCGAACCGGTAGTCGGCGCCGTAGCGCTGGGCCGACCAGGCCGACGTGCCCCAGTTGGCGCTGGCGGTGAAGGCACCGCTGTTGTCCACGATGGTGGTCGCGGCCGAGGCGGGTGCGGGGATGCCGAGCAGGCCGATCACGACGGCGGCGCTGGCGGCGAGGGTGAGCAGGCGTTTCACGAGGGTCCCTCCGGGGGGTGGGGAGAGCGGTACGTGAAACTATTTAACCAATTGAATGTAACGCTCGAAAGACTTCTTCATCGTGGAGGGCGGTGCCAGGCGCGCACGGGGCAGGCGCCTGGCACCCACCGATCAGCCGATGACGCGCTTGCCGGAGAGCTCCGCGAAGGCCTCGTCGAACTCGGCCATCGCCCGGGTGATCCACGGCACCGGAACCGGCTCCCCGGCCGCCCGCTGCATCAGCGTCAGACCATCGGCGAAGTCCTGGTCGGCGGCCTGCAGCCAGGGCTGGGACGAGGGGATCGTCGCCTGGCGGTCCGGGTCGTAGTAGCCGACCACGCCGGGCAGGGCACGCCCGGCACCCAGCGAGCGGGCGGCGGCGGCGAACTGGTCCGTCGCCTGCGAGCGCAGCACCGCGGCGGTACGCGGGTCGGCGACCGAGGCCTCGCTCAGCTTCGTCACGCCGGCCAGGAAGCTCGCCTGGAACAGCTTCTCCTGGTCTGCCGTGAGCACCACGGTCTTGCGGAAGTCGATCTGCCACGCGCACTTCGCGCAGCCGATGATCCCCTGCAGCTCATCGATCCAGAACCAGCTCGTCAGCGCAGCCCCGTTGGACTGCACCACGGCGTAGAGCTCCTTCCTCGGCGCGGCCTGCGCGACGCCGGGAGTGGCGATGACGGCTGCCGCCATCGCGAGAGCTGCCAGAAGTCCCACTGGACGTTTCATGTTGGACCCTTCGTTACGGACCTTCGGTGTGCTGCGGAACCTCGGGATTCCGCGCCACCTCAGGATCACTGTCGGGATCACGGCTGCTTCAAGGTCTATTCCGGGTTGACTCACGGTGACAGAGTGGATGACGGTCATC
Source organism: Allocatelliglobosispora scoriae (assembly GCF_014204945.1). Taxonomy (NCBI): domain Bacteria; kingdom Bacillati; phylum Actinomycetota; class Actinomycetes; order Micromonosporales; family Micromonosporaceae; genus Allocatelliglobosispora; species Allocatelliglobosispora scoriae. Next base: position 1,445,319 of record NZ_JACHMN010000002.1, read on the forward strand.
GCCCTTCACGGCCTGCGAAAACGCGGCGACACGGGGAGTGCGGGGCGGGCCGGAAACCTGGGGAGCAACATGGCGAGCCGGTCCACATCCGACGATGCGCTGGATCGCGGCGATGCCCTGATCGTCGCGGGGGACATCGACGGAGCGCTGGCGGCGCTCCACGAGCTGACCGGTGAGGAGGCAGCCTGGGAGCCCGGCGTCGCCTGGCGGATCGGGCTGGTCCACTACCTGCTGCGGGGATCACCCCGCGACGCACTGACCGGCATGTCGCGGGGGCGGCTGCACGAGGAGCGGACCGCTGACGAGGCGCTGCTGCTGGGGTGGCTCGCCGCCGCGTACTGGGCGCTCGGCGACATCGACGCCTGCACCGACTACTCCGGCCGCGCCATCGCCGCAGCCGAGGCCGCCGACGACGACCGGGCCCGAGCCGCCGCGCACGTCGCGCTGGCGATGCACGCCATGCTCACCGGCGACCGGATCAGCAACGCGGCGCACTACGGCAAGGCGCTGCGCTGCGCCGAGGCCGCCGCGGACCACATCCAGCTCATCCGCATCCTGCTGAACAGGTCCAGCCGCTCCCTCGACGAGGGCTGCTTCGACGACGCCCTCGCCGACCTGCGGCTCGCGGCCGAGCGGGCCGAGCTGATCGGCAACACGGTGCTCCTCGCCGTGGCGCTCACCAACGAGGGCGACACCCTCAACTCGCTGGGTCGGCTGGCGGGCGCCGAGAAGCTCTACCGCCGGGCGATCGAGCTCTGCCAGCAGGCCGAGTCCGGCAAGATCTGCTTCGGTCTGCTCGGCCTCGGCGAGGTGCTGCGCCGGTGCGGCCAGCCGGCCCTGGCCCGGGCCGCCTACGAGGAGGTCATTCCGCTCGCCGAGCAGCACGGGCACCTGCAGGTGCTCGTCCCGGCGCTGGCGGGGCTCTCCGGCGTACTGGCCGAGGGTGAACCGGCCACCGCGCTGGCGCTCGCCGAGCGCGCCCGGGACGAGGCGGTCGGGCCGTTCGTGACCGTCGCCCTGCTGGCGCTCGCGCGCGCGACGCTGGCCGTCGGCGACCTCGGCCGAGCCGTCGAGTTCGCCGACGAGGCCCAGCGCTCCGCGCGCAACCACCGCGACCGCACCGGGGTGGCGCAGGCGCTGGAGCTGCAGGCCGAGCTGTGCGACGAGTGGGAGCGAGCCGGTCGGTACCTCGCCGAGGCCCGCAGCATCTGGAGCGCCATGGGCGCCGGCTTCGACGCCGACCGGGTCACGGTCGCGCTGAGCAGGCTGCCGGTGGTGACGGCCGAGGCCGTCGAGGACTCCTACCTCGCCGCCGACCGGCTCGCCGCCGCCGGACTTCAAACCCCCTGTCCGGGTACGGGCACCGCGGAGATCCGCACCCTGGGGCGCTTCGAGGTGCTGGTCGCTGGCCGTCCGATGCCACCGGCGGCGTGGCAGTCGCGCAAGGCCCGGGACCTGCTGCGCCTGCTCGTCGCCCGGCGTGGCCGCCCCGCGATGCGCGAGGAGCTGACCGAGCTGCTCTGGGCGGACGAGCGCGGTGGCGGGCTCGACCGCCGAGGGCACCGGCTCGCCACGGCGCTCTCGATCATCCGGGGAGTGCTGGACGGCAACCGGCCCGCCAGTGCCGAGAGCGTGGTCATCGCCGACGGCGGCAGCGTGGCACTCGACACGAGCCGGGTCGTGATCGACTTCGAGACCTTCATGCGCCAGGCCGACCACGGGCTCCAGCTGCGGCGGCGGGGTCGCGACACCGACGCCAGGACCGTGCTGGTCGCGGCGGAGCGCCTCTACACCGGCGACTTCCTGGAGGGCGAATCCTATGAGGACTGGTCGGCGATGCCCCGTGAGCAGGCCCGCGCCACCTATCTGCGGGTCGGCCGAGCGCTCGCCGAGGACGCGACGCGGGCCGGCGACACCAAGGACGCGATCCATTACCTGCTGCGCATCCTCGCCATGGACAGCTACGACGAGCAGAGCCACCTCGACCTGATCGACGCCTTCTCGACGGCGGGACAGCACGGCGAGGCGCGGCGCGCCCGGGACCGGTATGTCGCCGCCATGCGCCAGATCGGAGTCGGCGTCCGTCAGCACGGGGTATGAGACATTCCCACTACATTTCGAGGTACTGATATACATGAATGAAATGTGACGGGGATCGATACGAAAGGCATCGGAGTGTCAGACCCAGGGATTACCGAAGTGACCACCCCCGATGGCCGCACCCTGACCGTGGAGGTGTCCGGAGATTCAGCTGGAACAACGGTGTTCCTCCTGCACGGCACGCCCGGCTCGCGTAACGGCCCGAAGCCTCGCGGCAGCGTGCTCTACCGGCTCGGCGTCAAACTCGTCACCTACGACCGGCCCGGCTACGGCGGGTCCACCCGTCAGTTCAACCGCACGGTCGCCGACGCGGCTGCCGACATCGGGGCGGTCGCCGACGCGCTCGGCTTCGACCGCTTCGCCGTGGTCGGCCGCTCCGGCGGCGGACCGCACGCCCTCGCCTGCGCCGCGCTCCTGCCCGACCGGCTCATCCGGACGGCGGTGCTGGTCGGCATCGCACCCTCCGACGCCACCGGGTTGGACTGGTTCGACGGCATGGCCGACGACAACGTCCGCGAATACTCCACCGCCGACAACGACTTCGACATCCTGATCGAGCGGCTGCGGGTGCGGGCCGAGCGGACGGTCAGCGACCCGGAGAGCCTGATCGAGCTGCTGCGCACGCAGATGGCCGAGCCGGACCGCTACGTCACGGACAGCCTCGCCCTGCGGCGCATGCTCGCGGAGACCTACACCGAGGCGCTGCGGCACGGCCCGGGCGGGTGGATCGACGACGTCCTCGCCTTCCGCAAGGACTGGGGCTTCGACCTCGCCACCATCAGCAGCCCGGTGCGGCTCTGGCACGGGGCCGACGACACCTTCTCCCCGGCCAGCCACGCCCGGTGGCTGGCGAGCCGGATCCCCGGCGCCGAGGTGCAGGTGCAGCGCAACGCCGCGCACTTCGGCGCCATCTCGGTCCTGCCCGAGATCCTCGCCTGGCTCACCGCGAGCCAGCCCGACCAGTTGCAGCCCAGCTCGGCCGGCTGAGATCAGAACGGGTGCGGGTCGATGATCCGGTAGAGGTAGTGGCGCTTGCGGAGCGCCTCGACGATCGGATGGCTGCTGGAGAGGCGGCGGATCAGTCGTTCCCGGACGTCCGCGATGCGCTCCTCCGCACCAGCCCGCCCGAGCGCGTGCGCCACCAGCGCGATGTTGCCCTGGCAGCGAAGCGTGTTCGGGTGGTCATCCCCCAGCACCTCGGCCATCTTCAGCGCGGCCTCCTCCAGCAGGCCCAGCGCCGTCTGCAGGTCACCTAGGCCGGCCTCGCAGATGGCCAGGTTCATCTGCGCGGACAGGCTGTAGGGGTGGTCGTGGCCCAGCGCCCCGCGCAGCCCTTCCGTCGCGGTCCGAGCCAGTCCGCGCGCGGCCTCCAGGTTCAACGCGGCCCACTCCGCCATCGCCAGGTTGGTCTCGCAGACGAGCGTCTGCGGGTGGCCGACACCGAGCACATCGGAGTAGATCGGCATCAGGCCCTCCAGTTCCCGGCGGGCCCGGTCCGGATCGCCCATCGCGAGGTGGCTCAGCGCCAGGCTGAGCCGACACGACAGAGTGTCCGGGTTCGACGGTCCGAGAATGTCGTTGAGCCGCTCGTACGCCTCCTCGTGCAGCCGCAGGGCATCCTTGACGGAACCGGCACTGCGCAGCGAGACGGCGAGGTTGGACTGTGCGGTCATCGCCGCCCGCGACTCGGGTCCCCTGCTCTCGACGCAGCTCTTGTGCACGGCGAGGCAGAGCACGACGGCCCGGTCGTAGTCGCCCGCGTCGCGGACGTCCCGGGCGATGGCCGAGGCGGAGAGCAGGGTGAACGGGTTCGTCTCGCCGAGCACGATCCGGCGGCGCTGGTGAGCGAGTTCGTCCCGTTCGCGCGCCGAGCGGAAGTCGCCCATCAACCGGTTGCAGACGGCGAGATTGCTCAGCGATGCCAGCGTCCGGGGATGATCCTCGCCGAAGTTCTCGAACCAGAGGTTGTAGGTGGTCGAGTCGCTCTCGAGCGCCTCCTGGTACTGCCCCAGGCCGCGAAGATCGCCACCGAGACTGTTCTGCGTCATCAGAGTGTCGGGGTGAGCACCGCCGAGCAGCTCCCGCTGCTCGGCGAGGACCGCCACGTCGAGGTCGTGGGACGCCTGCACCAGGCCCATGTCGCGCAGGATGTTGGCGAGGTTGAAGCGCAGGTGCAGGATCTGCCGGCGCAGCTCGCGCTCCTCGTCGATATCCGTCACTCCCGGCAGCATCTGCAGCCACACCTCGATGGTCCGCTCCGCCCGGCTGCGCCCGGCCAGGAGGTCGCCCTGGATCCACTGGTAGCGGACCCGGTCGATGATGAGTTCGCGGACCGCCGAGTCCCGGCTGGAGACGGACTCGGTGACGTCGAGGTGCGGCCAGAGCGTGCGGAAACGGGGCCAGGTCTCGACCTCGTCCACCACGCCGCTGGGACGGCTCGCCGCGAGCACCCGCTGCACCTGCAGCCGGGCGAGCGCGCGCTCCTCCTCCGTCATGCGGGACTGCACCACCGCCTGGACGACCCGGTGGATCAGGATCTGGCCGCCCCGGAGCCGGTCCCGCGGCAGGCCGCCCTCGGCCCGCTGGTCGACGCGCAGCAGCGCCAGCCGGTTGATCTGCTGGACCAGCGAGCCGCGGACCATCCGCACCGAGAGTCGTGGATCAATGGGCTTGAGCAGCTCCGCGAGCTCGTCGCTGTAGACGAGGTCGAGCGCGATCTCGGGTGCGAGCATGCAGCAGAGCTGGAACATCCGGTAGGCCGCCTCCGACCGCTCCCGGAGCCGCTCCAGCGACAGGTCCCACGTCCGCTGGATCGACCGGTCGGCCGCGACCTCCAGCGCGACGCTCGCGCCCTCGCTCTGCAGATTGCGGACATAGTCCTCGACCGGCGTGCCGGTGTCGGCGAGCCAGGCGCCGGCCGCCGCGACGGCGACCGGCAGGTCCGCCAGGAGCTCCGCGATCTGGGCGGCCTCCTCCCGCCGGATCCGGGGCACACGCTGGCTGAGGTGGTCGACACTCTCGCGCCGCTGAAAGACATCCACCGGTACGGGTTGAGCACGCTCGCCCCAGGACGGGTTCCGCGAGGTGATCAGCACGTGTCCCTTGCCCTGGGGAAGGTACTGGCTGACCAATTCGGGGTCCTCGGCGTTGTCGAAGATCAGCAGCCACCGGTCCCGGGAGCGGCCGAGCATCTGCAGCACGGCCCTCGCGTTGTCAGGGCCCGACGACTCCATCGGGACGCCCAACTGGGCACCCAGATCGATCAGGGACGTCTCGATCTCGCCCACCGGATCGGCGCTGACCCAACAGATCACGTCATAGGCCGCGCGGAAGCGGTATGCGTACTCGATGGCGAGCTGGGTCTTGCCGATGCCGCCCATGCCCTGCAGCGCCACCGGCTGAGCTCCGGAGAGCACGACGGCGGAGCGCTCCCGCAGGTGGCCCCGCAGCCGCCGGAGGTCTTCCTCGCGACCGGTGAAGCGGCTGTTGCGCTGCGGGACGTTGAAGATCCGGTTGTCGTCGCCGGGGTAGCGCGGAGCGCCCACGAGCACGGTGTCCGGCTCGATGCCCGATCGCCCGACCAGGCCCAGGATCCGCTCCACCGCGGCCGGACCCGGCTGCCCGGCGATCTGCACACCGTTGGCGAGCGGGATGTGGGTCAGCCTGGGCACGTCGGAGACGTAGATGGCGAGCGGCAGCCGGGAGGTGTTGCTCTCGGCCGAGATGAACGCCGCCTCGCTCGCCGCATTGACGTGGGAGACGATCGTCGTGGTCCGGGCGGTCGGTGGGACCGCCGGGGCCTCCTCCGCCGTGCCGGACAGCGACGGGGCGTGGACCCGCAATCCGCCGGTGGTCAGCACGTGCGCGACCCACTCGGCCCAGACCTGGTCCTGCGGCGCGAAACGCAGCACCACCTCATCCTCGGCGACCGACGGGCGCCGGATGAACCGGGCGGCGACCCGGCTCCGGACCGCCTCCTCCATCGGGGGCAGCGCGCGCACCTCGCCGCCGGTGATGTGATGGGTCAGCGTCTCGTAGGCGCTGAGCAGGGTACCGGTGCCGCCCGGCTGGTCGGCGAAGGTCGCCAGGGTCTCCTCGTACCCGTAGAACGCCTGGTAGGGAATCTGCACCGCGTTCCAGTAGGCCTGACGCTCCACATCGGAGAGCCCGGTCGGCAGGCCTTCGAAGCGCCGCATCGCCACGCTGCGCCCGGCATCCGCCTTCTCCTTCTCGGCGGGGTCGACCCGCATCGGCACGGGCAGGATGCGGATGTTGCGGACGGCGTAACGTCCCCGTACGGTGCGGGCCATCCGGGCGGAGCCGTCGATGCCCTGCTCGCTGAGGGTGAAGCAGTCGACGAGGGTGTCGGGCAGGTGGATGGTGCAGATGTCCGCGACATCGCTGAAGCCGGTCCGGCTGTCGATCAGGGTGTAGTCGTAGTGGCGCTTCATGTCGGCCCGCAGAGCGTCGAAGAACTGGCCGCCGCCGAGCCGCTCGTAGAAGTCGTCCCAGTTGGTCGCTGCGACGGTCGAGTTGTAGTCGTTGTTCTCCCGGCCGGCCGAGAGGTAGTCCAGGGTGCCGCCCTCGGGGAAGCCCTTCCAGTCCAGCGAGAACGAGTATTTCTGGACGCTGGCGTAGCGCTCGATCCACCGGGCGTCGGGCCGCGGCTCGATCGTGGCCCACTCGTAGCCTCGGATCAGCTCGATGACGCCGCCGGTGCTGGCGAGCGCGTTCGGCTTGATGAAGGGGCTGAAGAAGCGGTTGAGCCCGGGCGACTCGAGATCCCAGTCGACCACGAGCACCCGCTTGCCGTTGGCGGCGAGGATCCAGGCGACGTTCGCCAGCGCCATGGTCCGACCCGTGCCGCCCTTGTAGGAGTAGAAGGTGACCACCTGGCCGTTGCGATTGGCTGTCATCGTTCCTCTTCCCGTCGGGACTGCTGCGGGTTCTGCTTCGGGTCGGACCGGTCCTGGGCCACGATGAACCGCTGTCGGGACCGGTTGACCGCCTTGGACATCACGGCGTCGAACTCCTCGGCGTCGCGGGCGAGCTTGAGGCCCTGAGCGAGCTTGAGACCCTGCGCGTGGCCCATCGCCATCACCCGGTCCGCCAGCTCCCGGCCGCGGTCGTCGTACTGCGGGTCGAGGCGGTCGACGACGACCATGACCGTGGTCCACTGCCGCCGGGACGCCGCGAACGCCGCCCGCAGCAGCTGCGGCCCGTCCGGGTGCTCCAGCACCCACGGGTCGATGAGGATCACGCCGGGACAGATCTCCAGGCTCGTGTCACCGGCGGCGAACTCCACGATGCTGGTGCTGGGCAGCATCAGCCGCTTGGCCATCTCGGCGGTGTGCTCGGCGATCGAGACGGTGTAGCGGTTGCGAAAGGGGCGCCAGTTGACCGCCCTGGTGCCGTAGTACTGATGCTCCCGGCGCGCCGCGGGCAGCCGGCCCTCGACGGGGGCGATCACGGCGATGACGAAGGCGGTGTCCCCCGAAGCCGGTGCCGACAGCTCCAGCAGCGACCCGGGCATCGTCGGGTGCAGGATCACGTGCTCGGCCACGTGCACGATGCGGCTCGCCAGCCGGTGCACGATCGCCCTGTAGGAGACCGTGTGCGAGGTGAGCCTGCACATGGTCCGGAGGCCGAGCTCGGCGTACTCGGGGAATCCCGCGCCCAGGTCGGCTGCCGCGCCGAGGTCGGCGCCCTGCCGATCGGAGATCGGCGCCCAGAGCACCGGCTGCAGGTGCTGCGCCGCGGAGCCGACGGCGGCGAGCTTCAAGCGCCCTTCGAAGGTCACCTGCTCGCGGGACGGCAACGGGGAGTATTCCGGCGAGTAGAGCATCACCATGACGTGGGCGGCGTGGAGGACCTGGGTGACCAGGGCTTCCCGCTCCTCCCCGACGAGCTGGAAGTCGGCGAGGCCGATCTCCATCGCGGTGCCCGCGCGGGCGAGCCGCCGAACCTCGTCGACGAGATCCTCGTGGAAGGTCTGCACCCAGTGGTCGGGAGTACTCGTGAAGGCTCGGGCGTGGCTCAGATAGAAGTAGATTTCCCTGATGGCTGGCTCGAGCGTCACGAGGCACTCCTCGAACTGTCACCAACCATGTGGGCTCCCGTCAGGGGTGTCGCGGCGCGACTCCTACAGAGGATAATCCGTCGATGCCAATATTCGAGTGCATCTTTGAGCGGTGCCGACTCAGCCAGTCGACGGCGAAATCGACCGCTGGTCGGATCGGCAGCAATCTCGCGGCCGCCTGTCCCACCTGCTCCTGACGGACGAAGCCGGCGCGGTCCAGATCGACGCCCATCTCGGCGAAGTCGGAGTCGTCCAGATCGAGTGCGCGGAACTCCGCGAGCCGCCTGCACCCGCCCGCCATCACGTAGCAGCGATAGTCCTTCGACCGGTGCAGGCCGACCGGCAGCCGGTACTCCGCGAGGTGCAGAGCGGTGCAGCTGTCATAGCCGACGCCCAGCAGCGCGACGTCCGCGCCGGCCTCGTAGAGAGCGGCGAGCGGAGACTCCTCCCCGAGGTGGCTGCGGAACTCGTGCACCCGCATCAGCTCCACCGCGGCTGGTCCGAGTGCGGTGAGCGAGGTCTGCGGATGGCCGCTGCGCACTGCTCCCGGTTGCCGCCGGACATGCTCCGCGAAGGCACCCATCTCGAAGGACGGACTGGTCGCCCGGTCGAAGCCCTGCATCGCCGCTTCGTAACGAGCTCGCTGATCGTCGTCCATGCCCTGGGTGTCGCGGTGATAGACCCGGCTGGTGGTCGAGTTGTTCGCGGTCTGCGTGGGCACCACCACCGTGCCACCCGGACCGAGAACCCGGCGCACGGCCTGGAGCAGGGTCGCCGGGCCGGCGGGCAGGAAGCCCACTCGCCGCAGCGAGGAGTGGATCAGGACGGTCGATCCGGCGCGCAGACCCAGGGCGGCCAACCCGCCCTCGATCAGGTCGACCACCCGGGGCTGCTCGACGATGGTCATGAGGATGGAGCCGCCAGCGCCTCGGCCAGGTGGTCGACGAAGCGCTCGCCGACCGGGGTCAGCGCCCCGCTCGACCGGAGCGCGTCGACGGCCGCGCGGGTCCAACCGTCGTACTGCCGGAAGGCCGCTGCCGCCTGCTCCCGCCCCGGGCCCGACCGGGCCGCCCGGACCCGCCAGAGCCGGGTCACCGCGAGGTGCGCGTAGGTGCCCTGCAGGACGCCCTCGATCGGGCGCGGATCCGGTCGCCAGCCCACCTGGAGCTTGACCGGGGAGGCCGTGTCGAAGAGGTCGCAGAGGTCCAGCAGCACGCCCAGCTTCCCGTGCTGGAACTCATGCACGATCATGACGGCGAGCGCGTCCGGCGCGGCTCGTTCGGCGCCGACGGAGCCGAAGGCGTGCCGCGAGGTGGAGGCCCGCAGCTCACCGGCGGGTCCCGCTTCGAGCGGGACCATCGCGCGCAGACCGGCCCGCAACCCCGGGAGTTGGTACGCCGCCTCGGCCTCGATGATCTCCCACGCTTCGGCGAAGGAGCGCTGCCATGCCGCCGCCTCGGCCACGTCCAGCCGCTGCCGGGGTTGCCACTTGTGGCAGTCGCGATGCGGATCCGCGTCCTCCAGCAGCACCTCGATCCCGGGTGCGACCAGGGTCCGGACCGGCAGCCAGCGCGGATCACCGCTCTCGCCGCCGTGGTCGACGCGGACCACGGTGCCGCCGTGCCGCACGGTGAACCCCTCGGCGGTGCTGACGACGTCCGCAACGTCCACGGCGGCGCCGGCCGGCAGGACGACCGTGCCGAGGCCGGGCAGGTGCAGTCGGCCGCCGACCACCGGCACGGGGACCTCCGCCGACATCCGTGCCCGGATCGCCGCAGCCGCAGCCACGGCGCACAGGTAGCCGTGACCGGCATCGCCGTCCCGGGCGGAACCGCGCAGGATTCCCACCGCCCAGACCCGGACGAAGGGGTGTGCCAGGACCGCAGCGGTCGCCGCCGGGCTGCGCCGGTCGACGTCACCGAGCAGCTCCCAGCCCTCAGCGGCATAGGGGTGCCCGCGCAGCTGGTCGGCGATGGCGACCACCAGCGCCCGGCTGATCGCCACCTGAGAATCGGCGAGATAGGTGACCGCCCGCTCGTCACCGGCACCGGACCCGACCTGATCGATCAGGTCGGTGAGCGCGGTGGCCGCGGGCTGCTCTGTCGCCACCGCGGCGACCTGGACCGAGTCGTTCACGACGACGATGAGCTCCTTGAGATCCGCGCAGTAGACCGAGGGATTGTCGAAACCGCGGGCGGTGGAGTAGCGGTGCGCGAACATCCCGCCGCCGCACTGGCCGACCACCGGACAGGAGCGGCACTCCTCGCTGAGCCCGGCGAGGCCTAGCTGGCGGCGGGTGATCTCGGGCAGTGCCGCGACCTCGTCGACCGCGTGGGCGAAGACGGACATGCCGGTCTCGGGCGCACCGTCGAACGCGGTCTTCAGCGAGTCCGCCTGCTCCCATGAGCCGTCGGTCTCGACCACCACGAGATCCGCGGCCCCCAGCCCGATCTGCTCGCTGCCCGTCGGCCCGCCGACCGCGCCCGAGTGCAGCGAGTCGAACATCCGGACGCGGACCGGCTGCCCGTCGGCGAGCCAGCGCGTGTGGATGCGACCGAGCCAGATCGCATAGGCGGTGGCCTCACCCGCCGGCCGCAGCGGCGGCGCGTCCCAGGTCGCGTGCGGGAGGAGGAAATCGATCCGCGGGGGCCGGTGTTCGAGGAGCGCCTCGTAGACGGCGATGGGATCGTTGCGGATGTCCACGGTACAGAGGATGCCGGCGTAGACGTGCCGATAGCCCGGCCGTCGCAGCAGCTCCAGCGCCCGGACCGCTTCCGCGTGACTGCTGTTGCCGTTGGCGAAACGCCGGTGGAGGTCGTTGGATCGGCGATCGCCGTCCAGGGAGATGCCGAGCCGGACGCCGAACTCCGCCAGGAGGTCGCAGAACTCCTCCGTGAGCAGCACGCCGTTGCTCTGCATCAGGAGCTGGAGGCGGGTGACGGGAGCGATGGCGGTCGTCAGCTCGGTGAGCGCGGACCGCAGTCCCGCGACACCCACCAGCAGCGGCTCGCCGCCGTGCAACACCACCCGTACGCCGGGGAGCTGCCACCGCGCGGCGTGCTCGGCGATGCGCCGGGCCGCCGTCGCCAGGGTGTGCGGCGCCATCGTCCGCGCCTTGGTCCGCCAGCTCTGATCAGCATGTTCGTACATGTAACAGTGGTCACATGACAGATCACACCGACCGTGGATCTTGAGAATGAACTGGCTTATCGGGCTCACATCGCGGAGCCGAATGCCGCGACATCGAGAGCAGGCACCTGCTGCTCATTGTCGACGATGCGGCGCACAACCTCGGTCACCCGGTCGGCGGAGATCGCGTGCAGCTGCGTCTGCCGGAAATCGTCCAGCGAACCGACCATGCGCTCAGCCGGAGCGGTTGCGATCGTCACTATGAACCCCTAATAAGCGTGCCGCCAAAACCATATCTGTATCACCCCGCGACCAGTAGGTCACATGACGATCAGTAACAATTCAATGACTTAACGAGGGTGAGCACGGAAAGTCGTCGGCGGTGTAACCCGATCGGGCTACACCGCAGAGTCCCAAAATCCTCTCTCAGCACGCGGGGGCATGTCCACAGCCGAAAGTGCTATGTAGCAACCGGCGCCTGGTTGATCAGGAAATCAAGATCGAATGATGTGGATACCATGTGATTCCATGGGTCGGTAGTGTCCGCTGTCTCCAGGTGGTGCATGGATGTCGTCCGCGAAGCGTTGGATCCTCGCCTGCCTGGTGGTCGGTGGGACGCTCGCCACGACCTGGATGGTGCTGCAGTTCGCCTTCCGCATCGACGGCGAGCTCGCCTCCCAGATCGCCGCCGCCGTCGCCGGTGTGCTGAGCCTGCCCATGGCGGCATGGGCGGCCGGACAGTTGACCAGGGAGCAACCCCCGCCGACAAAGATCACCCCATCGGTGATCCAGCCCGAGATCGACCTACCGGTCACCGAGGAAGATCCGATTGTCGGCGACGACCTGGGGACCACTCGCAGCCGCTACTTGAGCCGTATTCGCAAGCGTTACCGCAGCGTCGACATGGAAATCCTGACGCCGATGTCCCAGCAGGACGAATTCCCGGCCGTCCCGCTCAGCGACATATTCGTCGGGCAGGTCGTCAAGGCGGGGCCGCGGCCGATGGAATTGCCACGGGAACTCGTGCAGCGACTCATCGACAATGGACTGGCCGAGGCGCGCGACCTGCCGGACGGCATCACCCGGACCATGCTCAACCGCATCCGCGAGAGCTACCAGCAGCAGCCGTCGATGCCCGTGCTCCCGCTGATCGCCGGGGAGGAGGGGGCCAGGCTCGTCCTGCTGGGCGATCCCGGATCGGGCAAGTCCACGCTGGCCCGGTACATCGCCTATTCGCTGAGCGCGGTCGAGGTGAGGGGCGCACTGGAGCCCCTGGCCGGATGGCTGCCGGTCATCATCGAGCTACGGGAGTACGCCCTGCACGGGGGCAATTTCATCGACTTCCTCAGCCATCTGCACCTTCGTCAGGGCATCGCACCGCCGCCAGAACTGCTGAACGAGCACCTCGACGGCGACGGCAGGATCGTCATGATCTTCGACGGTCTTGACGAGATCTTCGACGCACAGGCGCGGGACCAGATGGCCAAGCACATCGCCAACATCGCCGCCCGCTACCCGGCCGTCCGGATCATCGTCACATCGCGGACCATCGACTATCAGAAGAACGTGCTGGAGGCCGAGGGCTTCCGCCGCCATCAGCTGCAGGATCTCGATCGCGCGCAGATCGCCACCTTCGTGGACCAGTGGTACCGCATCGCGTACCCGGACAACCCTGCCGAGGCGGTCAATCTCGGCCGCCGCCTGATGACTGCGATCAGCAGGACACCGGCGATCGGAGAGCTCGCGGGCAACCCCATGCTCCTCACGATCCTGGCGATCATCGGCCGTCGCCGCCAGCCTCCCGGCGACCGCGTCAGCGTCTACGCCCAGGCCGTCACCGTACTGGTCGAGCAGTGGGATCCGCGCAAGTTCCTGCCCACGGCGGAGTCGGGAACGGACACGCACTACATCAACGCACGCGACAAGATGGCGATGCTGCGCCTGGTGGCTCGCGCCATGCAGGACAGCCCGGCCGGACTGTCCGGCAACTTCATCTCCGGTGGCGAGCTGCAGCACCTGTTCGCGGGCTATCTGGAGCAGCGCGACTGGGGCAGACTCCTGCCGGCACAGGCCCGCCGTGCGGCCGACACGATCGTGCAGCAGTTCCGCAAGCGCAACTTCATCCTGAGCAACTTCGGTAACGATGTCTACGGCTTCGTGCACCGGTCGTTCCTGGAGTACCTCGCCGCGTACGACATCGAGCAGCGGTTCAACTTCACCCACAGCATCACCGACACCGAGCTCATCGACGGCATCTTCGGCCAGCGCTGGCGCGACCCGGCCTGGCACGAGGTCCTGCTGCTCACCGCCGGGATGCTGGACGGACGGTTCGTCAACCGGGCGGTCATCCGGATGCTCGGTGCCGACCCCCACTGGGCGGCCAGCAACCTGGTCGAGCCGCACCACCTGCTGCTCGCGATCAGGTGCATCGGCGAGGTGCACAGCGTCAGTCTTCTCGCCGAGGCGTGCGAGCTCGCCATCGACGAGGTGATCCGGATGCTGCCCGTCGCGCACCGGCGTGTCACGCGGGCGTACAACGACGCCCTCAACCGGGAGATCGAGAGATCGGTGCTGCCGGTCTTCGCCGGGATCACACCGTGGCCGGGGCGCGAGCGGTACCTGGCCTGGTATACGGGGAACGGCCTCATCGAGACCGACGACGAGGTGACCGGCGACATCGCCGCCCGCCTCGCCGTCATCCTGCTCAGCGACAGCGAGGAACTCCTCGCCTTCCTCCGCACGCAGGCCTCGCACGGCTGGAGCGCCTTCCAGCGGATGGCAGCGGTCTCCGCCCTCGCTCAGGCGTGGCACGCCGACGCCGACGTGATGTCGCTCATCCGCGAGCGAGCGGCGACCGACGCCGACCACGAGGTGCGGCTGAGAGCGATGCGCGAGGCCGAGCGAGCCCGGCCCGGTGACCCCGAGACGCTGGCGCTGCTCCGCGACCTCGCCACGAACGACCAGCACCTCTCCGTCCGCACCGCAGCCGTGCGGGCGATCGCGGACGGGCGGACCGACCGGCCCGGCGCGCTCGCCCTGCTGCACGAGTTCAGCATCGCGGAGACCCACAGGGAGATCCGCGCGACCGTGGTCCGGGCGATCGCCGACGGCTGGCCGTACGACCCGGGGACCCTGCCGCTGCTGCGACAGGTGGCGGCTGCGGCGGAGCACGACGACGTCCGGCGGGCTGCCGTGCAGTCCATCGTGGCGCTGCGGCCCGCCGATCCGCAGACCCGGTTGCTGCTGCGCGACCGGATCGCCAACGACACCAGCACCGACGTACGCCAGCTCGCGGTGAAGGCCCTTGCCACGGGGTGGCCGCAGGACCGGGACTCCCTGCCGCTGCTGCACAGCCTCGCCACCGACGATCAGCAGGAGGGGATCCGGCAGGTGGCGGTACGCGCGATCGCGGACGGGTGGCGCGAGGACCCGGGCACGCTGCCGATGCTGCTCGCCCGGACCGGTGCCGACAGCAGCCCCGACGTACGCCAGGCCGCCGTGCAGGCGATGGCGCGCGGGTGGCACGGCCGTCCGGAGCTGCTGCCGGTGCTGCGCGAACGGGCCATGACCGACACCAGTGACGGCGTTCGCCAGGCGGCCGTCAGTGCGATCGGCACCTACTGGCGCGAGGATCCCGACACGCTGGGGTGGCTGCGTACCCGGGCCACCTCCGCAGGCGAACGCAGCGGCGACGTCCGTTCCACCGCCATCCAGATGATCGTCGCCGGCTGGCACGACAACCCGGACACCGAGCTCTGGTTGCATGTCCGGGGCGTCGAGGATCCCTCGTCCAAGGTGCGCCAGACCATCGTCCGGGCCCTCGCGACCGGGTGGAGCGACGACACCGACACGCTGCCGTGGCTGCGCGGACGCACCGTCGCGGACCACCACGAGGATGTCCGCGACGCGGCGGTCCGGGCGATCGCGGTCGGCTGGCCGGGCGACCCCGACACCCTGCCGCTGCTGCGCCAGCGGGCGACCGACGACCTCTCGGAACGGGTCCGGCACACGGCGATGGAGGCGGTGGCGGCCGGCTGGCACGACAACGACGGCACCCTGCCGCTTCTGGTCGACCGAGCCCGCCGGGACCAGCACCAGTACGTCCGCCGCGCCGCCGTGCCCGCGATCGCCGCGGGCTGGCACGACGAGGCGGCGACCCTGCCGCTGCTGCACGAGCGCGCCCACGGTGACCCGCACGAATTCGTCCGCCGGGCCGCGGTGCGCGCGATCGCGGACGGCTGGCACGACGACCCGGGCACGCTGCCGCTGCTGCGTACCCGGGTGACCGCCGACCAGCGCGAGGAGGTGCGGCTCGCGGCGGTGGAGGCAATCGCCGCCGGGTGGCACGACGGCGAGACGCTGCGGCTGCTGCGGGTGCGGGTCGCCCGCGACCCGCACCCCCGCGTACGCATTCTGCTGATCCACGCCATCATCAGCGGCTGGTACGCCGACAGCGGCACCCTGCCGCTCGTCGCGACAAGGCTGGTGGAGGACGCCGATCCCGGTGTGCGGATGGAGGCGGTGCAGGCACTCGCCGACAACTGGCACCATGATGCCGAGACGTCCGCGCTACTGGACCGGTGCGCGGCGGAGGATGTCGACGCCGATGTCCGCCGAGTTGCGCGGGCGGCCGTCGTGGAGCTTGCGGACAGGGCAAGCCGCGCCTGATGGTCGCGGCCGAGGAACGATCACCCGCACAGTGAGAAGTCCTAAGATCGTGGACCGAGAGGGAACCGCGCTACCAGCACTGTTTCATCAAACGACCCGCGACCCATGAAGATCGCAATGAATAGACCAGTCAGATTCGCGAGCGCTCGTCGCACTCAGGCGGCGTGGTCTTGCTCTGAGTCTGGCCGACCCAACAGTCGAACTCCGAGGCTACGACACAGGGTCCACCGCCGGTAGGGTCTGCCGCTGATCGATCTTCGTTCAAGCGGCGAGGCACCTGTCTGGCCACGATTGCCTTCTCCGGCGAGCATTCCGAAGAGCCACAACGGCTTCACGCCGGCACGCAAGTGCAAGGCGCTCGCCGACAAGTGGCACCCCGACACCACGACAGCAGCGCTGCTGGAACAGCGGGCGCGGCGGACACCGGCGACGATGTCCGCCGGGCGGTGAGGGCGGGCGGTCGCCGAGCTCGCGGACCGGGCCAGCAGCGCCCGACGGTTGCGGTCGACGGGCGATCACCGTAGGGTGATAAATCCTATAGGATCGTCGACCGGGAGGAACGCCGTGCGGATCGCGCTCTTCATCACCTGCGTCAACGACCTGGTCTTCCCCGGCACCGGACGAGCCGTCGTGCGCATCCTCGAACGCCTCGGCCACACCGTCGACTTCCCCCCGGAGCAGACCTGCTGCGGCCAGGCCCACGCCAACAGCGGCTACCGGGCCGAGGCGATGCCCCTGGTCCGCCGGTTCGTCGACACCTTCGCCGGCTACGACGCGATCGTGACGCCGTCCGGGTCGTGCACGGCGATGGTGCGGGAGGCGTACCCCCGGCTCGCCGCAGGCGATCACGGCCTCGCGGCGCAGGTCGCGGCTGTCGCACCGCGGGTTTTCGAACTCTCCGAGTTGCTCGTCGACGTGCTCGGCGTGACCGACGTGGGCGCGCACTTCCCGCACCGGGTCACCTATCACCCGACCTGCCACGGGCTGCGCATGCTGCACCTGGGCGACAAGCCGGAGCGGCTGCTGCGCGCGGTCGGCGGCATCGAGCTGACCGAACTGCCCGGCGCCGACGAGTGCTGCGGCTTCGGCGGCACCTTCGCGCTCAAGAACGCCGGCGTCTCCGCGGCGATGCTCGCCGACAAGTGCGACGCCGCCTGCGGCACGGGCGCGGACTTCCTCGCCGCCGCTGACAACTCCTGCCTCGCCCACATCGGCGGCGGCCTGAGCAGGCGCGACGGCCCGCGAGCGATCCACTATGCGGAGATCCTCGCCGCGACGAAGGAGGACTCGTGACCGGCACCGGCAACATCGTCGCGGCGCTGCCCTTCCCGACCGCGGCGAAGCCCAAGCTCGCCGACTCCCAGCTCCGCGACAACCTGCGCCGAGCCACCCACACCATCCGCGACAAGCGCCTGCGCACCGTCGCCGAGCTGCCCGAGTGGGAGCGGCTGCGGCTCGCCGGTGCCGCGATCAAGGACGACGTGCTCGCGCGCCTGCCCGAACTCCTGGTGGAGTTCGAGGCCGCCGCCACGGCGGCGGGAGCCACGGTTCACTGGGCCCGCGACGCCGCGGAGGCCTGCGGCATCGCCGTGGACCTGGCCCTTTCGACGGGTACGCGCGAAGTGGTCAAGATCAAATCGATGGCGACCCAGGAGATCGGCCTCAACGAGGCGCTCGAAGCCGTCGGCATCACCCCGATCGAGACCGACCTCGCGGAGCTGATCGTGCAGCTCGCGGGTGACACCCCGTCGCACATCCTGGTGCCCGCGATCCACTACAACCGGCACCAGATCCGGGAGCTCTTCGCCCGCCGGATGCCCGGCGTCGACCTCGACGCGCTCACCGACGACCCGGCCGCGCTCGCCGAGGCGGCCAGGCGGCACCTGCGAGCGCGCTTTTTCTCGGCCCGGGTCGCGATCTCCGGCGCCAACTTCGCCATCGCCGAGACCGGTACCCTGGTCGTGGTCGAGTCCGAGGGCAACGGCCGGATGTGCCTCACCCTGCCCGAGACGCTGATCAGCGTCGTCGGCGTCGAGAAGATCCTGCCCACGGTCCGCGACCTCGACGTGTTCCTGCAACTGCTGCCGCGATCGTCGACCGGCGAGCGGATGAACCCCTACACCTCGGCGTGGACCGGTGTCACCCCCGGCGACGGGCCACAGCAGGTGCACGTCATCCTCGTCGACAACGGCCGCAGCGACGTGCTCGCCGACCCCGTCGGCCGCCAGGCGCTGCGCTGCATCCGGTGCTCGGCCTGCCTCAACGTCTGCCCCGTCTACGAGCGTGTCGGCGGGCACGCATACGGCTCGGTCTATCCCGGACCGATCGGCGCGATCCTGTCCCCGCAGCTCTCCGGCGCCGGGGCCAATGCGACGCTGCCCTTCGCCTCCACCCTCTGCGGCGCCTGCTTCGAGGCGTGCCCGGTCCGCATCGACATCCCCGAGGTACTCGTCCACCTGCGACAGGAGATCGTCGCCGCCGCCGGTGCCACGCCCGAACGAGCCGCGATGCGCGCCGCCGCCTGGGTGCTGCGCGACCGTCGGCGCTACTCGGCCGCCCTCCGCGCCGCCCGCCGCTTCGCCGCGCCGCTGCGCCTCGTCGGCCGCCCCGACGCGGTTCGGCACCTGCCGTGGCCGCTCACCCGCTGGTCGGCGAGCCGAGATACGCCGCTGCCGGCGAGGGAGACCTTCCGCGAATGGTGGTCCCGTGAACGCGCGTGACGAGGTCCTGACCCGGCTCCGGGCCGCCCGCCCGAGCGGCGCCGTGACCGTGTCGCGGGACTACGATCCGCCCGCACCCGACGGCACCGACCTGGTCGAGCTGCTCACCGATCGGCTCCTCGACTACCGCGCGACCGTCCGCCGCTGCGACGCCGCCGCGCTGCCGACGGTGCTGGCGTCGCTGCTCACGGATGCCTCGGTGGTGGTCGTGCCGCCCGGCCTCCCGTCGGCATGGCTCGGCGGGACCGACGTGGCGCAGCTCACCGACGATGGCGGTCTGACGCCGGGACAGCTCGACCTACCGGGGGCGGTCGTGGTCACGGGATGCGCGATCGCCTGCGCCCGCACCGGGACGATCATCCTCGACGCGGGTCCGGACCAGGGCCGCCGAGTACTCACCCTCGTCCCGGACCGGCACATCTGCGTGGTGCGGGTGGACCAGGTGGTCTACGGCATTCCCGAGGCGCTGTCGCGGCTGACGGATCCGACCAGGCCGCTGACGATGATCTCCGGCCCGTCGGCGACCAGCGATATCGAGCTCAATCGCGTAGAAGGCGTCCACGGCCCCCGCCACCTCACCATCATCCTCCTGCTCCCGTAGCCCCAGATCCCCAACTCTTCAAGAGTTGGTCCTAACCGTTTCGCCGACACCGCCCGTGGCGCCCACACCGTGCGCCGGCCCACACCGCGCGCCGCGCCGCGGCCCCACCGCGAGCCGCGGACGCACCGCGCGCCGCGCTGCCCACCCCCACCGCGTCGCTCGCGCCCACCGCGTCGCTCGCGCCCACCGCGTCGCTCGCGTCGCCCAGCGGCTTCGCGCTCGAAGCGTGCCTCAAGATCGCCGCAACTCTTGAAGAGTTGGTGTCATGGCGGGACCTTCTCCTTGACGCATACTCCGCGTGGTGATCGCGGATCATGGCGTTGAGGACATGCCCGGGTGAGCCCGCAGCGCCAAGGTCCGCGATCACCGCACGGCAGCAGCGCAGACAGTGGCGACAACGTGCCCGGGAGGAACTCGTACCCCGTGGAGATCACGGCACGCCCACCCGACACCTCCCCACCCGGTGATCGCACCTTCTGTGGGGAAAACGGTGCGATCATGGCGCTTGATCAGCCCTTCTTCCCCAAAGAAGGTGCGATCACCAAGCCACGGAAGAGCACAGGACACCCCGATGACACCAACTCTTCAAGAATTGCGGCGATCGTGAGGCACGCTGCGCCACGGATAGGACCAACTCTTGAAGAGTTGGGGGAGAGCGGGTGAGCTGACGGACCCTGCGCATCCTCGTCACGGTTTGCAGCAAAGCGTGGCCTCGCGACGCGAAATGGCCACGCTTTGCTGCAAACCGTGACCGACCGCAGGCTAGCTGGAGCGGGACACCGCCAGGTTGGCCAGCGAGCTCAACGCCGCCGCCACCTCGGCCGGGACCGGGAGCCCGGCGATCGCCGCCAGAGCCTGTTCGTGGCCGAGGCTGATCCGCGATTCCGTCGCCGCCAGCGCACCGCAGTCCACCATGATCGACTTGATCATGTCCGCGCCGTCCTCGTCGAGCTCCGGATCGCCGACGAGCTCCACCAACGCCCGCCGCCACACCGGCGTCGCCTGGGCGAAGGCGAGCGCCAGCAGCACCGTCGCCTTGCCGACCCGCAGATCGTCCAGAGTGGACTTGCCGGTCACGGCGGGGTCGCCGAAGACGCCGAGTACGTCGTCGCGGAGCTGGAAGGCTTCGCCGAGCGGGTCGCCGACGGTGGCGTACGCGTCGAGAAGAGCCGGTGACCCCCCGGCCAGGATCGCGCCGAGCTGC
Source organism: Allocatelliglobosispora scoriae (assembly GCF_014204945.1). NCBI lineage: Bacteria > Bacillati > Actinomycetota > Actinomycetes > Micromonosporales > Micromonosporaceae > Allocatelliglobosispora > Allocatelliglobosispora scoriae. Next base: position 1,465,820 of record NZ_JACHMN010000002.1, read on the forward strand.
AGCGGCCGGACGATCGAGTAGCGGGCGGTCTTCAGCCGGGCCACCTCCAGCGCCCGCTGCACCGATCCGAACCCGCCGACCGCCTGGGCGAGCGTGTCGAGGTGCTCCCCCGCGATCGCCTCGGCCCGCGTGACGGCGAAGAGTTCCTGGGCCTGGCGCAGCAGGTGGGGCGGGGCGCCGCAGCGGCCGAAGAGCTGGTCGGCCCAGACCGCGCAGAGGTCGCCGCAGAGCAGGGCTGCGCCTCGGCCGTAGTCGACGGGGTCGCCGCGCCAGCCATGGGCGGTGTGCGCGGCGGCGAACACCTCGTGCAGGGACGGCTCACCACGCCGCAGACTGCTGCCGTCGATGATGTCGTCGTGGATGAGGGCGAAGCAGTGGAAGAGCTCCAGGGCCGCACCCGCGATGATCGCCACCCGTTCGGCCTGCGGGGCGGCCGTGTCCGGGTCGACCGCACCACGCCAGCCCCAGTAGCAGAAGGCCGGCCGCAGGCGCTTTCCGCCGCTGAGGACGAAGCTGCGCACCGCGGTGAACGTGGACCGGCGGTCGGGCCCGGACCAGGTCGCGGCCTGCTGCGACAGGAAGCCCGCGAGTGCCGCGTCGACCCGCCCCGGCAACGCTGTGGCCGAGACCCGCCCCGGCGGCGCTGTCATGAAGACCTCCTCTACCGCGGCGGACCGCACACCGACCCCGGGCGGCGCGTCGGCGACGGAGCGACGACCGGCGGGACCGCCCTCGGTGGCGAGGAGCGGCGGGGCGGTCACGACTCCAGCCCCGCCAGGCGCAGCAGCAGGGCTTTCACATCGGTGGCGGCGAGCCGGTCGGTGTCGAGCGCGGCCGACGAGAGCAGCACCGGCGAGTCGCGCTCCCCGTCCGGCAGCCGCCCGTGCGAGCCTCGCACAGCGTCGGCACCGGCATCGAGGCCGATCACGTTCATCCGGTAGCGCATACCGAGCTTCTTCTTCAGCAACGCCTTGCCCGCCCGGGCCTTCGCGGCACCCGGTCCGGCCGGGTCGAAGAGCAGCTCAGCGGGGTCGTAGCCGGGTTTGCGGTGGATCTCCACATGGGTCGCGAAGTCCGGCGCGTGCGCATCGTCGAGCCAGTAGTAGTACGTGAACCAGGCGTCCGGGTCCGCGACGACCACCAGCTCACCGGCGCGTTCGTGGCCGAGGCCGTACTCGGCCTTGCCGACGGTGTCGAGAACCTCCGCGACCCCGGGCAGGTCGGCGAGGAGCTTCGCGACCGCGGCGATGTCGGCGGGGTCGCGTACGTAGACGTGGGCCACCTGGTGGTCGGCGACGGCGAAGGCACGCGATGTCCAGGGGTCGAGGTACTCCATGCCGTCCTGGGTGTGCACGTTGAGCAGGCCGGCCGAGCGCAGCAGCCGGTTGACGTGCACGGGCTTGCTGACCTCGGTGATGGCGTATTCGGACAGTGCCACGATCGACGCGCCCCGGGCGGCACCGGCGTCGAGCAGCGGGCCGAGGACCGCGTCGAGCTCCACCGCCGCCGCGATCGCCTGCGGCGACGACGGGCCGAAGCGCTGCAGGTCATAGTCGAGGTGCGGGACGTAGACGAGGGTCAGGTCGGGGTTGCGGGTCGCCATGACGTGCTCGGCGGCCTTGCAGATCCACGCCGACGAGACGATCCCGGCACCGGGGCCCCAGTAGCTGAAGAGCGGGAACTCGGGCAGCTCGTCGTGCAGCTCCGGTGGGAAGGTGTAGCAGTCGGGGTCCTTGCGCCCGTCCGCGCGGTAGATCGGCCGGGGCGTGATCGTCCAGTCGACGTCGGCGCCCATCGCGTACCACCAGCAGATGTTCGCCACCGTGTAGCCGGGGTGCGCGGCGCGGGCCGCCTGCCAGACCTTCTCGCCGCCCATCAGCGCGTGGTGCTGGCGCCAGAGCATGACCTCGCCGAGATCGCGGAAATACCACCCGTTGCCGACGATGCCGTGCTCGGTGGGGAGGGCCCCGGTGAGCAGGGTCGCCTGGACGCTGCAGGTGACGGCGGGGAGCACCGGGTCGAGCCGGGCGTCGTGGCCGCAGGCGGCGCGCAGCCGGGGCATGTGGGTGAGCAGGTCGGCGGTGAGGCCGACGACATCGAGGACGAGCAGCGGGGTGGGCATCACGAGACTCCAAGGGCGTGCAGTTCGTCGCGGGCGAAGGCGAGTTCGGCGGCGATTCCCCTGGCCAGGCCCGCGTCGTCGACCGGGCGGGCGGCGTCGGGCAGCACACCCCAGGTGTAGGTCTCGACCTCCAGGTGATCACACGCCGGCGACTCCATCAACACGGCGAGGGCCTGGCGGAGCACGGGGACGCTGGTGGTCAGCGGCGGCAGGGGCGCGGCGTGCAGGGGTGCGTGGAAGTGGATCCGCCACGGGCCGGGTGCGCCGCTGGCGAGGGCTTCGGGCAGGTCGTCGAAGGCGGCTCCGGCGGCGGAGCGCGTCTGGTGCAGGAAGCGCGGTTCGGCGTACTCGGCGAGGGTGTCGAGGTTCGCGGCCGGGTCGGCGATCTCCAGCGCGGCCGAGACCTGGACCTTGACGATGGGGATGCCCGCCGCGTCGAGGCGCGCCACGGCCTGCGCCGGGTCCTCCCACGCGCAGGCGAGGTGGGCGAGGTCGAGACAGACGCCGAGGTAGTCGGTGTCCACGTCGGAGAGTGCGGTGACGGCCTGGGTGGTGGTCTCGACGACGCAGCCGGGCTCGGGTTCGAAGGCGACCCGGATCCGGCCGCCGTAACCGGCGAGGCCGCCGGAGAGCTCGCTGAGCAGCTTGCGGGCGGAGTCGGCGTTGTCGCTGGTCCAGGGCTCGCGCCAGGCGAGCGGCAGGGTCGAGATCGACCCGCGCTCGGCGCCGTCGGGGAGCAGGTCGGCGAGGATCGCGGCGAGTTCGAGGGTGTAGCGCAGCCGCCGCCGGTCCGTCCAGTCCGGGTAGTAGACATCGTGCTTCACCACCGGTGCCTGAAAAGCCTGGTAGGGGAAGCCGTTGAGGGTCACCGCCTCCAGCCCGCGCGCGGCGAGCTCGCGCCGCAGGCCGAGCCGCAGGCCACGGTCGGCGGCGAGCGCCGACGCGACCGGCTCGGCGAGCCACAACCCCAGACCGAGCAGGTCGACACCCAACTCCTCGCGTACGGGCACCGCGAAGCGATCCAGCTGCCCGACTACCCCGGCCAGGTCCTCGGCGGCGTGCACGTTGGTGCAGTAGGCGAGGTGCACCGTGGAGCCGCCCGGATGCGTCAGGCGCATCACGACCCCCCGCGGAGGATGGAGTTGCCCGCGAAGGTGGCTTCCACGTCGGATGAGCCGAGGTCCAGGCGGCCCGACTGCCCGTAGAACTCCACGGGATTGCGCCACAGCACCCGGTCCACGTCGTCGTCGGAGAAGCCCGCCGCGAGCATCGCCTCACCGGTGCGGGCGGTGAGCAGCGGATCCGACTTCCCCCAGTCGGCGGCCGAGTTGACGAGCATCCGCTCCAGCCCGAATTCCCGCAGGATCGAGACCATCCGGTCCGGCGTCATCTTCGTGTCGGGGTAGATCGAGAAGCCCATCCAGCAGCCGCTGCCGATCACCTCCGGCACCGTGACCTCGTTGAGGTGGTCCAGCGTGACGAAGCCGGGATCGATGCCCGACTCCTTCACGACACCCAGGCTGCGCCGGGCGCCGAGCAGCTTGTCGCGGTGCGGCGTGTGCACCAGCGCGGGCAGTTCGTGCTCGACCGCGAGCGCGAGCTGGGCGGCGAACGCCTCGTCCTCGGCCGGCGTCATCGAGTCGTAGCCGATCTCCCCCACCGCCACGACCCGGTCCTTCGCGAGGTATCGCGGCAGCTCGGCGAGGACCTCCACGCAGCGCGGGTCGTTCGCCTCCTTGGGGTTGAGCGCGATCGTGCAGTGGTGCGCGATGCCGTACTGCGAGGCCCGGAACGGCTCCCACCCGATCAGCGCGTCGAAGTAGTCGGTGAACGATCCCACGGTCGTGCGCGGCTGCCCCAGCCAGAAGGCCGGTTCGACCAGGGCGGTGACCCCGGCGGCGGCCATCCGCTCGTAGTCGTCGGTGGTCCGCGAGGTCATGTGGATGTGCGGGTCGAAGATTCGCATCAGGTGAGCCTCTCCAGCAGATCGCAGGCGTCTTGGGGGAAGGCCCGCCCCGCTGCCTCGCGCTCGGTCCGCAGGGCCGCGAGCATCCGCGCCAGCTCCGCGTCCGCCCGCGCGTCGAGGCCGTGCACCCCGGCGAGGGACAAGCCCATGAAAACCGATTTGAGTACGCCATGGCGCCACTCGTCGTCACCCAGGTGCTCCGCGTAGGGCCCCAGGGCCGCCGCCACCAGCCGCGAATCATTGCTGCGCAGGGCGTCGCGCAGCAGGTCGGCGTGCTCGCCCGCGGGGTCCACGACAGGCAGCGCGAGCAGAACGGCACGCTTCTCGTCGTTGTCGCCGTCGCGGTAGAGCTTCGCGACATGGGCCGCCGGTTCGGGGAGGGACCGCAGCAGGCGCACCCGACCGGCGTCGGCGGCGTCGCGGCCCAGCTTCCGGCGTACCGACGGGAAGATCTTGCTGATCTGCTCGGGCTCGGCGGCGAGCGACTCCTCCGCGTCGCCGAGCCACTGCGCAGCCTGGAGGAACGACAGTGAGCGCGCCGCGACGGCGGGCGCGGCGTGCGAGTGGCGGGGCAGCTCGACCGCGACGAGCCCGGTGTAGCCGACCTCGCGCAGCGCGGCGAGCACCGGCGGGAAGTCGATCTCCCCCGCGCCGAACTCCAGGTGCTCGTGCACCCCCCGGCACATGTCGTCGATCTGTACGTTGACCAGGTGCGGACCGGCGATGCGGACGCACTCCGCGACGCCGTGCGGCTCGATCGCCCGGCAGTGTCCGATGTCGAGGGTGAGCTGGAACGGTTCGGGTTCGCCGAGCCGGCCGCGCAGGTCGAACCACTGCTCGATCGTCTCGACGAGCATGCCGGGCTCCGGTTCGAAACCGAGCAGGACGCCCTTGCTCTCGGCGTGCTCGACCACCTGGGCGCACCCGCGCACGAGCCGGTCCCAGTGGTCGGCGCCGGTCGCACCGGGCACTCCGGCCCAGAACGAGACGGCCTCCGCGCCCAGGTCGGCGGCGATGTCGACGGCCCGCCGCAGGAACTCGACCCGGACCGCGGCCTCGTCGTCGAGCAGAGTCGGGGCGTGCTTGCGCCGGGGATCGAGCAGGTAGCGCGCGCCGGTCTCGATGACGACGCCGAGCCCGCGCCGCTGCAGCTCCGCCGCGAGCGCTTCGACCCGTCGGGGCAGGTCGGGTGCGTAGGGATCGAGGTGGGCGTGGTCCAGCGTCAGCGCCACCCCGGTGTAGCCGAGGTCGGCGATGACGGCGAGCGCGTCGCCGAGCCGATGGTTGGCGAAGCCGTTCGTGCCGTAACCGAATCGCAGGCTCATGTCGGTGACACCGCCTTCACTAGTCGCCTGCCGAGCGGCGCCATGACGGCGACCGCCGCGCCCGCCACCGGGCTGCCGTGCTGGGCCGCGAGCGCACCCTGCAACGACGGGAGCGACATGATCCCGGCGCCCACGGCGGCCCGGACGTTGCCGGCCGCCGGGTCGCGCAGCACCGCGCGCTGTGCCCGGCCGAACTTCTGCGCGTAGAGCCCCGCGAGCACCAGCCCCACCAGCCCACTCGCCGCGTCCCGCACGGCACCGGACCACCCGCCGGTCACCGTGGTCGCCGTGGTCGCGCGTCCGCCGGGCCCGCCCTCGATCGCCGCAACTCTTGAAGAGTTGGTGTTGTTCGGCGGGCGCCGGGCGGCGGCCGTCGCGACGACGGCGGTCGCGGCGAGGGTGCCGAGCGGCAGGGCCCGGTCGGCGCCGGAGACCTCGCGGCGCGAGAGCGCGGTCACGGCGTAGGTGTGCGCGGCGACGACCGCCGCCGGCCGCAGGGCCCGGCGCATCGAGCCGGTGCTCGCGCCGAGCAGCACGTCGAGCCCCCGGCAGACGGCCATCCCGGCGGGCCCGGCCGGGCTGTTCTTCAGCTTCACGTCATAGGTCCAGATCGCGCCGACCAGCAGGCCCGCCGTCGCCAGGGTGCGGCGCCCACCGGCGGCACCGGCGATCGCCAGGCCCGCGGCGGTGAGGCCGCCCGCCACCGCGAGCGCCTGCCCGGGCGAGATCCGGCCCGACGGGATGGGGCGTTCGGGTCGCTCCACGGCGTCGAGCTCCCGGTCGGACCAGTCGTTGGCGGCCATCCCCGCCCAGTAGAGGCAGACGGAGGCGGCGGCGATCCCGGCGGTCCGCCCGTCGAGGCAGTCCGCGGCGGCGGCACCGGCGACCGCGTCACCGGGTACGGAGAGCGCGGCGGGCGCCCGGACCAGCTCGATCAGGTCACGAAGGATCATCGGTCCACCCCGTGACCCAGTCGACGAGGTCGTGCCACTGGTCGGCGAGCGAGTGCGAGACCTCGCCGATCGGGTCCTTGAAGAAGAAGGCGAGCTGCGGCATCGGTCCGGCCGTGCCCTGCTCGTGCGCGCCCGCGGTGAGCCGGGCCAGGTCCAGCACGAGCGGGGCGGCGAGCGCCGAGTCGCAGCCGTGCCAGGTGAACTCGAGCCGCATCCGGCTGCCGAGGAAGCCGGAGAAGGTGATCAGGTCCCAGGCGGTCTTCAGATCACCGATGTCGGGCACGTAGTCGATCCGCGTCTGCCCCTCCGGCTCGTAGCCGAGGGTCTCCTTGAGCACCCGCTGCTTGCTCGCGACCTTGGCGGCGTTCGCCTCGGGCTGGGCGAGGTTGGCGCCGTCGCCGCCGCCGAGCAGGTTGAGCCCGGACCAGGAGCGGACCCGGAGGTTGCGCATCGCGAACATCGGCGCCAGCACCGACTTGAGCAGCGTCTCGCCGGTCTTGCCGTCGCTGCCCGCGAAGGGCGTGCCCACGCGCCGGGCCAGCTCGGCGAGGGCGGGCAGCCGGGCACCGGTCGACGGCGTGAAGTCCACGAAGGAGCACCCGGCGGTGAAGGCGGCGTAGGCGTAGAGCGAGCTGGCGGGCAGCACGTCCGCGACGGGCAGCGCGGCGTCGAGCGCGGCGAGGCTCTCGTGCGCGGGGTGTGCGACGATCAGCGGCTCGGTCGAGGAGACGTTGACGACGACGACCCGCTCCAGGTCGTGCTGCTCGCGGAACGCCCGCAGGTCGGCCACGGTCTGCTGGATGGTCTCGGCCTGGTTGCGCCCGGCCGGTGCGGGGCGCAGGTGCCGCTCTATCTGGTCTAACTCGCCGGCGACGGCCTCCACGATCGGCGCGGGGAGCACGCCGGCGCCGACGAGGGAATGGGCCTTCTTGCACAGACGCAGCATCGAGATGTCGTGGCCGCCGAAGACGAGATCGGTCCAGCCCGGCAGAGCCGCGTCGCGCAGCGGAGGGAGATCGGTGACACAGCCCAGCGGTTCGGCGAGCGAGGCGCGAATCGCGAGGGCACCCACCATTGTGGTCACGGCGACCGACCCACGGGCGCCCACCAGCCAAATACCCGTTCGCACTGGGCCTCCCATGTCATCGACGTGTCGGCCATATTAAATCCGGATCAGCAAAACTTTCTAGATATAACTTCAAAGTTTTTTCGATTTGGGCAAAACTTCTGTCGCCGCAAGCAGATTTCATCCGACATGCCGCTGGAAAATATCGCCAGACACCCTCAAAGCCGCCAAAAGCAATAAGCCGGGCCGCCCGACGAGAGGCGACCCGGCTCTAGTTGATCACTTAGTGTGAATGTTTGAGCGGCTTGGGTGGAGTTCAATAGACGCGATAAGACACGAAACGGCACGGTCCTTACCCGTACCGTTTCGGCCATCATCACTATGCGTGAGAGTTTTGAAGTGCCACCGACGAGTGCCGGGAGTGTCCCGGATTTTCGCTTCCCGCAACCGGGACGATCTTGGCTCGCTGCCGCCCGTTGCGCACCATCGGGAGGTTGCAGTAAGCACGGAAGATGCGCATCGCCGCGTCGTAGTCGGCCGGCCCGATGATCTCGCACCGCACCTCGGGGAACTCGTGTTCGTTGCGAGGTGGATCATTGGGCCCGAGCGGACGCACCCTGGTCAAGGAAATCATGTATTTCTGCGCGGTCACCTGATCCTCCAGCCGTGTCGGGTGGGCGCACAACGAGGGGTGCGAGTGCGGTCGCAGATCGCTGCGCGCCCGTACCTACCGCCTACGTCCCGATGACAGCAAACGGCAGGAGCAGACTCAGCTTCCTCACAATCGGCACAACAACGGCAGATGTCTCCCTCGGGACATGTCCCGTGTCCCCTAACGTGTCACCCCCGGCTCCCCCGAACGGTTCAGCGATCATCGTCGCATCGGCCTTCTTCGCTCGTGCCCTCCTCTCGTCGCTTCATCACGATAGGGGCGATTTATTGGTAATGATGAGGGCACCCTTGGGGCTACCGTGTTCCCTATGGGTGATCTGGTGCGTGGCAGCAGCAAACGTCCCGCATGGGCGCAAAGAATCAAGGCGGAACGCACGGCACGGGGCTGGTCCCAGACGAACGCCGTCGCCGCGTTGCGAACGAACGCGACGCAGCCGCTCGCGGGCGACGGCAGCCTGTTGCGGAACTGGAAGCGGTGGGAGGCCGGCGACGCCGAGCCCGACGGCTTCTACAAGCCGCTGATCGCGAAGACCTTCGGTACGGTCACCGCCGCGATCTTCCCGAACGTCGTACGGCGCAGCCCCGACGCGGAGCTCCTCACCGACGCGGGCCTGGACACACTGGAGATCGTGTCGCGGCTGCGCGTCTCGGACGTCTCGCAGTCCACCCTCGACGCGCTGCACATCGCGGTCGACCGGCTCTGCTGCGACTACCCCCACGTCACCGCCGAGCAGCTGCACCGCGACGGCCAGGCGTGGCTGCACCGCATCACCAGCCTGCTCGACCGGCGCCTCACCCTCGCCCAGCACCAGCAGGTCCTCAACCTCGCCGGCTGGGTCGCCCTGCTCGTGGGCTGCGTGGAGTACGACCTCGGCCGCCGCCAGCAGGCCGAGGCGACCCGACAGGCCGCGCTCTCGCTCGGACTCGAGTCGGGCAGCGCCCAGATCCAGGGGTGGGCCCACGAGATGCGCGCCTGGTACGCGCTGACCCGCGGCGACTACCTGGGTGTCATCGCCGCGACCGAGACCGGTGAGGCGGTGGCGCCCAACCAGAGCGTCGCGGTGCAGCTCGCCGCCCAGCGCGCCAAGGCCTGGGCCCGGCTCGGCAACCGCAAGCACGCCGCCGAGGCCCTCGACCAGGGCCGGGCGCTGCTGGAGAAGCAGCCCTACCCGGACAACCTGGACCACCACTTCATCGTCGACCCGGCGAAGTTCGACTTCTACGCCATGGACTGCTACCGGCTGCTCGGCGACGACAACCTCGCCGGGATGTACGCCAACGAGGTGATCAAGTCCTCCACCGACTTCGACGGCTTCGAGCGGCGGCCGATGCGGCTCGCCGAGGCCCGGATCACCCTCGGCGTGATCGCCGGACGCGAGGGCAACCTCGACAAGGCCGTCGAGCACGGCACCAAGGCGCTCAGCGCCGATCGGCAGTCGATCCCGTCGCTCGTCATGTGCTCCCAGGAACTGCGCGAACTGCTGCAGCAGCGCTACCCGAACGAGCCGCAGACGCAGATGTACATGGAGAAGCTCAGCACCCTCGCCTCGACTGCGGCGAACTGACACCGCCGTTTATGGTTACCCCGTCAGACGACGGGGAGGCGAGGCGGCGTGACGAACGACGATCGGCCATCGGCCGCGGGGGCGACCTCCGCGGCCGATTACGTCGCCGCCCTGCGGGCTCTGCGGCAGTGGAGCGGGCTGTCCTACCGGGCGATGGAGAAGCGGGCCGCCGCCAACGGCGACGTGCTGCCCCGGTCCACGGTGATCACGATGCTCTCGCGGGAGACGCTGCCCCGCGAGGAGCTCGCCGCCGCGATGGCCCGGGCCTGCGGCTGCACCCCGGACGAGGTCGACACCTGGGTCACCGCCCGCCGCCGCCTCGCCGCCGCGAACGCCACGCCGAACCACCACACCCAAGACCTCGCGCCGGGTACGCCGCCGTCACGTTTTGCAGCAGAGCGGCCTGTCGACAGGCCGTCGAGGCCACCGTTTGCTGCAGAACGTGACGGGGAGGGTGACGGGGAGGCTGACGGGCGGCGGGTGCGGCGGTGGGTGCTCGCGGGGGCGGCGGGGCTGGTGGGCGTACTCATCGTGGTGTTCGTCCTGAACCGGTCGGCGACGGCGGACCGCAAGCCCGATGCCGGCGCGAGCACCCGGCACGGGCCCGCGGCCGGGACCGTGATCGCGGAGCTGACCGACGACGCGACCATCGAGCGGGCCCGGCCGGACGGCCCCGGCGACCCGGCGGTCCTCGTCTCCTGCGGGCCCGTCTGCGCCACCGACGTGGCCGGGCAGAGCCGCATCCTGCTGCGGTTCCGGGTGAGCGGCGGTGTCGGCAACTGCCCCGGCCAGGCGACGCTGCGGCTGTGGCGGCTCGGTGCCGGCGGACCGGTCGACGTCTACCGCGCGAACAGCAAGTGGGAGCAGTCGACGGTGGGCTGGAACGCGCAGCAGAAGGCCGGTACGTGGCTCGCCGACACCGGCGACACCGGGACCGACGGCTGGGAGTCGCTGCGATTCCCGCTGGCGGCGGCCGACGGCGTGCTCGCCCTGACGCTGATCGGCAAGCAGGCAGCGCCGGTGACGTTCGCGTCGAGCGAGCACCCGACCCGGGCCCACCCGGCGGAGCTGCGCATCGACTACACCTGCCCGTGACGTGACGTGAGGCGTTGCGGCGCGAGGCGTTGCGGCGCGGCGCCAAACCGGCGATGCTGTGGCCCAACCAGCAACCCTGGGCCCACTCGAGAGGGAGCACAACCCGTGATCGGTCTCCGCCGCCTGAGCCTCATCCTGACGTTGGCCGCCACCGTCGCCCTCGCGGCGTGCTCGGCCGAGGACGACAAGCTCGTCCCGCCGACGCCGCCCTCGGGCGGGCCCGCCGACAGCAGCATCGATCCGTGCAAGCTGGTCACGCCGGACGAGGTCACCAAGGCGCTGGGTGCCAAGGTCGGCGACGGGGTGGCCCAGCCCGGCGGCCTGCCCGGCCAGCGGAGCTGCGCATTCGGCTCTCCCGAGACGAAGCGGCTGGTCACGATCGGGGTCGTCGGCGGCGGCCGGGGTGTCTACGACCAGGTACGCGACGGGTTGGGCGCGGCGAGCAAGGAGGTGCCCGGCCTCGGCGACGCGGCGGTACGCGAGGCGGGCTACCTGCACATGCTCAAGGGCGACACGGTGTTGATGATCTTCGTCAACGGCCTCGGCAACGGCACGGAAGCCGAGACGGCGACGAGCGGCCTCGCCGCAGCCGCGCTGGGCCGCCTCCCCTGACGCAGCCCGTTCCCGAACCCCTGCGCACCCCCAAGATCGCCGCAACTCTTCAAGAGTTGGTCCTAAAACCCCGTTAGGACCAACTCTTGAAGAGTTGCGGCGATCTTGGGCGGTTAGATGCTGACGAAGCCGAACAGGACCGTCGCCAGCAGTGCCAGCACGAACGACACCTGCTGGACGCCCATCGGGATCGCGGTGTTCGCGTCATAGATCGACCGGCTCGTCCCGCGCTCGATCGCGTCGACCGAGCCCGACACGGCGTAGAGCAACCACACCCCGCCGAGGATCGAGATGAAGTAGAGCCCCCAGGCCACCCCCGCGATCAGCCGCTCCGCATCGCTGACCTGCCCCGCGAGGATCTCGGTGGAGAAGGTGATGGTCAGCGCGACGATCGCAGCCGAGAGCGTGACGAGGTGCTTCGCCACATCCGCCGCGACGTCGAAGGCACGCGTACCCCTGCGCTCCGCCGTCCCGTCTCGCTCTCGCTCGGCCGTGCCGGTCTGCTCAGCCATCGCGGCACCACGGCGGCAGCGGGCACAGGCCGCGCAGCGCCGCCCGCAGCATCCGGTCGTCGACCGTCGTGCGGCCCCGCTCGGCGGCGAGGTGCATCGCCCGGTCCAGCAGCACGACCAGGTTGCGACGAGCCTCGATCGCCGCCGTACGCCGGGCGGCGAGCGCCTGCTCACCCCGATCGACGATCATCGCGAGGTTGCGCAGCGAGGCCGAGGTGAGCCGGTAGCCGGCCGAGCCGAGGTGGCCCAGCGCGACCTCCATGTTGGACCGGCCGGTGGGTCCGCGCCGGGCCGGGGCGACCCCGGTCCGCACCGACTGGCGGAAACCGGCCCCGGGCCGGAAGACCGGGACGACCGCCTGCGGAACCCGGTGCACGCCACCGGTGCGCGGATTGCGTACCGTGCGGGCGGGGCGGACGCGCCGCTCGAAAACGCCGAAACCCATGAGCAGCACCCGATCGCCCCGGGCGACGGCGGCCTGGATCTCCGCCAGGACGGCGTCGACGGCGGCCGCGGCTCTCCGCTCCCCGCCGAGTCGAACGGCCAGGATATGGACGAGCTGCGCTCTGTTCACCCCTCGATCAAACCACGCTGACCTGGGTGGATCGTCGATCTGGCGGCGTACACGCGGTGTGGATCAGCCTGCCGGAGCACAGTGCGGCCGCTTCGGCCGACCCGCGAGCGCGTGAATCCGGTCCATGATGCTCCCGTGACTTCCACGGGGCGGAATTCCAGAACGGACGGTGGGCCACGATCGTCGATCCCGGCGCGGGCGCTCGCCGTCGCGCTGGTCGCCGTCGGGGTGGCGAGCCAGCTCACCCTGCCGACACGGCCGTTTCTGATCCCGATCGTGATCGGCCTCGGCCTGGCCACGGTCGGGCTGCTCGTCGGGGTTCCGGTAGCGGTGCTCCTCGCCCCCTACCCGTCGATCTGGCGGCCGGGCCTGGTCATCGTCCTGCTGCTGCTCGGCAGCGCCGTCCTCTTCTCGGCGCCTGGGCCGGCGGTCGCGCCGGGAGTCGACTGGGACGAGCTCGCCGTCGAATACCACGGGGTCGCCGTCGTCCACGCGGACTCCGTCGTCGTCGACGAGACGCTGCTGCTGGCGGCGGACCTCGCCGACCGGGAGCTGGTCAGGCTGAAGAACCTGCGGCACGACCCCGCGTGGCCGGTGACGGCCGATGAGCTGATCCTGTCCCCGGCCGCCGGGTCCGGTTGGGTCGCGGCGGGCACCCGCGACGGGGCGGCCGTCTACCATCGCACGCGCGGTTTCCCCGCCGACCCGGGCTCCCTCGTGACGACACCCGTGGAGATCGATGTGTCGCCGGGCCTGCTGGCCGTCACGGTCGGCGGCCGTCCCGAGACCTACTCCGCGCGGATGCTGGCACGCGGCAGCTCCACGCTGCGGGTCACCGCACCGCCGGGCCACCTCATCGGTTCGCCGGCCGCCGATCCCGACGGCGCGCCGGTCCTCGTCCCGGTGGACGACAGCGGCAAGGCGTCGGTGCTGGTCCGGCCCGAGTTCCTGCGCGGTCCGGCCGGGCAGCGCGTCGTCGACGCCGTCGAGTGGCGGCCGTTGAACTGGCTGCTCGCCGCGATCGCCGTCGTGGTCGGCTGGTTCATCGCACCCGCGGCCAGGCGCACCGCCGCGGCGACGATCCGGGCTGCCCGCAGCCGCTCTGCGCCGGAGGGCACCTAATCCGCCAGGACTCCCCGGGCCGCGAGCCGCGCCGCACCGACGGTCCCGGCCTCGGCGATCGGCACCACGACTCCCGGCCGGCGGTCGGCGAGCCGCTCCCGGACCCGATCGCGCAGCACCGGTCCGCCGGTGAGCACGCTGCCCGCGAGCACGACCGGATCCCCCGGGTGCCACACCTCGGCCGCCGTCGCGACCAGGTGGTCGGCCGCCTCGTCCGCGATCCGGGCCGCGATCGGATCGTCCGCGACCGCGCCCAGCACGAGCGGTGCCAGCTTGGCGAGGTCGCGGGGCGGCCGCTCGTGCACCGCGGTCACGAAGGCGTCCGCACTCCCGCCGGGCAACACGCTCAGCAGCGCCCGCACCAGCGCGCCGTCGCGTCCCGCGTGCAACTCCCGAGCCACCGCGGTCGCGGCAGTCCGCCCCAGCCAGAACCCGGAACCGAGGTCGCCGAGCAGCCATCCCATCCCGTCGGCGCTGCTCAGCATGGTCTCGCCGGAGATCCGCGCGGCGATCGCGCCGGTGCCGGAGATGAGAACCGTTCCGGTCACCTCGTCGGTGCCGGCCGCATAGGCGACCACCACGTCGCCGATCGGCCGCACCGGGCAGGACAGCCCGGCCGCGCGCCACACGGCGTCGAACGCGCCGGCCACCGCCGGGTCGCCGAACCGACTGGTCCCGGCGATGCCGAGCACCCCCGCGACGATCCGCGCCGGGTCCAGGCCGCGCAGCGCCGCCGCCAGCGCCGTGGAGACCTCCGCACAGGCGACCTCGACGGGTACGCCGACCGGGTTGCCCGCCCCGGCGACGCCGCTGCCGACCGGGGTCCCGTCGAGCGTCGTCACCAGCGCCCGGGAAGCCGTGCCTCCGACGTCGAGCCCCAGCACCAAGTCCTGCATAGTTGACTTCCTTCGGGTAACCGAGGGCGGTGCCCGCCGGTCTAGGCCTCCGGCGGGCACCGTTATCACTGGTCAGGCTTCTGTCTAGCAGAGACCCTTGTCTTCCCACTGCGCGGTGAGGCCGGGCTCGGAGCCCAGGGTCCACCAGCGCGCCCGCCACTTGTGGCCGGCGTGCTTGACGAGCTCACCCTCGAGGTAGACGGTGCCCCAGTCCCAGGCCCGCAGGGTGCCACAGCCGCCGACCGGGCCACTCGGGCTCGGGCTGGTGCTGGGGCTGCGGCTCGGGCTCGGGGAGACCGACGTCGACGGTGACACCGACGGCGACGGGGGCTTCGAGGTGCTCGACGCCGACGGGGAGCCGGTGGGGCAGGTGCCGCCACCCGTACCCATCGTGTCGGTGAAGCCCACGGCCGACGACCGCAGCGCGCTGACGCGGCTGCTCAGCTCGCTGGGCGCGATCGCCTCTCCCACCGTGTGGTAGAAGTAGTCCACCTGCTGGGTGTAGACGCTGGTGCCGCTGGTGTGCGCCGCCGTGTCGATGAACCAGAGGTTGAAGTTCAGCGACATCGGCGTCTCGGGGTAGTAGATCCCCGAGTGGTCCGCGACCTGCACGCCGTCGATGAAGTACTTGACGTGCCCGCCGCTGACCTGGAAGGCGAGGTCGTGCCAGCCGTTGTAGCTGGCCCGCTCCTCGGTGTGGGTGTTCTCCGCGAGCCACGGCTCGTTGCGGTAGGTCTCCCAGGTGGTCTGGTAGAAGATCGGTCCCTGCTCGCCCCAGCCGCCGTTGGGCAGGTACTCGAAGTCGATCTCGCCGTAGTTGGGGTCGAGGTCGAAGTTGAGCGGGGTGATCGTGAAGAACGTCTCCACCAGGTGATCGCCGTCGGTGCCGGAGTCCGGCGCGTCGGCGAACTTGACCCGGGCGCCGTAGGTGCCCTCGAAGAACCGCCGGGAGGAGCTGAGGAACTCCGCCTGGCTGGTGCCGCCGCTCGTGCCGTCGGTCGCGGCCCGTAGTTGCAGGGCCTTGCCGCCGGTGATCGAGGGGAAGCTGATGTTCGACGCGGGCCAGGCGGCACCGGGTACGCCCGGTCCGCCGGTGTTGGTCCGCACGGACCAGCCCCGGCTGTTGATCGCCGAGTCCGACGACGACGTGTAGTTGAAGTCGTCGAAGAGGACCTGGTTGCAGGCGGCGGCCGAGGCCGGCGCGGTGGCGGTGAACGCGGCGACGCTGCCGGTGATCACTACCGCTGCCGCCGAGGCCGCCGCGAGGGCTGCCCGGTGGCGGATGGTACGGACAGGTGACATGGGGGTCTGTCCTTCCGTGAGGTGGTGCTCCGGCGAGGATTACCGGAGCTACTTGACCGCTCCCGCGGTGAGACCAGCGCGAATCTGCCGTTGGAACAGCACGTACGCGAGGAGCACCGGCATGATCGCGATGATCAGTCCCGCGAAGAGTCCGCTCCAGTCGCTGCGGTAGCCCTGGCTGACCGCGAGTGCGGCCAGGCCCTGGGAGAGCACGTAGCGATCCGGATCGGGGTTGAGCACCACGGGCAGCAGGTATTGGTTCCACAGCCCGAGGAAGTTGAAGATGCCGACGCTGATCAGGCCCGGCCGGGCCATCGGCAGCATGACCCGCCAGAAGACCCCGGCGTGCGAGGCGCCGTCGATGAAGGCGGCCTCGGCGACGGCGGTCGGCAGCGTCCGGAAGAAGCCGTGCAGGAAGAAGACCGTGAACGGCAGGGCGTAAGCGGCGTAGACCAGGATCAGCCCGTGGTAGGTGCCGAGCAGCCCCATCCGGTTGACCACGAAGAAGAGCGGCACCAGGGCGAGGAAGACCGGGAAGAGCATCCCCGCGATGAGCGTGTAGTAGATGACCCGGTTGCCCGGGAACTCGTAGCGGGCCAGGCAGTAGGCGACGAGCGAGCCGAGCAGCATCACCAGGACCAGCGCGCCGCCGACGACGATCAGCGTGTTGAACAGGTAGCGTCCGATCTGCGCCTCCTGCCACGCCCGGCCCCAGTTCTCGAAGTGCAGCTTCGACGGGACCGACCACGGGCTGTCGAAGATCTCCTCGTCGGTCTTGAGCGACGAGACGACCGCCCAGAGCAGCGGCAGCGTGACGAGGGCCGCCCAGAGGGCGAGCACCGCGTGCAGCACGCCGTTGGTAACACGAGTCATGAGAGCTCCACCCGTTCGCGCCGGGACACTCGCAGCAGCAGCACCGCCAGCGTGAGGGTCAGGAAGAAGAGGGCGACGCCCATCGCGGAGGCGTAGCCGAACTTGCCGTAGGTGAAGGCGTTGCGGTAAAGGCTCAACCCCATCACCTCGGTGGAGTTGTCCGGCCCGCCGGGGCCGACCGTCATGATCTGCACCAGGGCGAACCCGTCCAGCGCCGCGACACCGAGATAGATCCAGGCGACCTGGACGCTGTCCCAGACCAGCGGCAGGGTGATCCGCCGGAAGGTGGTCATGCGGCCGGCGCCGTCGAGCAGCGCCGCCTCCAGCACGTCGGCCGGGATCGACTCCATCGCGGCCGAGAAGAGCACCACGTAGAAGCCGACGGCGGCCCAGATCATCGTCGCCATCACCGCCCAGATCGCGAGATCCGGCTCGGCGAGCCAGCTGCGCCGCAGGCCCGGCAGGCCGATCCCGCTCAGCAGCCCGTTGAGCAGGCCGCTGTTGGGGGTGTAGACGAACTGCCAGAGCACCGCGATGATCGCCACCGAGAGCAGCTGCGGGAAGAAGTAGACGATCCGGTAGGCGCTCGCCGCCCGCCGCTTCTCCCCCGTTCCGAGCATGGCCGCGAAGAACAGCGCCAGTCCGATGGTGACCAGCGGCACGACGAGCAGCATCAGCCCGTTGTGGCGCAGGGCCGCCAGGAACAGCGGATCGCTCCACAGCTTGCCGAAATTCTCTAGTCCCACCAGGTTCGCCTGGCCGGACAGGCCGTTCCAGTCCGTGAAGGCCAGGTAGAAAGCCTGGGCGTACGGCGAGAGCACGAACACGCCGTAGAGCAGCAGGGGCGGGATCATCGCCCCGGCCAGGAACCGGTACCTACCGTGCCGCATGGTCACCATCGCCCCCGTCAGCGCTTGTGCTTGACGATGGAGCTGTCCTTGGCGACCGAGTCGGCGGCCTTCTGGATCCGCTCGGCCCACTGCGCCGGGTTGACCCGGTTGGTGAGCAGCTCACCGGTCGCGTCGTCGAACGCCTTGCTCAGCGGTGCGTACCAGGTGCGGAAGCGGTAGGTGAAGACGTTCGGACCGGCCGCCTTCGCCGCCGCGGCGACCGACGACAGGCCGCTGGAGAGGGTGAGCCCGTCGGTGGCGCCGATGACGACCGGCAGCGCCTTCGCCGACTCGGCGAAGCCCCGGGCGACCTGCTTGGAGAAGAGCAGGCGGAGATATTCCAGACCGCCCTGCGGGTTCTTCGCCTTCGCCGGGACCAGGAACGACTCACTGCTGGCACCCTGCACCGCACCGTTGGCGAGCTTGTCGCTGCCCGTCAGCGCGGGCACCGCCGCCATCACCATGTCGAAGCCGGCCGGGGTGACCGCCTGCTGCTCGCCCTCGAGCCACGAACCGCACGGGATGAAGGCCGCCTGCCCCTTGCACCAGGCGTTCTGCGCCTCGGTGTGCGACAGCGCCTCGGAGCCGGTCATGATGTGGCCCCGCACGACGAGCTGGTGGATCGCCTCGGCGGCGGCGAGCATCGGCGCGCTCTGCCAGGCACCGGGCTCCAGGTTGTCGATCGCCTTGACCAGGTCCATGCCGCCCGCCTTGGCCGCGAGGGACTGCAGCGGGTCGTTCATGTACTCCGGGTACTTGCCCTGCCACGTCCACGGCGCGACGCCGGTCTTCTTGATGGTGTCGCCGAGGGTCAGCATCTCCTCCCACGTCGTCGGGAAGGTCCAGCCGTTCTTCGCGAAGAGGGACTTCGAATACCACACCCCCCACAGCACGGACGAGAAGTTGAGGACCTGCACCGAGCCGTCGAAGGTGCCGTCCTCGACGACGCCGGGCAGCAGCGTGTCGCGGACCTTCTTGCTCGGGTCGTCGACGCTCGGCGAGTCGAGCAGCTCGCCCAGGTCCTTGAGCTTCTTCGACGCGACGAGGGTGGCGAGGTCGAGCCGGCCGGCGCCGCTGTTGTCGACGACGTCGGGCGGGGTGTCGGCGACGAAGCGGGGCTGGAGCACGTCACCGACGCGCTGGATCCCCTTGTGGTCGATCGCCGCCTTCGGGTACTTCTGCGTATACAGGCTGCCCGCCTGCTTGGCGTAGTCGTCGCCGTAGCCGCCCTTGAAGATCACGACCTCGAGCGGGGCATCGACCGGGACGCCGAGCGGGTTGGTCGCGCTCTTGTCGCCCTTGGTGCCGGTGTCGCCGTCGTCGCCGCCGGTGACGCAGCCCGCGAGAGCGGCTCCGGCGACACCGGCGACGCCCACGGCAGCCGCACTACGCAGGACGGTCCGTCTGGTTGGGTAGGGTGGATTGTTGGAAGAGGGGTTCATCAGGGCCTCAATTTCGATTCAGGCGGTACGCCGGATGCGACCGGCGTACCGCTGTTCCCATACCTGGTTGTGCTCATGTCCGCCGTCGACGTTGGCGGACAGGTAGATGGGCGGGGTCTGTCCCGCCGCGAGCTGACGGCGCACGACCTCGGTGACGATCATCTGGGCCAGCACCGCCGCCGTGACCGACGAGACCGCACCGACCGCGCCGCCGTCGGGCAGCCCGATCGCCGCGTCGCCGTAGGGTGCCCCGTTGTCCAGGACGATGTCGGCGATCTCCGACAGGCGCTTGCCCGACGGGTGCCGGGGTGTCGAGCGCGCGCTGTGCTCCGTCGAGGTGATCGCGATGAGCTGGTGCCCGTGCTCCTTGACGAGCAGGGCGAACTCGACGACCACGCCGTTGATGCCGGAGTTGGAGGCGACGACGAAGACGTCGGCCGGCTTGATGGCGGTCAGTTCGTAGAGCCGGTGGGCGACCGTGGGGTCGCGCTCCAGCATGGGGTCCTCCAGCACCTCGCGCGGCAACCCTCCATAGAGGACGATGTCGCGCAGGGCGATGCGGTTGGTGGGCACGAGGCCACCGGCCCGGCCGGCGATCTCCATGGCGAGGGCCTCGGAGTGCCCGCAACCGAAGGCCTGCACCACGCCGCCGCTGTCGAGCGAGGCCGTGATCAGGTCGGCGGCGCGCTGCACCGCCTCCTCCTGCTCGCGGCCCACCGCGGCCACGGCCTCGCTGATCAGGGCCAGATACGCCTGACTGCTGATCTCGGTCGTTCTCACTTGTCCTCCGTGGGTGTTTTCCGCTGCCGGGCGCGACGTGCGCCGGAAGCCTCGTCGTGCAGGCGGTGTGCCTGCACGGCCCGCGCCGTCACCTCGAACGCCTCGGTGGTGCGGGCGTAGGTGCGCTGCGCGACCGCCACATAGACCAGGTCGAGCGCGACCAGCTGGGAGTGCAGCGCGGAGAGCGCGGCGAGCCGGAAGGTCGTCTCGTGGGCGGCCGTGGTCAGCACGACATCGGCCGCGTCGGCGAGCGGCGAGCGGGCGAAGGAGGTCACCGCGACGGTCAGCGCGCCCTGCTCGGCGGCGACGGCGAGGGTCTCGATCACCTCACGGGTGCGGCCGCTGTGCGACAGTCCGATGGCGACATCGCCGGGGCCGAGCAGCGCCGCGTTGGTGAGCGCGGTGTGCGCGTCGGGGCGGAACCAGCAGGGCACCCGGATGCGCTCCAGTCGGAACGCCATCTCCCGGCCGGACGTGCCGCTGCTGCCGAGGCCGAAGAGCTCGACCCGGGAGGCGGTCGCGATCGCGTCGGCGACCCGGGCCACCTCGGCGAGGTCGAGCCGGTCGGCGGTCTCCTGGATCGCGCGGGCGTCGGCACCGGCGATGATGCCGAGCACCCGGTCGAGCGGGTCGTCGGGCTCGATGTCGCCGTCGATGTCGGTTTCCCAGCGGGCCTGCTGGGCCCGGCCGCTCTCGGTGGCGATCGCCACTCGCAGGGCGGCATAACCGGCGAAGCCGAGCACCCGGCAGAAGCGGGTGACCGTCGCGGTGGAGGTGCCAGAGCGTTCCGCCAGGTCCACGATGGACGCCTGGGCCGCCTCGGCCGGGTCCTCGAGGATCTGCTCCGCGACCCGCTGTAGCGCGTCGGGCAGGGTGGGCAGCTCCATCTTCAGCCGACCGAGCACACCCGTTGGCGAGACCGTCACGATAATTCCTTTCACCACTTGCCTGTGGTGAAGAAAATTACGACTGCGTTCGTTAAAAGTCAACGCATGACGGTAACAATTTTTGTATCTGCACCTGGATCCTCTTCCCTTCCTGAGCGAACGGCGTCTACCCTTCGCCGCAGAGATCCCAGGAGCAGTCATGCGCCACCACCGGACCGTCCTCACCGCCCTGCTCGCCACCGTCCTGCTCGCCGGCTGCGGCACGCAGGGCGAATGCACGCCCGGCGGCGCACCACCGGCCGCACCACCGAAGTCGAGGTACGCCTTCGGGCTGCCGCAGGGCGACAGGTCACCGGATCAGCGCATCGAGAGTGCCGTCTATGTCGAACTGGCGAGGTCCCACTGCGGCGACGCGCGGGCGATGATGCGGCGCAAGGACGCCGACGGCGACGTGCCCGGCTGGGGCAGCTTCGACGACCCCCGGGCGGTGCTGCTCTTCCAGGCCGCCGTGGAGCTCTGCGACGGCGAGACGACCCGGGCCCGCACGGTCTGGGACGTGGTGTCCCGCGGCTACGGCGGCTGGACCGGGATCGGCTGGGACGTCGAGACGACCACCGTGCTGCGCTGGCACGTGTGTGAGGCGTACAAGTCAGTGGGGAGTGCTCTGTTGCAGAAATCCAAGGACGACCTGCCCTGCCGGCGGGCGGACGAGATCGCCCCGGCCATCGTGGCGTGGAACACCGGCGACCGGCCGGATCCGCGCCTCGACGGGGCACCGGGGGTGCGGTGATGACCGAGCAGCCCGTGGCGGCCCGCGCCGAGACCACCTCCGGCGAGCTCACCCGGCACCTCCTGCTCCTGCTCGCCAACGCCACCGTGATCACCGCCGTGCTGGTCTACTTCGGCTGGCGGCGAACCGAGGTGATGGCCGACGAGCTCGGCATCGACGAGGCGATCCTCGGCATGTCCTCCTCCGAGCTCATCCTGCGCAGCATCGACCAGGTGCAGTGGCTGCTGCTCGCCCTCGGCCTGGGCGGGCTCGCCTGGCTCTGGCTCGGCAAGCGGCTCACCCGGCTCGCCACCGGCCCCTCGGCGGGCGCCCGCCTGGTGCCGTGGGTTCTCGTCGGCGTGGCGATCGCGACTCCGATCGGCATGTCGATCGCGGCGAGCGTCCTGGAGGAGCCGGTGACCTTCCTGCTCGCGCCGGTGACGATCACGGTCGGCTTCCTGCTGCTCGTCTTCGCCGTCCGGCTGGAGCTGCTGCGCCGCGACGCGGGCTCGGTGCTGCCCGCGCAGGCGCAGCTCTTCATCCTGCTGGTGACGGCCGTCGGCCTCTTCTGGGCGGCGAGCAACCTCGCCACCGTCGTCGGTGCCCGGATGGCCGACCGGTTCGTCGCCGAGCTGCCGGACCGGGTCGACGTGACGATCGTCAGCGACCGGCCGCTGCACCTCAGCGACGGCATCATCACCGAGACGGTTCTCGGCACGGACGTCGAGGGCCTTGCGCCGGTGCCGAAGCAGTACCGCTACGAGGGGCTGAAGCTGATGGACCGGATCGACGGCAACGTCTTCCTCGTCTCCTCCCGCTGGCGTCCGGGCGACTCCCCCGTATTCGTGCTGCATGAGGGGGATGGGATCAGGTTCTCCTACGAGAAGCCCTAGGCGGACCCGATTGGTTGCTGTAGAGTAACCGTTACTTATGAGCAACCAATCACCCGCCGAAGCCGTGTTCGACGCGTTGGGCGACCAGACCAGGCGCCTCATCGTCGAGCGGCTCCGCCACGGACCGCTCCCGGTCGGCGAGCTCGCCTCCGCGCTGCCCGTCGGCCGGCCCGCCGTCAGCAAGCACCTGCGGGTGCTGGAGGGCGCCGGGCTCGTCGAGCACCGCAGCGTCGGCACCCGCAACCTCTACGCGCTGGCGCCCGAGGGCTTCACCGCACTGCAGCAGTGGCTGGTGCAGACGTGGGACGAGGCGCTGGGCGCCTACGCGGCGAGGGTGACCGCACGTGTGGAGGAGTCGTCATGAAGCCACTGCCACCGGTTCGCCGCCAGGTCGTCGTGCCATCGGGGCCGGAGCTCGCGTTCGCCGTCTTCACCGAGGAGATCGGGGCCTGGTGGCCGCTCGGCGAGAACCACAGCGTCTTCGGCGCGGGCGGCACGGTCGCCTTCCGCGACGGCGCCGTGGTCGAGACCGGGCCGGACGGCGACGAGTCCGTCTGGGGCTCCGTGCTGGAGTGGGCGCCACCGCAGCGCCTGCTGATCACCTGGCACCCCGGCCGCGGGCCCGACGACGCGACCGAGGTCGAGGTGACCTTCGCCGCCGTCGGCGAGCACCAGACGCTGGTCACCCTGGAGCACCGGGGCTGGGAGCGGCTCGCCGACCCGATGGCGCGCCGCAGCGGCTATGAGCAGGGCTGGCCGCTCGTCTTCGGTGCCTACGCCGAGCTCGCCGCGAAGCCCGGTCCGGCCGATGTGGACGGTGAGGTCTGGTTCGCCCTGCTGCACACGCCCGGTCCGGCCGTCTGGCCGTCGGCCGAGGTCTTCGCTCATCCGGACTTCGCCGGACATCCGGCGTTCCTGCTGCGACTGCGCGAGCACGGAGTGCTGGTCGCCGCTGGTCCCCTCGACGGCGTGGGCGAGGGGATGGCGGTCATCCGGGTGCCGGCCGCCGCGGCGGCGGAGTTCACGGCGCTCGTCCAGTCGGCGGACACCGCCGTGACGGCCGGGGTGCTCCAGGTCCGGGTGCGGCCCTGGGCCGTCCGCCTCACCGGCTGACATCCGGGTCGGCCCGGCCTCGACCGGGCCGACCCGACCGGATCAGAAGTCGAACCGGTAGAGCGGCAGGTGGTTGGAGTCGTAGACGAAGATCTGCGCCGTCCCGGTCCGCACCGGGTAGTCCGACGGGCAGGTCACGGAGGAGCCGTTGCGGTCACCCAACCACTTCATCGGGCCCTTCTTGGTCACGCTGTTGCCCGACGTGGGGTTGTAGCACCAGGTCTCCACCTGGTAGGTCGGGTAGGGACCGTTGCCGTCGCACCAGCCGTTCGCCGTCGTCGACGTCTTGCTGATCTTGTAACACGGGTAGCTAGCCGCCTGGGCCGGCGCCGTCAGCGTCAGGGTCGTCACGGCCACCGTGGCAGCCGCCGCCATCGCAGCGGCTACCGTCATTCGAAGGTTGTGCATGTGTTTCTCCAGGTCGTTGGCTATCTGCGGGACAGACAATGACATGGCCGGCCTTAACCGGACAACCTACTTCTGCCTGAGACGAAACATGCAGGTCAGCGGCCTTCTAGCCGGAGCGCCATCTCACGATAGCGGGAGACCGGCACAAGGTGGACGCCGTGGAAGGCGCCACTCTCCCGCAGCGCCTCGATCTGCTCGAACGCGGCGTCGACCCCGGCCCGAGGATCGGCGGCGACCCGCTCGATCAGAGCGTCGGGGAACTCGATGTCGGGGATGGTCGCGGCGAGCCGCCGGGCCATCCCCGGACTCGCCAGCACCATCACCCCGGCATAGACGGGCATGTCCAGCGAGACCGAGTCCCGCCAGCGCAGCAGCGCCTCCACCGAGAAGCTCATCTGGGCGAACATGAAGTCGGCCGTCTTCTTGAAGCTGGGCACCTTGCGCAGCCCCGACGCGACGCCGATCCGGAACGGCGGGCACCCCGCGAAAGCCGGATCGTCGGCGAGCTGCCGGGTCTCCTCGATCATCGCGCGGACCGTGAGCTCGCTGGTGCGGTCGCCGACCGTCGGCTTGTCGCCATAGACGAAGAGGAACTCCTCGACGCCGTAGGCGGCGGCCGTCATCAGGTCGCGGCGGAAGCCGAGCAGGTTGCGGTCGCGTGAGTTGAGGCAGGCGATGCTGCGCCCGCCCATCGCCGCGACCTCGTGTGCCACGGCGATGCTGGAGACCGTGGCCCGGCCGATGTGGTTGTCAGGGATGAGGAACGAGTGCGCCACCGGAGCGAGAACGCCGATCTGGTGCCGGACGTGCCGCAGGTCCGGACGGGTCGGCGGCTCGATCTCGCAGACGAGGTCAAAGGACGTCACCCGGCCAACCTATCGTGCGGTCAGCACGTCGGCCAGATCGAACCGGACCACCTCTTCGAGCTGCTCGTAGGTGCACGACCGGGGGTCGCGGTCCTCGCGCCAGCGGTTGAACTGGGCGGTGTGGCGGAAGCGCTCGCCCTCCATGTGCTCGTAGCGCACCTCGACGACGCGCTCCGGGCGCAGCGGGGTGAAGGAGAGGTCCTTCCCGACCGACCAGCGGCTGCCCTCGGAGTTGCGCGGGGTGCGGTTGCCCTCCAACTGGTTGGCCCACGCCCACGGGTGCTCGTCGAAAGTGGTCACGAGCGGCTGCAGCTCCTCGAAGAGCTCCTTGCGCCGGGCGGCGGAGAAGGCGCCGATCACCCCGACGCTGACGAGCACCCCCTGGTCGTTGTAGAGGCCGAGCAGCAGCGATCCGATCACGTCGGGCCCCGACTTGTGCACGCGGTAACCGGCCACGACACAGTCCGCGGTGCGCTCGTGCTTGATCTTGAACATGGTGCGCTTGTCCGGCTCGTAGAGCCCGTCCAGCGGCTTCGCGATCACGCCGTCGAGGCCCGCGCCCTCGAACTGGTCGAACCATTGCTGCGCGAGCGCGTTGTCGAGCGTGGTGGGCGTGAGGAAGACCGGCGCCTTCGACGCCGCGAGCGCCTCCTCCAGCGCCGCACGGCGCTCGGCGAAGGGGCGGCCGGTGAAGTCGTCGTCGCCCAGCGCCAGCAGGTCGAAGGCGACGAAGCTGGCCGGTGTCTCGCCCGCGAGCAGCTTCACCCGGCTCGCGGCGGGGTGGATGCGCTGCTGGAGCATGTCGAAGTTGAGCCGGTCGCCGCCGGGCTCGATCAGGATGATCTCGCCGTCGATGACGCACCGCTCCGGCAGGTTGGCCTGGAACGCCGTGACCAGCTCCGGGAAGTAGCGCGTCATCGGCTTCTCGTTGCGGCTGCCGATCTCGACCTCGTCGCCGTCGCGGAAGATGATCGATCGGAAGCCGTCCCACTTGGGTTCGAAGGACAGGTTGCCCTCGGGCAGCTTCTTGAGCGGCTTGGCCAGCATCGGTGAGACCGGCGGCAGGATCGGCAGGCGCATGGGTCCATTGTGACCCACTCGGGGCCGGCTCACGGCGTACCCGGAAAGGCGAGCGGAAGGCGCGCGGGCCGGGAGGCGGCCGAGCAGCCGCAACCGACCCATCGCTGACCGGCGTTTTTTATTCTATATCCGTATTTGTCCTCTTTATCTCATATATCTTGCGTTGAATTGAGCTATGGGGCAGCCGGATGGCTATCTCGCCAGTTGGGGGACATGAATGTTCACGATCAACTCCGGCCATCGCGCCGGGAAACTCCTTCGAGCGGTCGGCGGCACCGCGGTCGCCGCCCTCTTCATCACCGGCCTGGCCGGGTGCAACTCCGACAGCGGCTCCGACGACGCCGCGGGCGGCGGCAACTGCGGCTTCGAGATCGCGTTCTTCGGCGCGCTCACCGGCTCCGCCGCAGGCCTCGGCGTCAACATCGAACAGGGTGCGGAGCTCGCGGTCGACCAGTACAACACCAAGAACGGCAAGGACTGCGTCACGCTGAAGAAGTTCGACTCGCAGGGCAGCCCCGACGTGGCGCCGGGCCTCGCCCGCCAGCTCGTCACCGACAAGAAGATCCTCGGCATCGTCGGACCGGCCTTCTCCGGCGAGTCCGAGGCGGCGAACCCGATCTTCCAGGAGGCGGGCATCCCGCTCATCACGCCGTCGGCGACCCGGACCTCGCTCGCCACCAAGGGCTGGAAGGTCTTCCACCGCGCGGTCGCCAACGACGACGCGCAGGGCCCCGCGGCCGCCGGCTACATCAAGAACTCGCTCAAGGCCGAGAAGGTCTTCGTCGGCGACGACCAGTCCGCATACGGCGCGGGCCTCGCCGACATCGTCAAGGCCAAGCTCGGCGGGCTCGTGGTCGCCAGCGACAAGACCGCCGCCGACGGCAAGCAGACCGACTTCTCCGCGACGGTCCAGAAGGTCGTCTCCAGCGGCTCGACCGCCTTCTTCTACGGCGGCTACTACCAGAACGCGGGCCTGCTGCGTAAGCAGCTCACGGCGGCCGGCTGGACCGGCACGCTCGTCGCGGGCGACGGCGTCAACGACCCCGGCTTCGCCAAGGCGGCCGGCAACGCGGCGGCCGCCGGCTCGATCGTGACCTGCCCCTGCGCCCCGGCGGCCAAGGCGGGCGGCACGTTCGTCGCCGACTACAAGGCGAAGTGGAACGTCGACCCGGGCACCTACAGCGACGTGGCCTTCGACGCGGCGAACATCCTGATGCAGGGCATCGGCGCCGGCAACACCACGCCGCAGAAGCTCAACGACTACCTGACCGGCGTCGACTACGCGGGCATCGCCAACACCTACAAGTTCACCTCCACCGGCGAGCTGGACCCGGCCCAGATCAAGGTCTGGGCCTTCAAGTTCGACGCCAACGGGACGGCTCAGCCGGACCAAGAGGCTCCGAAGATCTGATCGCCACCGCCGCTGGGGGCACGTCGCCCCCAGCGGCTCTGCCTGGAGGCACCGTGAACTTCTCCGACCTGATCCGCGACTTCGGCCCACTCACCATCACCGGGCTCGCGCAAGGCGCGATCATCGCCCTGTTCGCCCTCGGTTACACCCTCGTCTACGGCGTGCTGCGGCTCATCAACTTCGCCCACTCCGAGGTCTTCATGGTGGGGACCTTCGCCTGCCTCGTCGTCTGGGGCTGGTTCGGCCTCGACCAGAACTCCGCCACCCCGGCCACCGGCGCCGTCATCGGCCTGCTCGTGCTGGGCCTGATCGGCGCCATGGTCGTCTCCGGGGTGATGGCGCTCATCGTCGAGGTCGCCGCCTACCGGCCGCTGCGCCGCCGCAACGCACCGCCGCTCGCCTTCCTCATCACCGCCATCGGCGCCTCGGTCGTCATCTCCGAGGCCGTCGGCATCAAGACCGACCGCAACATCCGCGGGGTACCGCCGCTGATCCAGCCGTCGACGGTCTTCCAGATCGGCAACATGAAGGTCACCAACCTGCAGATCCTCATCATCGTGCTGGCGCTGGTGATGATGTTCGTGCTCGACCGCTTCATCAACGGCACCCGGCTGGGCCGGGGCGTCCGCGCGGTCGCCCAGAACCCCGACAGCGCGGCGCTGATGGGCGTCAACAAGACCCGGGTGATCTCCCTCGTCTTCCTGCTCGGCGGCGTGATGGCCGGTGTCGCCTCCGTCATGTACGTCCTGAAGATCGGCGACACCCGCTACGACGCGGGCTTCCTGCTCGGCATCGAGGCCTTCACCGCGGCCGTGCTCGGCGGCATCGGCAACCTGCGCGGCGCGCTGATCGGCGGCTTCATCCTCGGTGTCGCCGAGAATTACGGCGCCGGGCTCTTCGGCACCCAGTGGAAGAACGTGGTCGCCTTCGTGCTGCTCATCGCGATCCTGATGTTCCGCCCCACCGGTCTGCTCGGCGAGTCGCTGGGACGGGCCCGCGCATGAGCCAGCATCGCAAGTCGACCGGCGGATCCGGCGGCATCCACCTCGGACTCGACTCCATCCGGCAGTGGTTCCAGGGCCTGCCGAAGCTCGCCCGCTGGGGCATCGGCGCGGTGGGCGTCCTCGCGGCGTTCCTGCTGCCCTATGTCGGGTCGATCCCGCTGATCGGGCCGCAGATCGAGACCCAGGGCGTGGACTGGCCGAGCGCCCTGTTCAACATGTCGTACTTCGTGCTGCTGGCGCTCGGCCTCAACGTCGTCGTCGGCTACGCAGGCCTGCTGGACCTGGGGTATGTCGGCTTCTTCGCCATCGGCGCATACACCGTCGCCGTCCTCTGCTCCCCCGACAGCGAGCTCGGCACGATGTGGCCGTGGCTCGCCGCCGTGCCGATCGCCATCGTCATGACGATGCTCTCCGGCCTGATCCTCGGCTGGCCGACCCTGCGGCTGCGCGGCGACTACCTGGCGATCGTGACGCTGGGCTTCGCCGAGATCATCCGCATCGTCGCCGACAGCTCCGAATTCCTCCGCGGCGACCGGGGCTTCGGCGGCATCCCGCACCCGCCGGGCAGGCTGCCCGACGGTGCGGCGATCTTCGGCGTCCGCGACGCCACGCCCTATTTCTGGCTCGGCCTCTGCGTGATCCTGCTGGTCATCGTCATCGTCCGCAACCTCGACCGCAGCCGGGTCGGCCGGTCCTGGGTCGCGGTCCGCGAGGACGAGGAGGCCGCGGAGATCATGGGGGTACGCACGATCAAGTTCAAGCTGTGGGCCTTCGCCACCGGTGCGGCCGTCGCGGGGCTGGGCGGCGTACTCTTCGCCGGCATCCAGGGCTTCATGAACTCGTCGACCTTCATCCTCCAGTTCTCGATCCTGATCCTCGCCGGTGTCGTGATGGGCGGCGCGGGCAACATCGCCGGCGCGATCCTCGGCGGCGCGATCATCGCCTACATCCCCGACCGGCTGCGCGGCGTCGAGATCGCCGGGACCGATGCCTTCGAGTACCGGTTCCTCATCTTCGGCCTCGCGATCATCCTGATCATGATCTTCCGGCCGCAGGGCATCATCCCGAGCCGCCGCCGCGCCATGGAGTTCAAGGACCGGGCCGGAGAGGTGGCACCGCAGTGAGCGAACCCGTCAGCGACGACCGCACCTGGGACGACGCGACCGCCGGTACGCCGGTCGACGCGCCGATCCCGACCTCGAACGGGTCGTCCGGTCCGGATGCGGCGGTCCGGCATCCGCACCCGGGCGCGCTGCTGGAGGTCGACGACGTCACCCTGCGCTTCGGCGGCCTGGTGGCACTCGACAAGGTCAACTTCTCGATCTACCCCGGTGAGATCTTCGGTCTCATCGGGCCCAACGGCGCGGGCAAGACGACCTGCTTCAACGTGATGACCGGCGTCTACCGCCCGACCAGCGGCGAGATCAGGTTCGAGGGGCAGCCGCTCACCGGGAAGAAGAAGCACGAGATCACCCGGCTCGGCATCGCGCGTACCTTCCAGAACATCCGGCTCTTCCCCGAGATGACCGCGCTGGAGAACGTCATGGTCGGCGCCGACGCCCGGCACCTCACCAGCGTGCCCGGCGCGCTCTTCCGGCTGCCCCGGCACCGCCGCGAGGAGCGCGAGGGCCGGGAGAAGTCGATGGAGCTGCTGCGCACCGTCGGCATCGAGAAGCGGGCCGGGGAGGTGTCGCGCAGCCTGCCCTACGGCGACCAGCGCCGGTTGGAGATCGCCCGGGCGCTCGCCACCGACCCGAAGCTGCTCTGCCTCGACGAGCCGGCGGCCGGTTTCAACCCGGCGGAGAAGGAGCGGCTGCTCACGCTGATCCGCGGGATCCGCGACAGCGGCGTGACGATCCTGCTGGTCGAGCACGACATGCGCCTCGTCATGGGGGTCGTGGACCGGCTCGTGGTGCTGGAGTTCGGCCGCAAGATCGCCGATGGGCAGCCGGCCAAGGTACGCACGGATCCGCGGGTCATCGCCGCTTACCTGGGAGAGCCGACCGATGCTGCTTGAGATCTCCGACATCACCCTGCTCTACGGCCGGATCCAGGCGCTGCACGGGATCAGCCTGCACGTCGACGAGGGCGAGATCGTCGCGATGATCGGTGCCAACGGCGCCGGGAAGTCGACCACGATGCGGGCCGTCTCGGGGCTCCGGCCGGTGGCGAGCGGGTCGATCAAGTTCAACGGCGAGGACATCACCCGTCTACGGGCCGACCTGCGGGTGGTTCGCGGCATCTGCCAGTCGCCCGAGGGCCGGGGGCTCTTCCCGGGCATGTCGGTGCAGGAGAACCTGGACATGGGGGCCTATACCCGACGGGATGCGGCCGGGATCCGTACCGATCAGGATCGCGTCTTTGAGCTCTTCCCCCGGCTGGCCGAGCGCCGCAAGCAGATCGGCGGCACCCTCTCGGGCGGCGAGCAGCAGATGCTGGCGGTCGGCCGGGCCCTGATGAGCCGCCCCAAGCTGCTGCTCCTGGACGAGCCGAGCATGGGGCTGGCCCCGATGCTGATCCAGCAGATCTTCAACATCATCACCGAGATCAACCAGCAGGGCATGACCATCCTCCTGGTGGAGCAGAACGCCCAGCAGGCCCTGAGCAGGGCGCACCGGGGTTACGTCCTGGAGACCGGCCGCATCGTCAAGACGGGAACGGGCGCCGACCTCCTCCACGACCCGGTGGTCAAGGAGGCCTACCTCGGCGTCGCGTAAGCCCTCATATTCGCGTTGATCAAGGGAAGACTCACCATCTCGGGTGTCCGATTTGCGGCGAGTCTTCCCTTGATCAACGCGATTTTGGTGCTTACTGCCCGGCTAGGGGCCTACCGGTTTCGAGGAGGGACTTCAGGTCGCTGAGGACGTAGACCCAGCCGCCGCCGGCGTTGGGGATTCGGCCGGTGACCATCTCCTCCGTCAGGGGGGCGTTGTCCAACTCGTGGGTGATCGTGAGCTTGCAGACGCCGGGGGCGGTCTCGGTGATCTTGTAGGTCAGCCGCTTAGGCCCCTCAGCCTTGATCTCGTCGCTCCAGAGGAAACGCCAGGTCTGCACGAGTTTGTGCGGCGGGTCGGCCTCGATGACCTCGCCGTCGACGACATGCTCCGGCATGCCCATCGCCTGCATCTCCGGGCCCGCATCGCTGCGGAAGGCACCGCCGGGGCGCAGGTCGTAGTCCGAGCGGCAGGCGTAGCCGTAGCGCTCGGTCCAGTCGGGCTGGGTGATCGCGTCCCAGATCGCCTGGGCGCCGGCCCGGATGTAGACCTCGTTCACCTGGGTGATGGTGGTCGTCGCTGCGTTCATGGCTGTTCCTCCAGTTCCTTCTTGAGTTCTATCAGCGCGGTGACCTGGCGTTCGGTGTATTTGTCGATCCATCGGTCATGGATCTGACGGATCGGCACCGCGTTGAGGAAGTGCAACTTCTCGCGGCCCGACCGCCTGGTGACGACGAGCCCGGCCTCCTCCAGCACCTTCAGGTGCTTCATGACCCCGAACCGGGTCATCTCGAGCGAGGACTCCAGCTCCGTCAACGTGGCACCGTCCTTGGCGAAGAGCCGGTCCAGCAGGAATCGCCTGGTCGGATCGGCCAACGCCTTGAATACGAGGTCGTCGTCGCTCACCCCTTCAAAATAGGTGACCATTTGGTCACATGTCAAGCCGATGTCGAGAACCCGGGTTCCGCTCCGACCCACCTGCAAACACTGATAGGGAGTGAAGTCGTGAAGTACATGCTGCTGATCTACAACAACCAGGCGGACCTGGCCGGACTGCCCGCTGCCGAGCTCGACGCGTTCATGGCGGAGGTCGACGTCGTCATGGCCGAGCTGACCGAGTCGGGCGAGCTCATCGGTGGCGAAGCGCTCGCGGACCCGGTCCAGACCAAGACCGTCCGGGTACGCAACGGAGTCCCCGCCGTCACCGACGGGCCCTTCATCGAGACGAAGGAGCAGTTCGCCGGGTACCTGATGATCGAGACGGATCGCCCCGAGCGTGCCGTGGAGATCGCGGCACGCTGGCCGGACGCGTCCCGCTGGGCGATGGAGGTGCGCCCCGTCATGGCGGCGGGCGGACTGGAGATGTAGCGGTCGGCGTACCGGCCGGGGGTTCTTGTTCTGGACCTTGACACCCGGCTGGCAATAATCTTCGATACATGAATGTCGAGCGAAGGAACTCGACATGGCTCCCCGGGGCCGCCTCGGACGTGACCGAGGCGGCCTCGCCGTAAACCCCCAACGGTCGAGGAGAAATTCATGCGGAGAAGACTCTCCACCCTGCTCGTGACGATCGCACTGGCGCTGGCCGGCGCAGTGACGATCGCCGAACCCGCCCACGCCGACGGCTGCTACACCTGGGGCCGCTCGCTCGCACAGGGCACCAGCGGCGAGGATGTGCGCCAGCTGCAGATCCGCGTCTCCGGCTACCCCGGTTACGCCAGCGAGATCGGCCTCGACGGCGTCTTCGGACCGGCGACGAAGTCAGCCGTGATCCGTTTCCAGCAGGCCTACGGGCTGTCGGCGGACGGCATCGCCGGACCACAGACCTTCAACCAGATCTACGCGCTGCAGGACAACGACTGC
The DNA here is from genome assembly GCF_014204945.1 of Allocatelliglobosispora scoriae. Lineage (NCBI taxonomy): Bacteria > Bacillati > Actinomycetota > Actinomycetes > Micromonosporales > Micromonosporaceae > Allocatelliglobosispora > Allocatelliglobosispora scoriae. The sequence goes on from NZ_JACHMN010000002.1 coordinate 1,498,595, forward strand.
ACGCCGATCAACTTCAGCTACGCCGAGCTCAACAACTGCAACTCGACCTGGGCCGGTGGCGCCGTCTCGGCGGCGCAGGCGAAGGCGAACGCCCTGGTCACGATGTGGAAGCTCCAGGCGCTGCGCAAGGCGCTCGGCGGCCCCGGGATCGTGGTCAGCAGCGGCTTCCGCAGCACCGCCTGCAACAACGCGGTCGGCGGCGCCTCCAACAGCCGACACCTCTACGGCGACGCCGCGGACCTGGCCGGTACGCCGTCCTACTGCACGCTCGCCAAGGAGGCCCGCTACCACGGGTTCCGGGAGATCCTCGGCCCCGGCTACCCCGACCACAGCGACCACGCCCACGTGGCCGACCGGGCCGGCCAGTTCTGGTCGGCGAGCGCCTGCGGCATCTGAGAGCGAAGCGAAGCGCGCCGCGGCGTCTGGACTGAGGAGCGAAGCGACGAGGGAAGACGCCGCACAGAGGCGCGCGAGAGCGGAGCGACCCAGCAATAGAGGGAAGACGCCGCACAGAAGCGCGCGAGAGCGAAACGACCCAGCAATAGAGCTCCCTGCCGCCTGACGGTTGCCGTCAGGCGGCACCACTGTTTCTTACGAGCATTCGGTGCAGATCGGCTCGCCGTTGCGCTGCCGGGCGAGCTGGCTGCGGTGGTGCACGAGGAAGCAGCTCGAGCAGCGGAACTCGTCGGCCTGCATCGGCACGACCGCGACCGTGAGCTCCTCGTCGGAGAGGTCCGCGCCGGGCAGATCGAGGACGTCGGACGGGTCCGGCCCGTCCAGGTCGGCCGCTGCGCTCTGCGCCGTCGTACGCCGTGTCTGCAGCTCTTCGAGACTGTCTTCCTCGACCGCTGCCTGACGTGGTGTGTCGTAGTCGATAGTGCTCATAACCTGTCACCCTCCCCGGCGTCGGTGACTTGTGGCACCGACGCGATCGCGGATCATGTCATCCTCTGCCGCCAGGGCTTCGTGGGCCGTTGGCGCATCGCCAGGATGGTTGCGGGGGGTGGCGACTCTGTCACCCTCTGCTGGGCGGCAAGGATAGCTCGTTTTCCCGAAATGCCTATCGTCATTAGAGGTGAGGCAGGCCACTATTCGGGTGATCCGAGTCGCCCCAGCGGCCCCCATCAGGGCAGCAGCGTGATCATCGTGTCGAAATCGTCCAGCGATCCCCGGAACACGTTGGCGTCGCAGATCTGCTGCCCGCCGATCGTGGCGTCGGAAGCGTACTGCAGGATTCGCGGCACCCGGCCCGACATCGGGGCGAACCCGTCGTTGGTGTCGCTCGCCTCGACCCGCGCCCACTGCTCGCGGAAGGGACCCGGCGCGCCCGACCCCCGATAGTCGCTGTTCCACAGCGGACGGTCGCCCGGGATCGCGTCGGCGTAGGCCCAGCGCGGCGCGTAGATCACCGCACGATGCCCGGTGGCCTGCTCCAGCTCCTCGGCGAGCCGCTCCCCCACGGCGGCGTCGACCTTGTCGTAGTCCCAGTGCTCCAGGTCGACCTGCCAGAGGAACCGGCGGAACCCGCTCGGCTCGGCCAGCAGGAACGCCGCCTGCTCCCGGACGAACTCCACCGCCATCGCCGCCTGCTTCTCCTCCGGTACGCCGGTCCGCGCCACCACGTAGGCCCCGATGAACGGGATTCCGGCGTCCCGGGCGGCGGCCACCTTCTCGCCGAAGTGCCCGTGCTCGTGCACGGTCGTCGGGGTGTGCTCGGTCGCCTTGTGGGTGAAGAACTCGATCCCCTCGCGGGCGGCGGCCTCGATGTGGGACGAGCGCATGCCGCGGTCGTGGTCGTAGTCGGAGGCATCCCACCCGAAGATCATGCCCACGAGGCTAGCGGCGATCGACGCCGGAGGAGGCGGTATTTACAATACAGAGCACAGCTGTATTGTAAATGCATGGACGATCGACGAGGCCCCGGGCGACCACGGCAGGCCGAGACCGACGCGGCGATCACCGCGGCCGCGCTGGACCTGCTCATCGAGCGCGGCGTCGACGCCGTCGGCATCGAGCAGGTCGCGCGGCTGGCCGGCGTCACCCGGGCGACCGTCTACCGCCGCTTCCCCGATCGGATCGCCCTCCTCATCGCCGCGATCACCGCAGGTCACGAGGCACCGGCGGGCGTTCCCGACGATCTGGAGTTCGGGCAGCTCCTGACGCTGCTCGCCGAGCACCTCAGCGACTCGCGGCACCGGCGTCTCGCCCGGCGCCTGATGACCGCGCTGCAGGATCAGCCGGAGCTGCGCGACGCCTACCTGGAGACCGGCATCCGGCCCCGGGAGCAGGCGATCCGGGCCACCCTGGCGCGAGCTCGCGACGCCGGACGGTTTCCACCCGGCACCGACCTCGCCGTCATCGCCACGATCCTCACCGGAGCGGTGGCGGTGCACCTGACCAGCCACCCCGACGACAGCACACCCCGGCAGATCGAGGAGTTCCTCCTCGGCGTCATGCGCCAGACCGGCTATCAGGAAGGCAGCTGAGATGAAGTCCATCCCCGTTCCCGAGACCTTCACCGGCGTCCGCGTCACCGCACTGATCGAGCTCTACCTGCGGTGGCTGGACAGCCGACGATCGCGGTCGATCCTCCGCGACCGGCTCGCCGCCGCGGCGGTCGAGCGGCTCGACTTCGACTTCGACCAGTTCAAGAGCATGAAGATCGGCCAGTACGCCGTCAGCATCCGCTCCCGGCTGATGGACGAGTGGATCACCCAGTTCCTCGCCGGGCACCCCGACGCCGTCGTGCTGGATCTGGGCAGCGGCCTCGACAGCCGGGCGACCCGGGTCGACCCGCCGGCCGGGCACCCCTGGTTCGACGTGGACCTCCCCGATGTCCTGGCGATCGCCGAGCAGCTCTACCCGCCGCGCCACGAGCACACCTTCCTCGGCACCTCGGTCCTCGACCCCGGCTGGCTCGATGGCGTACCGGCCGACCGTCCGGTGATCGCGGTCGCCGACAGTCTGCTCGGCTTCCTCGGTGAGGAGGAGGTGCGCAGCGTCCTGCGGCGGATCGTCGATCACTTCCCGCACGGCGAGATCGCCTTCAACATCACCTCCTCGGCGGTGCAGCGCCAGCGCGACAAGCGACCGGTGCCGCTGTTCGAGAAGTACGGCATCGTCGAGCGCTGGTGGCTCGACGACCCTCGCGGTCTGACCCGGCTCGAACCCAGGCTGAGCTGCGTGGAGGTGGTCAACCAGATGCAGACGCCCCTGCTCGCGCAGACACCGCTCGCCTATCGGATGCTCTGCGCGGTGATCCGGGCGGTGCCGTCGTGGAACAACAGCGGCTGGGTGCTGCGGTACCGGTTCTGATGCCCGGTCTGCATGCGGCAGACTGTGGATCATGACCGTCGAGCTGCGCCGCGCCGTTCCCGCCGACATCGAGCCGCTCCTGGCGTTCTGGGTGATCGCCGCCGAGGGCACCGACCGGGTCGACAGCGCCGATGCGGTGCGGCAGTTGCTGGCGCGCGATCCGGACGCGCTGCTGCTCGCGGTCGACGGCACGGAGATCGTGGGTTCGCTGATCGCGGGCTGGGACGGGTGGCGGTGCCACCTCTACCGCTTCGCGGTGCATCCGCAGCGGCGGCGGCGTGGCATCGGACGGGCGCTGATCGACGCGGCCGAGGCTCGGTTCGCGGAGCTGGGCGGACACCGCGCGGATGCGATGGTGCTCGACGACAACACGCCGGCCCACGGCTCCTGGTCGGCGGCGGGCTATCGGCGGCAGCCCGAGTGGAGTCGCTGGGTGAAGGCACTCGCGTCGCCCTCCACTGTGTCCAGTCCTACAGTGATAAGAGTAACAACCGGCCAGTAGCGGTACTCCTTCATCACATCCCATCGCTAACGTGACGGGATGCCGTCTTCACTACACGAGGGGCTCATCGAGGTCTTCCGTCAGCGACCCGCGTTCGCCGCCGACCTGATCGCCGGACTGTTCGAATTGGACGTTCCCGCCTGGCAGCACGCGCGCCTCGACTCCGGCGATCTGCCCGACCTGACCCCGACCGAATATCGCGCCGATGTGGTGGTCACCCTGCTCGCCGGCGAGCAGGCGGTGCTCGCCGTGATCGTCGAGATACAGCTCAAGCCCGATGCGGCGAAACGACGCACCTGGCCGGTCTATCTGACCACCCTGCACGCGCGGCTCCGTTGCCCGACCGTGCTGCTCGTGCTCAGCCCGGACAGCAGGTCCGCCGAATGGTGCGCCCAGCCCATTCACATCGGGCATCCCGGGTGGGAGCTGCGCCCGTTGGTGCTCGGCCCGCAGCAGGTGCCTGTGGTCACGGACGCCACGGAGGCTGCCGACAATCCGGAGTTGTCGCTGCTCTCGGTCATGGCCCACAGCCAAGACCCACAGCGTGACAAGATCTTTGATTCCTTCCTGCGCGCACTGCGGACCCTCGAAGACGAGCAAGCCAGCCTGTACGCTGACCTCGTGCTCGCAGCGTTGCCGATTGCGACCCGACACCATTTGGAGGCACTGATGAGCACCGGAACCTACGAATACCAGAGCGACTTCGCCCGCCGTTACTTCTTCGAGGGCAAGGCCGAAGGCACGGCCGAGGGCGAAGCCCGCGGTGAAGTCCGATCGCTGCTGGCGGTGCTGGCCGCCCGGGGCTTCGACGTTCCCGCCGCAGCCCGCGAGCGGATCACCTCGTGCACGGACCTCGACCAGCTCGAAGAGTGGATCGGGCGAGCCGTCACCATCAAGACCATGGCCGAGCTGTTCGACTGACGACGAGTCGTCACAACCGTTCAGCACCGCGATCCGGGCATGACATCCACGAGCGATACCCCGGATGTCGTGCCCGCCAAAAGGACTTGTCCGGCCTGCGATCATGGCTGAATGAACGAGCGCAAGCCGATGATCGCCGTCCTGACCGGCGCAGGCATCTCCACCGACTCCGGCATCCCGGACTTCCGGGGCCCGCAGGGCGTCTGGACCCGTGACCCGGAGATGGAGAAGCTCTTCACCCTCGACAACTACCTCGCCGACACGACGGTCCGCGCCCGGTCCTGGCTGGCCCGCCGGGACAATCCGGTCTGGCGGGCCACGCCCAACCCGGCGCACCTCGCCCTGGCCGAACTCGAGCGCTCCGGCCTACCGGTGCGGATCATCACGCAGAACATCGACGGCCTGCATCAGAAGTCCGGGATCAGCCCGCGCAAGGTGATCGAGCTGCACGGCACCATGTTCACCGTACGCTGCCTGAGCTGCGACGACCGCACCACGATGGAGCAGGCGCTGGCCCGGGTGGAGCAGGGCGAGCCGGATCCGGCCTGCCTGCTCTGCGGCGGCATCCTCAAGTCCGGCACGGTGATGTTCGGCGAGAACCTCGACCCGGAGGTGCTCAACCAGGCCGGCCGGATCGCCGAGGCGTGCGACGTCTTCTGGGCGGTCGGCACGTCGCTGCGCGTGGAGCCGGCGGCCTCGCTGTGCTTGATCGCGGCGAATGCCGGTGCCCGGCTCGTCATCGTCAACGCCGATCCGACACCCTATGACGGAATCGCCGATGAGCTTGTGCGGGAACCGATCGGCGTCGCTTTGCCGACGATGGTCGCCGCCCTCCGGGACAGCATCGGGATGGCATGATGTGACGCACTGAACTGCGTCGAATCCGCTGGAGTCCACAATGCATAGACGAGTACGGGTGACGCTGGTGGCCATCGCCATGCTGGCCGCTCTGGCCGCGTGCGGCGAGGACATCGACTCCTCCACCGAACCGTCGCCCGGTCAGGCCAACGGCGGCGCCTTCGCCAAGGTCGATGCGGAGACGGCCGGACTGGTTCGCAAGGAGGCGGTCTGGCAGGCGCCGAAGTCGGTCGATGTCGGCACCACGCAGCGGATCGGCCTCTCGGTCGGCGAGGGCAAGCAGCTCAAGGCGAAGATCGACAACTTGATCGTGGGTGCGAAGCCGACGGGCGCCGGTGAGGTCCTGGTCGGCCCGACGGTGCGGGTCTCGCTCCACGCCGACCCCGACGACGCCGAGATCACGCCCTCCGAGGCGGTCGACGCGTCGACCGGCACCGACGTGCAGATGCTCTGGACCTGGCTGATCAAGCCGAAGCGCCCCACCAAGGCGCTGATGCTGACGGCGTGGTTCGACGTTCCGCTGAGCGCCGGTCACACGATCCACAACGAGATCGCGTTGACGCTGGAGGTGAAGCGGACGCTCGGCTACACCGTCTCCCAGGTCGCGACCCACTGGGCCACCTGGTCCGGGATCGTCGCCTCCGTGGTGACCGGCGCCGCGTGGCTCTGGCGCCGGCGCCGCCTGCTGGCCCGCGGGAAGCCCGCTGCCGACGAGCCGGTCTCGGCGGTCAGCGCACCCTAGCGCCGCACGTCTTGATGCAGCCCGGGCACCCGCCCTACCACCAGCATGATCGTGTTGTTTCCCGGAAGCAGTCCCCTCCAAGCACCTCGTTAGGGCCTCTTTCCGGGAAACAACACGATCATGCGGGGTGGTAGGGGCGCCACTCTGCCGGTGGAGCTCAGGGGAGCACGGACGCGAGCACGTCCTCGACCCGGATCACCCGCGTCTCGCGGGTGGTCCGGTCGGTCAGCTCGACGGTGCCCTGGGCCAGCCCACGCGCGCCGACGGTGACCCGCAGCGGGATCCCGACCAGCTCGACGTCGCGGAACTTCACCCCCGGCCGCTCGGCCCGATCGTCGAGGACCACCTCTACCCCGGCCCGGCGCAGCTCGCCATAGATCCGCTCGGCCGCCTCCGTCACCGCCTCGTCGGTCCCGGCCGGGACGATCGCGACGGCGAACGGCGCGACGGAGGCGGGCCAGACGATCCCGTCGTCGTCGTGGTGGCACTCGACGATCGCCGCGAGCGCCCGCTCGACCCCGATGCCGTAGCTGCCCATGATCGGCGCGACGAGCTGCCCGTCCGGGCCGAGCACGCTGACGCCGAGGGTCTCGGTGAACTTGTAGCCGAGCTTGAAGATGTGCCCGACCTCGACCGTCCGGATCAGCTCCAGCTCGTCGCCGCAGGTCAGGCAGGTCTCCCCGGCGGCGATCTGGCGCAGGTCGGCCCAGCGGCCGACGACGATGTCCCGGCCGACGTCGACCCCGCTGAGGTGGAAGCCGTCGGCGTTGGCTCCGGTCGTCATGCCCCGGCGGTGCCGCAGCGACTCGTCGGCGATGACCGGCAGGTCGGTGACGCCGACGGCGCCGAGGCTGCCCGGGTTGGCGCCGAGCGCCGAGTGGATCTCCTCGGCGTGGGCCGGCCGGATCGCGATCGCGCCGAGGGCGTCGATCAGCTTCTGCTCGATCAGCGCGTGGTCGCCGCGCAGCAGCACGAGCACGAGTTCGCCGTCGGCGACGTAGACCAGCGTCTTGATCTGCCGGTCCGCGGTCACCCCGAATTCACGATCAAGATCATCGATGGTACGCACACCCGGCGTCGCGAATCGCGAAAGCTCCGCGTCCACCCCGTCGCCATCGTCCACATCCGGCAGCAGCGCGACGGCCTTCTCCATGTTGGCCGCGTATCCGCAGTTGGGACAGCGCACCACGATGTCCTCACCGGCGTCGCACGGGCACATGAACTCCACCGAGTCGCTGCCGCCCATCGTGCCGTTGGAGGCCTGCACGGGGATCGCCGGGATCCCCAGCCGGGCGAAGATCCGCCGGTAGGCGGCGTGATGCAGATCGAAGGACCGGTCGAGCCCGGCCGCGTCGAGGTCGAAGCTGTAGGAGTCCTTCATCGTGAACTCGCGGACCCGGATCAGCCCGCTCTTGGGCCGGGGCTCGTCGCGGAACTTCGTCTGGAACTGGTACCACAGCTGCGGCAGATCCCGATAGGAGCGCAGCTCACCGGCGACCGTCGTGAAGATCTCCTCGTGGGTCATCCCCAGCGCCAGCTCCGCCCCACGGCGGTCCATGAGGCGGAACATCTCCTCGCCCATCACGTCCCAGCGCCCGCTCTTACGCCAGATCTCCGCCGGATGCATCGCCGGGAGCAGGAACTCCTGGGCACCGATCTCGCTCATCTCCTCGCGGATCACCTCGATGATCTTCGCGCGGACGCGTACCGCCAAGGGGAGCAGTGAGTAGTGACCGGCCGCGAGCTGTCGGATGAACCCGGCGCGGAGCAGCAGCCGGTGGCTGACCGCCTCGGCGCCCGCGGGCTCCTGCCGGAGGGTGGGGATGAAGAGTGATGACCAGCGCACGCGTCACCCTAACCCGGGTGACCGGCCCCCTCGCCACCGACTTTCCGATGTGTCCGGCCCGGCTCGGCCACTCCCACCGTGGCCTTCGGCTCGCGCGAGCGCAGGAAGCCCGACCGCGTGGTGCGGCTGATGACGTCGACCCCGGTCATCGTGATCTTGCCGAAGCTCGTGTGCTCCAGGCTGAGCGCGCGGGCGTGCGGGGTGCTCCAGCCGAACCACACCGAGAGCATCCGGACCGCGAAGGTGACCCCGATCCCCGCCCAGGCCGCCTCGCCCGGCGTCGCGAACTGGACGGTCGCCAGATAGGCGAGGGCGCCGCCGATCGCCGCGAAGGCGTAGAACGAACCCACCGTGACCAGCGCGACCTCCGTCCCCATGAGCAGGTCGCGGATCACCGATCCGGCCGTGCAGGAGAGGATGCCGATGAAGACGGCCGGAACGACGTCGACCTCCAGGCTCAGCGCCTTGGAGATGCCGACGACGAGGTAGAGCCCGAGTGCGAGCGCGTCGAAGGCGACGACGAGCGGCTCCAGCCGGTTGATCAGGTTGGCGAAGGCGGCCGAGACGACGGCGACGAGGACCGCCATCGCGATGTAGCTGTTCGCCTCCAGCGCGACCGGGCGCAGGTTGAGCAGCAGATCCCGGACGATCCCGCCGCCCATACCCGTGGCGATGCCGATCATGAGCACACCGATCAGATCGATGCGCTTGTTCGGCGCGACACCGGATGCGAAGAGCGCACCCTGCGCCGCGCCGAGCGCCACTGCCGTGATGTCCACGGCGTACGGCAAGGCCACGGGTATGACGGGATCAAGCACAGCCAGATCCTATGCGAGCAGCACCTCGTGCCGAATGATCTCTTCGGGCGACTCGGCGAAGACGAACTCCCCCACCCGACCGGCCGCCCGCAGATCGGGCAGCGCCGGTCGCAGCCCGTCCCACGTGGACCGATCCGTGTGGATCGTCAGCCGGAGCACCTCGGCCTTCATCGAGACCTTCGCCGCCGACTTGGCCCGCCGCACCGCCGTCAACGCGGCGACCGCCTGCTCCAACACCCGCAACTCTTCGAGAGTTGGTCCTATCGCGGCGGACGGCCACCGTGCCGTGTGGACGCTGCCCGGCTGCCACCACGACCAGACCTCCTCGGTGACGAAGGGCAGCATCGGTGCGAGCAGTCGCAGCTGCACCGACAACGCCTGCCGCAGCGCCGCCCGGGCCGAGTCGCCGCCGGGGTGCTCGCCGTAGGCGCGTGCCTTGACCAGCTCCAGGTAGTCGTCGCAGAAGAACCAGAAGAACCGCTCGGCGGCCTCCAGCGCCCGGCCCTGGTCGAGCGCGTCCAGGGCAGCGGTCGTCTCGGCGACCGCAGCGTCGAGCCCGGCCAGCATGGCGCGGTCGATCGCCTCGGTGACCTGCGCGTCCGGACCCGGATCACCGAGTCCGAGCACGAACCGGGTCGCGTTGAGGAGCTTCATCGCGAGGCGTCGACCGATCTTGATCTGGGCCTCGTCGAAGACCGTGTCGATGCCGGGGCGGCCGCTCGCCGCCCAGTAGCGCACCGCGTCGGGACCGTAGGTGTCGAGCAGTTCGTCGGGGGTCACCATCCGGGTGGCCGCGGATTTGGCGACCTTCTTCTTCGCCGGATCCATCACCCAGCCCGAGATGGCCGCGTGCGACCACGGCAGCACCCCGTGCTCGAGCTCCGAGCGCAGCGCCGTGGCGAAGAGCCAGGTCCGGATGATCTCGTGGGCCTGCGGGCGCAGGTCCATCGGGAAGACCCGGTCCAGCAGCTCGTCACCGGCGGCGAGCTGCGGCGACAGCGACGACGTGGCCCAGGTGTCCATCACGTCGGCCTCGCCGACGAACCCGCCCGGCAGCCCACGCTGCTCCGGCGCGTAGCCGGGCGGGGTGTCGGCGCTGGGATCGATCGGCAGGGCGTCCTCCGGCGGGGTGATCGGCCGGTCCCGGCACGGTTCGCCCTGCTCGTCGAGGGGGTACCAGATCGGGATGGGCACGCCGTGGAACCGCTGGCGGCTGACGAGCCAGTCACCGGCGAGGTTGGCGACCCACGCCTCGTAGCGCGCTCGCATCGGCTCGGGCTGCCAGGCGAGCTCGCGGCCCCGGGCGAGCATGCGTTCGCGCAGCTCGGGGTCACGACCGCCGTTGCGGAGGTACCACTGCCAGGTGGTGACTATCTCCAGTGGACGGTCGCCGCGCTCGTAGAAGGCGACGCTGTGCTCGATCGGTTCCGGCTCGCCGTCGAGCCGTCCCGCCGCGCGCAACAGCTCCAGCACGATCGCCCTGGCCTGCTTGGGATAGGCGCCCGCGAGCTGCGAATAAGCGGCCGTGTCGATGCCCGGTGGCGGGTCGGTGCGGAAGCGGCCGTCGCGCCCGAGCACGGGGCGGATCGGCAGGTCCAGCTCGCGCCACCAGATCACGTCGGTCGGGTCGCCGAAGGTGCAGACCATGACGAGACCGGTCCCCTTGCCGGGATCCACCAGGTGGTGGGCGAGCAGCGGGACCCGGGCACCGAAGACGGGCGTGGTGATCTCGGTGCCGGTGCGGTGGGCGTACCGGTCATCTTGTGGGTGGTGCAGCACCGCGACGCACGCCGGCAGCAGCTCCGGCCGCGTCGTCGCGACCAGCAGGCCGTCCCCGAAGACCAGCCGGTGGTACGCCGATGAGCCGACCCGGTACTCCAGCTCCGCCTGCGCCACCGCCGTGCCGAAGGTGACATCCCACATCGTCGGCGCCTGCGCCAGGTAGGCCTCGCCGCGGGCGAGGTTGCGCAGGAACCCGCGCTGCGAGATCCGCCGTGAGCGGGCGGAGATGGTCGTGTACTTCAGCGACCAGTCGACGCTGAGCCCGATCCGGCGGAAGAGCTGCTCGAACCTCACCTCGTCGTGCTCGGTGACCGCCTCGCAGAGCGCGATGAAGTCACCCCGCGAGACCGCTTTCGGCGGGCCGTCACCCGGCCCGTCGCGCAGCAGCGCCGCCAGCGCCTGCGGATCCGCCGGCGTGCTCGGCTCGCAACGCACGTTGAAGTGCTGCTGCGCGCGTTTCTCGGTGGGCAGGCCGTTGTCGTCCCAGCCGATCGGATAGAAGACCGCCCTGCCGCGCATGCGCTGGTAACGCGCGATGACATCGGCGTGCGTGAACGAGAAGACGTGCCCGACGTGCAGCGACCCGTTCACCGTGGGTGGCGGGGTGTCGATGGCGAAGACGTCTTCCCGGGTCGCGGTGCGATCGAATCGATAGATCCCGTCGCGTTCCCAGCGAGCCGGCCAGTGCTCGGCGAGCTCCTCTAGCGAAGCCGCTGGGTGCGGCGAGCGGTCCGGCAGTGAAGCCCGGGTACCCATGCGGAACCACCCTTGTCGTTCATCCTCACTTGCCTCCTCCCTCGTCGCCGACCCCGCTGTGCGGGGGTCTGGTGCCACGACTCTATCAGCCAAACCGCCTCCGGCTGCGCCTCGATCGGGCTAGCGTCTGGCCCTATGGGCGCAGTCACCATCATCGGCACGGGCAACATGGCCAGGGGAATCGGGCACCGGCTGGCCGACGCCGGGACGAGGATCGTCTATGCCGGTCGTGACTTCACCGCCGCCAAGACGCTCGCCAACGAGGTGGGCGGCGACGCGATCGGCCTCGACGAGCCGATCACGACCGATGTCGTCCTGCTCGCCACGCCGTATGCCGCGGCGCTTTCGATCGCCGCGGCGCTCGGGGAGCGGCTCGCCGACCGGATCGTCATCGACATCACCAATCCGCTCAACGGGACCTATACCGACCTCGCGACGCCGCCGGGGGTCTCCGGCGCCGAGCAGATCGCCCGGACCGTCCCCGCGAGCACGCACGTGGTCAAGGCCTTCAACACCACCTTCGCGGGTACGCTCACCGCCGGCGAGGTCGCGGGGCAGCCGCTCGACGTCTTCCTGGCGGGTGACTTCGAACCCGCCAAGCTCGCCGTCGCGCAGCTCGTGACCTCGGCCGGGATGCGCCCGATCGACCTCGGACCGCTCTCGGTCTCCCGGCACCTGGAGTCGACCGGCCTGGTGCACATCACCGCGCAGCAGGTGCTCGGCACCCAGTTCGGCACCGCATTGAAGATCTTCTCGTAGGCCGCCGTGGCCACCGCGCGCAAGCCGCAGCCTCCACGCAAGCCGATCAAGGTCGGCGACGACCACACCTTCCGATGGGTGGTGATCGCCCTCGTCGCGATCCTCGCCATCGGCACCGGGATCGGCGTCTGGGCCACGACCAGGGGCGACGGCTCCACCGACCCGACGGTCTCGGCGCCGCCGACCGCGGGTGCCGACTGGGCGGCACAGGCGGCCGCGATCCCCGGCATCGTCGACGACCGGAGCAAGAACTTCACGGCGAACCACGTGACCGGGCCGGTGGCATACGCCAACACCCCGCCGATCGGTGGCGACCACAACCCGGTCTGGCAGAACTGCATGGGCGACGTCTACGACGGCCGGATCGCCAACGAGAACGCCGTACACAGCCTGGAGCACGGCGCGGTCTGGATCACCTACGAGCCCGGCCTCGCCGCCGACCAGCGGGAAGTCCTCGCGAGCAAGGTGCGCGGCGTGCCCTACACGATGATGAGCCGGTACCCCGACCAGGGCTCGAAGATCTCGCTGCAGGCGTGGTCGTGGCAGCTCAAGGTCGACGACGCCGACGATCCGCGCATCGACGGCTTCATCCGGACACTGCGGATCAACGCCTCGCAGGAGCCGGGCGCGGCCTGCTCCGGCGGTGTGACGAAGGTGCTGTAACTATTTGTTGTGCCGGAAGTGCACGAAGAGCCTGCCGAAGTTCTTCGAGTCCTTCTCCACCCGGTGGTAGAGCGCCCGGTTCTCCTTCTGCTCCAGAAACCGGATGACCTTCTTCTTGAGCGCGCCGGAACCCTTGCCCGGGATGATCTCGATCATCGGGGCCTTCTTGGCGATCGCTTCCTGCATGATCGACTTGAGAGCACGGTCGATGTCCGTGCCCTTGTTGAAGATGTCATGCAGATCAAGTACGAGTTTCATCGCTGCCAAGCGTAACCGAACTCCGCCGCGGGTAGCGCTGCCCTGCGCCGACAGGGCAGCATAGGCTCGTGCCGCAGCAGACCCATCTCCCCGATGTCTGGACCGAGGCCCGCGAGCTCCGTGACCGAGGCGACCTCGACGGCGCGCGCCTGCTCCTGGAGGACAGCCTGGACACGGGCACCTTCCAGTTCGGCGAGGACCACCCCGATGTGCTCGCCACCGGCCATCTACTCGCCACGATGCACCACCACGCCGGCGACCTGACCTCCGCCCGCCGGGTGCTGGAGGAGGCCCTGCACGCGGGTTCCCTGCGGCTGCGTGACGACGAGCCGGTGATGCTGCGGCTCAGTTTCGAGCTGGCCCGCGTCGCCGACGAGCTGGGCAACCGGCACGAGGCACGCAAGCACTACAACCGCGTCGTCACCCACGGGCAGCTCGCCTCCGGCTTCGCCGAACCGGTCCGGGAGGCGCTCGCCTGGCTGGGGCAGCACGCGCCCACCACGCAGTACCCGCAGGCGAGCGCACCGCCCCAGTGGCCGCTGCGCCCCTCGGACACCGCCGAGCACCCGACCGTCACCCCGGCCGCCGCCCATGTCCACCAGTCCGGCTACGACCCGGTGCAGGGGGTCTACGAGCACGAGCCGGTCGACGACTACGACGACGAACCGGTCGTCTACGAGCAGCCCGTCGCCTATCGGCAGCCCGCCGCGGCCTACGACCAGCCCGTCGGCTACGACCAGCCCGTCGTCCATGACCAGCCCGTCGTCTACGAGCAGTACCCGGAGGACCGGGAGCAGCACTGGAACGACCGCGAGCAGCGGTGGGAGGATCTGCCGCCGCAGCAGCAGTGGAACGCGCGCGAGCAGCGGTGGGAGGACATGCCGCAGCAGCAGTGGTCCGAGCCGGCACGGCAGGAGTGGTCCGAGCCGGCGCAGCAGCAGTGGTCCGAGCCCGTGCGGCGGCAGTGGGACGAGCCCGAGGAGCAGTGGGACGAGCCGTCGCTGCCCTCGCTCTCCGGACCGCTGCGGTTCCCGGATCACGCCGACGACCAGCACGAGTACGTCAGGTTCGTGCCGGAGGCGGTGGGGCCGGTGCCGGTGGCCGTGCCCGTACCCCTCTTCCCCTCGCAACCCACCGTGGTGGTGGAGCGGCGCGGGCGCGGCCCGATGCTCGCGGCGATCGGCGCGGCCGTGACCGCGGTCGTCGCGGCCGGCGTCGCCGTCGTCGTGATGCTCAGCGGCAGCGGCGGCACCCCGGCGGCGACCCCGACCACCGGAGCCGCGCAGACCCGCGAGCTGAACCCGCCGACCGGTGTCGCCATCGTGGACAACGGCGACGCGATCACCATCACCTGGACGGATCCCGGCGGCACCAATGGCTTCGCGGTAATGATGGGCCCCAATGAGAAGGAGTTGCGGCTCTCCACCCAGAACCTCGGTGTCGTGAGCACCAAAACGATTAACGGCTTGAATACGAAGTTCAATTACTGCATCCAGATCATCGCCATCTATTCGGCCTCTGACCAGCCTGTTCGCTCCGAAACCGTGTGCACCAAGCGAACCGGGGCGCCCTGATCCACACCATTCGCCGGGTTACCTCCGTCGGTGGCTGGGCCTATGATGACGGCGGCTTCGCAGGAGCTGTCATTGGCCGACGCGAGTGGGGAGGGGGCGACCCATGGTCGATCTGACACCGGGTGCGCTGGGACGAAGAGCACGGACAAAGGGGGGCATCGTCACGATAGTGACGGTGCTGGGCCTCGTCGCGGCCATGGGCCTGACCTGGTTCGGCCTCGGCGCCAAGGACCACGCCGCCGCGAGCTTCGACGCGAGCTCCTGGATGTGGAGTTCGCTCAAGGGCGAGCTCGCCCGGGTCAACGGCGTGACGGGCCGGGTCGACACCCGGTTGAGCCTGGAGCCCGCGATCGGCCACAACGTGCAGGTGAGCCAGAGCGACAAGAACCTGATCGTCCGCGACCTCAGCAGCGGCAAGCTCAGCGCCGTCGATCTCGCCACGCTGCAGATCTCCGCGACCTCGCAGACCGCTCCCGGCATCGGCGTCTCGATCGCCATCGACCGCGACGCGGCGTTCCTGATCGACCCGGTGCAGGGCATCGTGCAGCAGATCAACCCGGCGACCCTGGCGCCGCTGGGCGAGGCGCTCTCCTACCCGCCCGGCATCACCGGCGGCACGTTCGACGGCGCGGGCAAGCTCTGGATCGCCGTGCCGAGCGAGGGCACCGTCTCGGCGGTCGTGCCGATCCCGATCGTCAGCGCCAGCGGCGGCCAGGGCGGCGGTGGCGTGCCGACCAGGGTGACCACCGTCCCGGTCGCCGAGCCCAGCCACGACCTCGCCGTCTCCACACTGGACAACGGTGTCGCGGTGCTCGACCGCACCTCCGGCAAGCTCACCACGGTGCGCGGCGACAAGCCCCGCGAGATCGGCCTCGACCTCGGTGGATACGGCGACATGCCCCGGCGCACCACCGGTGCCAAGGTGCCGGTGACCGTGGTCGACGGCCGCCACGTCTTCGTCGTCAACGACGTCGGCGCGGTGCGCGACTTCACCGTGCCCGGCGACTCCCCCCGCCTGCAGCCCGCCGTCTCCTGGGCCGACCGGTTCTACGTCGCCGACGATGCCAACCACGTGATCTACGTCCTCGACGCCGAGGGCCACCAGATCGACTCGATCAACTTCAAGGAGGCGGGCGGCCCGCTGGAGCTGGAGGTCCGGGAGAACCGGCTCTTCATCAACGCGCCCGCCGCCACCACCGCCCGGGTCGTCGACGACCACGGCAAGGTCAAGGTCGTCGAGAAGTTCGTCGGCGAGGTGGTCGGGGCCGAGGTCCCGCCGCCGCCGGTGGTCACGCCGCCCAAGCCGGTCCCCGGACCGCCCGGCCCGCCGCGCAACGTCAAGGCCTCGGCCGGCAACGCGCAGGTGCGGATCACCTGGACCAAGGCGGTCGAGCACCTCTCGCCGATCCAGCGCTACATCGTCGAGGGCGACGGCAAGACCTGGACGGTCGCGGCCAACATGCGGTCGCTCGTCGTCACCGGCCTGGTCAACGGCAAGTCCTACGTCTTCTCCGTGCGAGCCGAGAGCCCCAAGGGCAAGGGCCCGGCGCGCAAGACGCCGCCCTTCATGCCGACCTCCGAGGTGCCCGCGGCGCCGACCGCGGTCAAGGCGGTCGACAAGCCCGACGGCACCGTCGTGGTGACCTGGTCCAAGGCCAACGGTCTGGGCCGCGCCATCAAGAGCTATGAGATCTCCGCGGTCACCGGCGGTGCCAGCGCGCCGATCGGCACCGCCACCGGCACGTCGTTGACGATCAAGGCGGGCGAGCTGGCCTACGGCACGCAGGTCGCCTTCACCGTCGTCTCCATCAACGACAAGGGCGCGGGCTCCGGGGTCTCGCCGACCAGCAACACGGTCACCCCCTACACCAGGCCCAGCGCGGTGAAGACCCTCGCCGCCACGACGGTCGCCAACCAGAAGGGCGCCGTCCGCGCCACCTGGGGCGCCGCCGACGACAACGGCCGCCCGATCACCGGCTACGAGGTCACCGCCAACGGTGCCAAGCAGACCGTGACCGGCACTTCCGTGACGCTCAACGGCTTCGCCGACGGCGTCAACGTCACGGTCGCCGTGCTCGCGATCAACGTCGCGGGCAAGGGACCGGCGAGCAGCAAGGTGGCGAAGACGATCTCGCCGCCGACGATCACCGCGACCGGGCGCACCATCACCTACAACTCGATGAGCCTCGCCTTCGCCACCGACACCGGCGGTGGTGCCGCCACCTGCGCGGTCAGCGTCAACGGCGGCGCCGCGAGTGCGCTCTCCTGCACCGGCGGCACCGTCGGCGGGCTCTGGCCGGGCACGGCATACAGCTACACCGTCACGATCACCAACGCGGCCGGCTCGGCCAATTACGCCGAGGCGCAGACCTCGCCGATCCTCAAGGGCACCGTCGGCTGCTCGGGCTGCCCGAACGGCGTCGGCATCTACACCAGGCCGTGGCAGGACACGAGCTCGTTCTCCAGCCCCGACGCGCAGGACAACGACAAATACCGCGCGCTCTGCAAGATCGAGGGCATGGACGGCAACCAGTCGCCCAGCGCCACGATCAACGCCGCCGGGGAGAACCACAACAAGTCCAGCGCGTGGTGGGTGCAGCTCAAGAACGTGCCCGAGACGAAGAACACCGTCAGCAACTCGGGCAACCGCTACATGCCCTACGCGTTCTTCGATCTCGACGCCGGCGACAACCTGAACATGATCCCGCACTGCTAGACACCGGTCGGCGGTGTCCGTCCGGTCGCACGCAGCGGCCGGACGGGCACCGCTGATCCGCACCACCGACCCATTGAGCACAAAGGACATACTGTGACCCAGCCTCAGCCGCTCACCCCGGCACAGGTGGCGGCCTTCGCCGACCTGTCGGCCAAGCTGGCCGAGACCATCTCCACCGTCGTCCTCGGCAAGCCCGAGGTCGTCCGGCTGGCGCTGGTCGCGCTCTTCGCCCAGGGCCACGTGCTCCTGGAGGACGTGCCCGGGGTCGGCAAGACGACCCTGGCGCGCGCCATCGCGGGCTCGGTGCAGGGCCAGTGGCGGCGGGTCCAGTTCACCCCCGACCTACTCCCCTCCGACGTCACCGGCGTCACGATCTTCAACCAGGCGAGCCGGGGCTTCGAGTTCCACCCGGGCCCGATCTTCGCCAACATCGTCATCGCCGACGAGATCAACCGGGCCTCGCCCAAGACGCAGTCCGCGCTGCTGGAGGTCATGGAGGAGCGCACGGTCACCGTGGACGGCGTGCGGCACGCGGTGCCCCGGCCGTTCATCGTCGTGGCGACGCAGAACCCGGTCGAGATGGACGGCACCTACCGGCTGCCGGAGGCACAGCTCGACCGGTTCCTGATGAAGCTCTCCATCGGATACCCGGAGGAGAGCGTCGAGATCGAGGTGCTGCGCGGTGCCTCGCTGCGCTCCCCCGAGGCGCTCGACCCGGTCTGCAACACCGAGACGATCGCCGAGGCGGTCCGGCTCGCGCAGCGGGCGCACATCGCCGATCCGCTCTATACCTACGCGGTGCGGATCGCGACCGCCACCCGCGAGCACAAGCACGTGCGGGTCGGGGTCAGCCCTCGCGGCGTCATCGCGCTCACCAAGGCCGCCTGTGCGTACGCGTTGACGGTGGGCCGGGGTTACGTCCTGCCGGAGGACTTCAAGGCGCTCTTCGTCCCGGTCTTCGCGCACCGCATCCTGCTCTCCCCCGATGCCCAGCTCCGCGGTGTCACCGCCGAGGAGGTGCTCGCCGACGCGATCGCGGCCGTGCCGGTGCCCCTGCCCGGCCAGGCATGAGCCTCCGACCGGCCATGATCCTCACGGGGCGGGGCGTCGGCCTCACCATCGCCGGGGCAGCACTCGTCGCGGGCGGCTTCGGCTTCGGCTATCCGGAGCTCGCGATCGTGGGCACGACATCGCTGATCGCGGTCGGCTGCGCGCTGGTCTACGGTGCCTGGCGGCCCAAGCTCAGCGTCGAGCGCGCCGTCGAGCCGGACCGGGTCGCACGCGGTGAGGGCAGCACGGTGACGCTGACCGTGCACAACGACAACCGCCTGCTCGCGGCGAGCCTCATCGCCGAGGACCGCTGCGCGGAGGTGCCCGTCGCGGTGCCGGTGATCCGGTTGCGGCCCCGGACCGAATCGACGACGAGCTACCCCGTCCCGACCGGGCGGCGCGGTGTGGTCGGGATCGGCCCGCTGCGGGTCACCCGGCGCGACCCGCTGGGCCTGATCGGGCTCTCCCGCGACCACGGCGGCACCGCCCAGGTCTGGGTCCACCCGCGCGTCCACCTCATCCGGGCGGTCCCGGCCGGCATCAGCCGCAGCATGGACGGCCGGGTCGACCGGGTGCCGCACGGCAGCATCACCTTCGACACCCTGCGGGAATACGTCGTCGGCGACGAACTGCGGCACGTGCACTGGCGGACCAGCGCCAAGGTCGGCGAGCTGATGGTGCGCGAGCACCTCGACACCAGCCTGCCCCGTCTCGTCGTGCTGCTCGACGACCGGGTCGGCTCCTACCCGGACGCCGCCGGTGCCGCCCCCGGTGCGGAGATCGCGCCCTTCGAGGCGGTCTGCGAGGCCGCCGCGTCGATCGTGGCCGCCGCGATGCGCGAGGACCTGCCGATCAGCATCCACACCGTCAGCGGCGCCGAGGCGGCGACGATGGGCACCCGCGCCCGCAGCGGTGCCCGGGCCCACCTCGACCTGCTCGCCGAGGCGACCCTGCAGCCGCTGACCGAGACGACGGAGGCGGGCGCCAACGCGGCGCTCACCCAGGCCGCCAACCGGCTCCGCCAGCACCGGCCGGGCGACACCCTCATCTACCTCACCGGGGTCGGCGGCCTCGCCGATCTCGGGCTCGTCGGCCTGCTCCGCGGCCCGTTCCCGACGATCGCGGTCGGCTGCCTCGGTCCGGCCGCACCCGACGAGCCGCCGACCTCGGGCGCCGCCGCCGGGCTGCTGATGCTGCGCGCCGAGGACGGGCTCGAGTTCGCCGCCGAGTGGGACGGGGTCCGGCGATGGTGAGGTTTCTCCGCGTGGTCACCGTCCCGGTGCTGCTCGCGGGCATGCTGGCGCTCGCCGGGATCACGCTGGGTCAGGTCTACTCCGGTCCGCTGCTCGCCCTGCTCGTCGCGGGTGCCGCCGCGGGATCGGCGCTGATCGGGATCGCCACCCGGCCACTGCCGGCCTGGGCCGTCGCCCCGCTCTCGGTGCTGGGGCTGCTCGGCTACGGCTCCTTCGCGATCATCTACTCCGCCCGGCAGTCCGGGGTGGTCGGCGACTTCGCGGATGTCGCGCTCGACGCGGTCGCCAACGGCGTACCCCGGCTGCTCACGGCGATGCTGCCGGTGGAGGCGCAGCCCGACACGGTGGCGGTCCCGGTCATCGTGACCTGGCTCGCCGGACTCGCTGCGACCGAGCTCGGCACCCGGTCGCAGCGGATGATGTCGGCGCTGGTCCCGCCGCTGCTGCTCTACGTGAGCGCGCTCTACCTCGTCGGCCCGCATCGCAGCACCACGATCTGGACCGGCCTCGGCTTCGCCGGGCTCGGCGCGCTCGCCCTCGCCGCCACCGGGCAGTGGCAGCGCACCGCCGTCCGCGATCCCGGCGGGGCGCTCGACACCGGTGTCCGTCGAGCCCTGCGGATCCGCGCCGCCATCGCCGCCGCCACCGGGGTGGCCGTCATCGTGGCCCTCGCCGCGATCGCCGCCAGCCCGATCAGCGGCGGCGTCGGCAAGCAGCCCGCCGACCCCCGGGCGTACGTCACCCCGCCACAGCTCGACACCCTCGACGAGAACCCGCTGAGCCGCATCTCCGGGTGGGCCGTCACCCCCGACCAGCACCTGCTCGACACGACGCTCAACGAGCCCGCCCGGATCCGGCTCGCCGTGCTCGGCGACTACGACGGGATCACCTGGCGCGTCGGCGGCCTCTACCACCCGGCCGGACGGTCCCTGCCGTCGCCGCCCCCGCCACCGGCCGCCGTGCCGGTCGAGGGCGAGGAGACCACCGGGATCGACCCCGGCGTGACCACCGAGATCGAGCAGAGGATCACCGTCGTGGAGCTGGGCGGGAAGCTGCTCCCCGCCGTCGGCACGCCGCGCCGGGTGGACGGCGTACGCGTCTCGCTCGACCCGACCAGCGGCACGCTGATCCTGCCCGAGGGCCTGTCGGAGGGCCTCTCCTACACCGTCACCTCGCAGCGCACCACGCCCGACATCAACGTGCTGCCCACCGCCGACGTGCCCAAGGGCCCGGCGATGGCCCGCTACCTCAGCTTCGCCCCCAACGTGCCGTCGGCCCTGGAGAACGCCGCGCAGCAGCTCGCCTCGGAGAACGCGGGCGCCTATCAGCGGGCGGCCGCGATCGAGCAGTTCCTCGCCGAGCACTACCGGCTCGACCCGAAAGCGCCGAGCGGCCACGCCTATCGCAACCTGGAGTTCTTCCTCTTCGGACCGGCCCACGCGGGCGGTCGCCGAGGCACATCGGAGCAGTTCGCCGCCTCGTTCGCCCTGCTCGCCCGGATGGTCGGCCTGCCCAGCCGGGTCGTCGTCGGTTTCAACGGCGCCAAGGGCAGCGCAGCCGTGCACGCGAGCGACGCGTACGCGTGGCCCGAGGTGCTCTTCGCCGGGATCGGCTGGGTGCCCTTCGATCCGCTGCCCCGCCCGGACCAGCAGGTCGAGCCGCTGGAGCCGCAGTTCGAGCCGAAGCCCGAGCCGACGAAGCCGGAACCCTCGGACGTTCCCGCGCCGACCGTCCAGCCCGGCTCGGCCGGACCCACGGCACCCGTCGAGTCGACCGGCGCCGCCGTCGTCACCGGCTCGGTGCTGCCGGTCGTCGGTGCCGGGGCCGGTGGCGGCCTGCTGCTGCTCCTGGCCGGCGCGCTGGCGATCATCCTGATCGGACGCAAGGCACTGCGTCGTCGGCGCCTCGACGAGGGCAGCCCCGCCGACCGGGTCACCGGCGCCTGGCTGGAGGTGACCGATGCGCTCCGGCTCGCCGGGAGCCGCCCCGGCTCGTCGCTCTCGGCGGCCGAGATCGCGCAGCACGCCCAGGAGGCCGCAGCCGCGCCCCTCGGCGGCAAGCACGTCCGGCTGCCCGCTCCACCGCTGACCGAGCTGGCGAGCCAGGTCAACGCGGTGACGTTCGCCGCCGGGGGCAGCGTCCAGGTCGACGCCGACGCGGCCACCGGGCGGGCGACCGCCTTCATCGACGAGCTCAAGGCGCGGCGCCCGTGGTGGCGGCGCCTGATCTGGGCTGTGCACCCCGGACCGCTGCGCTGGCAGCGCCGCCGCGACCGCGAAACCCCCAAACCTGAACTTTAATGCTGGACACGCCGTAGATTCCGCAACAACTGTCAGGATCAACATCCATCGTGGAGTTGATCCTGACTTTTGTTGCACCGTTGGCGGCGTGTCCAGCATTAAAGTTCAGGGGGGTGGGGGCGCTGGCGCCGGCGGGGTGGGGCGCATAGCATCTACTTCGGACGATGTCGGCCCGTTGGGAGCCGGGCCGCTCGGCAGCGTCCGTCGACACCTGTCTTCGCGCAGGTGCCCGCAGGGGCGGCGGTGCCACTCTGCGCGCATTGCGAAGGGACCACACCCATGGCAAGGCCCGCTCCCCGAGCCGCGCTGGCGGCCGCAGTAGCAGCCGTCGTCGCTGCGCTGGCGTTCGTCATCGCGCAACCCGCCGTCTCCGCCGCAGCGGCACCCGTGCGCATCATGCCGCTCGGCGACTCGATCACCGGTTCCCCCGGCTGCTGGCGCTCGCTGCTGTGGCAGCGGTTGCAGAGCAGCGGCTACACCAACATCGACTTCGTCGGGACGCTGCCGCCGCAGGGCTGCGCGGTCGCGCACGACGGCGACAACGAGGGCCACGGCGGCTTCCTCGCCACCAACATCGCCAACCAGAACCAGCTGCCGGGCTGGCTCAGCGCCACGCTGCCCGACATCGTCGTCATGCACCTCGGTACGAACGACGTGTGGAGCAGCATCGCACCGGCGACGATCCTGACCGCGTTCAGCAAGCTCGTCGATCAGATGCGGGCCAGCAACCCCAACATGAAGATCCTCGTCGCGAAGATCATCCCGATGAACCCGTCGTCCTGCACCCCGTGCGGGCAGCGGGTCATCGACTTCAACGCGGCGATCCCGGCCTGGGCCGGCGGCAAGACCACGGCGCAGTCGCCGATCACCGTCGTCGACCAGTTCACCGGCTTCTCGACGGCGACCGACACCTACGACGGGGTGCACCCCAACGCCGCGGGCGATCAGAAGATGTCCGACAAGTGGTACCCGCCGCTCGCCGCGCTGCTCAGCGGGGCCACCGGCTCGCCGTCGGTCTCTCCGTCCACGTCCCGGTCGCCCTCCGCCTCGCCGTCGGTGTCGCCGTCGGCGTCCCGGTCGCCCTCGGCATCGCCGTCGCCGTCCGGCTCACCTCAGGCGGGTAAGCGCTGCACCGCCACCTACAAGGTCGGCAGCCAGTGGAACACCGGCTTCGGCGCCGAGGTGTCCGTCGCCAACACCGGCAGCGTCCCGATCACCGGCTGGACCGTCGTGCTCGTCTTCGGCAACGGCCAAGTCGTCACGCAGCTGTGGAACGGGGCCTACACGCAGGCCGGCGGCACCGTGACGGTCAAGAACATGAGCTACAACGGCACCATCCCGGTCGGCGGGACTATCGGCTTCGGCTTCAACGCCAACTGGAGCGGCGTCAACAACGCACCTGCGGTGACCTGCACACCGGCATAGCTAACCAGGTTGCGGCGATCATGCCGGAGGATCTAGCGTTCCGCGCATGGTCGCCGCCCTGGAGCTCTACTTCGATCACGTCACCCAGCAGCGCATCCGGACACTGTGGACGGCGTTGGAGGAGGTCGGCGTACAAACCATGAAGCGGCTGCTCGACGGGCGGCACCGGCCCCACCTGAGCCTGACCGGCGCGGAACGCCTGGACGGGCCCGCCATCGCCGCAGCGCTCGACGGCCTCGCCGCCGCGCCGCCGCTCGAGGTCAACCTCGACTTCTGCGGGCAGTTCGTCGGGCGCGTGCTGTGGCTCGGGCCGGTCCCCACCCCGGAGCTGCTCGCGCACCACGCGGCCGTGCATCAGCGGCTCGACGCAGCCGGGATCAGCGGATTCGACGTCTACCGGCCCGGCGCCTGGGTGCCGCACGTGACCATGTCGATGCGCGTGCCCCGGCCGCTGCTCCCCCAGGCGATCCGCCTCTGCCTGGAGTTCCTCCCGATGAAGGCCACCATCACCGGTGCGGCGGTCGCCGACCACGCGCACGACGAATATCTGCCGCTGAGCTAGATCGGGCGGCGGCCGGGGAAGCCGCAGTCGGCGCGGTGGTACCAGGAGATGTCCTCGTCGCCCTCGAGCCAGCACCACAGGACCGGGCGGCCGTCGTGCTCGCCGGGGTAGTCGAGCAGCACCGGAGCGTAGCCCTTGACCTGGACCTCCTGCTCGGAGATCTCTTCCAGCACGGCGAAGAGCCTCGCCTCCAGCGCCTTGGCCTCGGCGAGTCCGCCCAACGGGCTCTCGCCGTGCTGGGCGAGGTCGGCGCGGAGCTCGGCCAGATCTGCGCGCTCTGTGATGAGCTGCTGGATGCGGGGCTTGAGCGCGGCGAAGTGCTCTCGTGCTTCGGCAAGGGTGAACACGAGGCCATTATGCGTGTTGTGCGGGGTTTGGCTGCGTCGTGGGTCGGTCAGGCCTGCGTGCGTCGTGGGCGGGGTTGGGGGGGCAGATCGACTCAGGCAGGGCGGTCAGGCTTGATCCCTGCCTGAGTCGATCTGCCCCCCAACCCCGGGGTGGGTCCAGGTGGCCGCGGCGGGTTGCGGAGGGACGGTGGGAGGTGACCGTTGGGTTTACTCCGTTGGGGTGGTGATGGTTGTTCTGGGGCCGGTGAACCAGTGTTTGGCGCTCAGCGTCCACCAGAGGGCTGCTCCGCCCAGGACCAGGGCTACGGCCGCGATGGTGTAGTTGAAGTTGGCGACCGTGATGGGGTAGACGCCGGGCAGGACGAACAGTACGCAGATGAGCCCCACCCAGATGACGGCGATCCAGCCGATGGGGCGGCTGTAGCGGCCCAGATTCCAGGGGCCCTGGACGAAGTCGGGGTTGCGGAGCCGGAGGTAGATGGGGGTGGCGTAGGCGACGTAGAGGCCGATGACGGAGATGGCGGTGGCGGCGAGGTAGGCCGTGGTGTTCCACAGGGACGGCAGGACGAGGAGGGTGGAGCAGACCACGCAGAGCCAGATGGAGTTGGTGGGCGTACCGGTGCGGGGGTTGACCTTCTTCCACAGGCGGGAGCCGGGGAGGGCGCCGTCGCGGCTGAACGCGTAGGCCATGCGGGAGTTGGCGGTGACGGAGGCCATGCCGCAGAAGAACTGGGCGACCACGCAGATGAAGAGCAGGAAGATGCCGAGATCGTTGCCGGCGGCATCGATGAAGATCTGGGCCGGCGGGAACTTCGTCGCCGAGCCGAGCGCGCCGTCGTAATCCTGGATCGCCCAGGTCACCGCGAAGAGCAGCGCGAACCCGGCGATGACGGAGACGACGACGGAGCTGACGATCCCGCGCGGTGCCGCGATCTGCGCGTCGTGGGTCTCCTCGGAGACGTGGGCGCTGGCGTCGTAGCCGGTGAACGTGTACTGCGCCATCAGCAGGCCGAGCAGGAACGCGAGCACGGCGGCGCCGGTACCCGAGAGCCCGGTGGCGTTGGCGGTCTGCAGGAAGACATCGCGCAGGTCGTAGTGCTTGTCGGGCACGACGACGAGGACGCCGACGATCACCGCGACCCCGACGATGTGCCACCAGGCGCTCACATCGGAGAGGATCTTCACGAGGTTGACGCCGAAGGTGTTGAGCAGCCCGTGCAGCGCGATGATCACGAGGAAGACCGTGAAGGTGCTGAGCGTCGTGACCGGGAGGTCGACCGTGAGGTTGAGGAAGGCGGTCGTCGTGAGCGCCGCGCCGAAGTCGATCGCCGCGGTGACCGCGACCTGGCCGAGGAAGTTGAACCAGCCGACGAACCAGGCCCAGGCCGCCTTGTTGGTCCGGGCCAGGGCGAACGCCCACCAGTAGAGCGCGCCGGCGGTCGGATAGACCGAGCAGATCTCGGCCATCGCGAGCGCGACGACGGTGACCATGACACCGACGCCGAGCCAGCCGAGGGTGATCGCGGCAGGCCCGCCGTTGGCCATCGCGATCGAGTACGACGTGAGGCACCCTGCCAGCACCGAGATGATCGAGAAGGAGACGGCGAAGTTGGAGAAGCCGGAGAGCTTGCGTCGCAGCTCCTGGCGGTACCCGAACTGGGCCAGCAGGGCGACGTCGGCGTCGGCGCCGCCCTCCGGTCCTGGCGTTGCGTCAGCTCCAGTGATAGTCATACTTTTCGATCATTCGCATGAGGATGATTCATGTCAATGACATGATCGGCTGACATCTATGCGCTGCGGGGCTCCGCGATCACGGCGCGGCCCTGCGATCGCAGCGCAGCCACCGTGATCACGACACCGCCGCCCCGATCACGCCGCGGTCTCGGCGATCACCGTGTAGAAGGTGAACCCCGCCTGGAACGGCCCGGTCGACAGGCTCGCCAGCCACGCCTCCGCCGCATCCGCCTCGATCGCGCCGTCGGCGACCGCCCGCGACGCGACGCTGCCCATCCGCAGGATCTGGTCGGCGGCGGCGAAGCTGCCGAAGACGATCGGCGTCGGGATGATCGACTGCACGGCGAATCCCGCCTCCATGGCGAGCCGGGTCAGCTGCCGCCCGATCGTGCCGTTGCGGATCACCCGGTCCGCGACGTAACGCGTATATGCCCTGGTGGTGGCGAGGTCGGGGGCGTCGAAGGTGAGCGTGTCCCAGTCCGGCTCGACGAGGCCGAGCAGGCAACCCGGCCGCAGCACCCGGCCCACCTCGGTGAGGATCGCGGCGGGGCTCTCCACGTGCATCAGCACCCGGTCGATCCGGGCCCGGTCGACGCTGTGGTCGTCGAGCGGCAGCGCCGAGCCCGAGGCGAGCCGGACCTCGATGTTGGGCTGCTCGACCTGGTGCTGGGCCGCCTCGACCATCGCCGGGTCGTGGTCGACGCCGATGACCATGCCCTGCTCGCCGACCCGATCGGCCATCGTGGCGAGGTCCGCGCCGGGCCCGCAGCCCAGATCCAGCACCGTGTGGCCGCGCCGCAGGTCGAGCTCGGCGAGCAGCCGCCGCTTGTAGTCGCGCCCCGGATCGGTGGCGGCGAGCTGAAGCAGGTAGTGGATCTGGTCGTGCTGCGGGGGTGTGGGCATGCTCCGGATGCTAACGACGGCCGGGCCTTTTGTCAGGGTGAGACCTAGGCGAGAGCCTCGGCCGCGGCCGGGTCGCTGTCACGCAGGAACGTCGCGCAGCGCTCCGCCTCGTCGGTCTCGCCGATCTCTGCGGCGGCCTGCGAGAGGACGTGCAGGCAGCGCAGGAAGCCCCGGTTGGCCTCGTGGGACCACGGGATGGGACCGGCGCCCTTCCAGCCCGCGCGGCGCAGCTGGTCGAGGCCGCGGTGGTAGCCCGTGCGGGCGAAGGCGTAGGCGGTGACCGCGTCGCCGCCGTCGAGTGCCCGCTTCGCCAGCGCCGCCCACGCGTCGCTGTAGGTCGGGTGAGCTGCGGCGGCCTTCGCCGGGTCGCCCGCTGCGAGCAGCGCGGCGGCGGCGTCGTCGGCGGGGAGCAGCGTGGCGGGCGGTTCCATCAGGTTGCGCATGGTCCCATTCAACACCCTCACCTCCGCAGGATCAGCCCGGCCCGGTCGCGGGTCGTGGCGATGAGCCGTGCGTTCGCCTCGTCGCTGCGGAACACCCACTCCCGCGCCGCCTCCTCCGACAGGCCCTTGCTGCGCTGCCGCGCCAGCAGGCCAGGCAATCGCTGCGCATCGTCGGCCTCCAGGAAGGCCGCGACGTCCAGCAGCGAGCGGACCCGATCCCAGGGCGCGGTGGGTACGAGCAGGTAGTTGCCCTCGGTCACGATGAAGCGGGTGCCGGGGTGGATCGGGATGCTCCCGGCGACGCCCTCGTTGAGCACATGGTCGAAGGCGGGCGCGTAGACCGTGTCGTCCACGTCCCGCCGCAGCCGTTCGAGCAGGGCCACGTATCCCAGCGCGTCGAAGGTGTCCGGGGCACCCTTGCGATCCGCCCGGCCGAGCCGCCGCAGCTCCACATTGGCGAGGTGGAACCCGTCCATCGGCACGGAGACGGCGGCGCCCTCGCCGTAACGCCGGATGAGCTCCTCGGTGACCTCGTCGGCGAGCGTCGTCTTCCCCGCACCGGGCGCACCGGCGATGCCGATGACGACGCGCCCCTCGGACTCGGGCAACGCGCCGATCACCGCACCGATCAGGTCAGCAGTCATCGTCAGTTCATAGCACGCGGTGTCACGCCGACGACGCGGCCGACGGGAATGTGAGCTTCGCCAGCTGCGCCTGGCTGATCCAATCCCGGTCGAGCATCTCGCGCAGGATCTCCGCCCAGCGGATCTGGCGCTCGGCCCGGGGAGTGCCGTTGAGCATCGCGCCGAGCGCGGCGGCTTCGGCGAGGGTCAGCTTCGCGGCGTCGTGCCGGAAGACCCCGAGCGCGGCGGCCTGCACCCCGATCCGTCCACTGCCGAAGTCGGCCCGGTCCAGGTAGAGCAGGAGGATCTCCTCGAGGCTGTACTCCGCCTCCAGCTTCGCGGCGATGATCGTCTCGCGGAGGCCGCCGTCGTCGTCCTGGGTGGCGAGGCGAACGTAGCCCCTGGTCAGCTCCGCCGGATCGACCCCGGCGAACCCGCCGGGGCTGTGCTCGAGGAACCCCGGCTCGATGGCGGCGACAAAGGCTCTGCGGGCCGTCTCCGGCAGCTGCGCCGACATGGCTCGATCACCGGCCGGCTGCCTGTCCGGAACGATCGACTCCACGCTGTCGTAATAGTAGGTCCAGCCGACGACCGCCACTCCGATGAGGAGGATCGGCGCGACCAGCAGGGCGACGATCCAGCGCCACCGGCGCCGACCGGTTACGGCATCGATCTGCGACATTCCCTTACCGTAGCCGCTCGGACGCATCCGCAGGGGGCAGCCCGTCGTCGCAGGCCCGCCGGGCCGCCTCGCTCAGCAGCGGGCGCAGCCTGGTGAAGAGTCGCCGCAGCCCCGGACCGTAGCGCTCTCGCAGCTCCGGATTCACCCGGACCAGATCGAGCTCGTTGGCGGCGGTGAGCTCGGCGAAGTCCCGGCGCTGATCGAGTGTCGGTGACGTCACCACCCCGGCGAAGCGGTCCCGGAACTGGTCGGCGTCGTCGACGAGATGCGCGTAGGTGTAGCTCCGGTCGCAGCTCGCGTAGCGGTAGGCGATCGCCTCCGCCTCCGCGCCGACCACGGCGACGAGGCGGTCCCGCTCGTCGAGCGAGAGCAGCGACGGCGCGAACCCGTCGGTGCCGTAGCACGCGTGGCCCAGCCCGGCGAGCTGCAGCGCGGGCCGGGCGCCCCAGTCGGCGAGCAGGTCGTGGACGCGGTGCAGGTGGGCGAGGAGGGTGCCGCCCGGATGGTCGATCTCCCGGGCGCCGAGCTCGATCAGCAGCAGCGCAACCGGCTCGATCATGGCGCGAGGAGCTCCGCGCGCAGGTCGGGGGTGAGCATCTCGCCGGCCTGTTTGACCAGGCGGGTCATCTCGAAGCCGATGGTGCCGAGGTCGCAGTCGGGCGCGGCGAGCGTCATCAGGATCGACCCGTCGGCGACCTGCATGACGAGGACGAAGCCGCCGCTCATCTCGACGACGGTCTGCCGGACCTCGAACGAGTCGGTGTGCGGGATGACCGCCTTGGCGATCGCGTGCAGCCCGGCGCCGACCGCGGCGAGCTGGCTGGCCCGCTCCGGCGGCAGCGCGGCGGAGGCGGAGAGCGGCAGTCCGTCGGAGGAGACGACTGCGGCGTGCGCGACACCCGGCACCTTCTGCGCGAATGCGCTGATCATCCAGTGCAGTTCCGCCGCCGGGGCGCTCACCGTATTGGTCGCCATCTCAACCCTCCCCACGCCGGCATCCGTCACATCCGACTACTTATAAACCTAGTCGGACCGTGTCGCTGCCGCCGCCGGACCCTCTTAGTCCATTGTAGAGCCTGGTCAGCACGGGGACGGCGGTCGGCTCCGAGCTGGCCTTTCCCACTCCCTGCGGCTCGGAGGTCGGCAGGTTGGCCATCGGCACGCGCAGCGGCAGGCGCACCGTCGTCTCGTTGATCGGGTTCTCCGCGACGGAGGGGCGCGGCTGCACCGGCGGAGTCGCGCCGTTGGCGAGCAGCCGGTCGAGCAGCGTGATCGTGACCGAGGTGCCGGGGCTCGCCCGGCTGATCCGGACCAGCGCACCGTGGCGGGCGGCGAGGTGCCCCACGACCACGAGGCCCATCCGCTCGGTGACGGCGGCGTCGACCGACGGCGGCGCGGCGAGCATCGCGTTGGCCTCGGCCATCGCGTCGTGCTCGAAGCCGATCCCCTCATCGGTGATGATCAGCTCGGCGCCGCTGCGGACCCGGCGACCGACCACGCGCACCGGGTTGACCGGCGGCGAGAAGTTGGCGGCGTTGTCGAGCAGCTCCGCGATGAGGTGCACCAGGTCCGCCGCGGCGTAGCCGACGACGTCCAGGCCGTCCTCGACCTCGGCGCGAACCCGCTGGTACTGCTCGATCTCGGCGACCGCGGCGAGGACCAGGGCCGCGAGCGGCACCGCCTGCCGGGTCCGTCGGCGACCCGCGCCACCAGCCAGGACCAGCAGATTCTCGTTGGTACGCCGCATCCGCGCCGCCAGGTGCTCCAGGCGGAAGAGGGCTGCCATCCGATCCGGATCCTTCTCGTCGCGCTCGAGCTCGTCGAGGAGGCGGAGCTGCCGCTCGACGAGGGTCTGGCTGCGCCGGGCGAGATTGAGCACGATGTCGTTGACGGTGCTGCGCGCAACGGCGGCGGCATGGTCGGACGTGGTCTCGGGATGGTCGGCGACGGGGATCTGCCGTCGGCTGCGCAGTCGTCCCCACATCGCGGTTACTCCCGTCCCCCAGGCCTGACCGTGGCTATGTTACCGCCTAGCGCGCCGCGAACGAATAGTCAATCGACAATTCAATAGGTGCGTGACTTTCTCTGGGCCAACCGGTATGGTCTCGGCCATGACCGCGCGACTGAACTGGTGGCACGCCTGACCGGCGGCCCTTTCAACGCGTGTCTCACCACCGCGGCCGCCTCGACGAGGCGGCCTTCTTCGTTTCTGCGAACCGGCGGCCCCGCACCGGGAGAGCCGCCCTGACGCAGGAGAAGCACTCATGCACCTCACCACGATCCTGTCGGGTCACAGCCCGTTCGCGCTGCTCCGACGGGAGGGGCGCGACCACGTCGACCTCCTCACCGGCGACGTGACATCGGTGTCGCGCCTCGCCGACATCCCGATGCGGAAGGGCATGCGAACGCTCGCGGTGGTGCCGCACCGCCAGATCGCCGAGCGCGGCTTCGCCGTCATCGAGGACAGCGCCGAACTGCTCTGCCTGACCAGCCACGACCTGCGCGAGGTGCCGGTCGCCGACGTGGTCGCCGCCCTGCCGAACGAGCCCTTCGACCTCACCGACCTCGGGTTCGACGTCGACGACGAGACCTACGAGCGGATCGTGGCCCGGGTGCTGCGCGACGAGATCGGCCGGGGCGAGGGGTCCAACTTCGTCATCCACCGCACCCGGCGGGCCCGCGTCGCCGAGCCGCTCACCGCCGCGCTGACGGCGTTGCGGCACCTGCTCTCGCAGGAGCGGGGCGCCTACTGGACGTTCCTGGTCCACACGGGCGAGTACACGTTCGTGGGGGCGAGTCCCGAACGCCACGTCAGCGTCGACGACGGGTTGACCCTGATGAATCCCATCTCGGGTACCTACCGCCATCCGGCCGGCGGCGCCGATCGCGACGGGCTGCTCCGCTTCCTCGCCGACCCCAAGGAGGTCAACGAGCTGGCGATGGTGCTCGACGAGGAGCTGAAGATGATGGCGGTGGTCGCCGAGGGCGGCGGCCAGGTCGTCGGGCCCTACCTCAAGGAGATGTCGCACCTCGCCCACACCGAGTATCTGCTGGCTGGACGCTCCACCCTGGACGTACGCGAGGTGCTGCGGGAGACGATGTTCGCACCGACCGTCACCGGCAGCCCGATCGAGAACGCCTGCCGCGTCATCGCCCGGCACGAGCAGCGGGGACGCCGCTACTACGGCGGCGTGCTGGCCCTGCTCGACCACGACGACATCGGCGGGCAGCGGCTCGACGCGCCGATCCTCATCCGCACCGCCGAGTTCGCCGCCGACGGCACGGTCCGGGTGCCCGTCGGCGCGACCCTGGTCCGCGACTCCACCCCGGCCGGCGAGGTGGCGGAGACGCATGCGAAGGCGGCCGGCGTACTCGCCGCGTTGGGCATGCGGCCCGCGGCGGCGCGACCCGCCTCCCCCACCCGGCTCGCCGACGACCCAGCGGTGATCGCGGCCCTGGCCGCGCGCAACGACCGGCTCTCGCCCTTCTGGCTGACGGCGCGGGCGCCCGTGGTCAACGCGCCGTTCGCGGGACGCTCGGCGCTGATCGTCGACGCCGAGGACACCTTCACCGGCATGCTCGCCCACCTGCTCAAAGCGCTCGGCATGGAGGTCGACCGGGTGCACGCGCTCGACGCGCTCGCCCGCCTGGACGACTATGACCTGGTCGTCGCGGGTCCCGGGCCCGGTGACCCGGCCGACGTCGGCGAGCCGCGGATCGTGGCGCTGCGCGAGGTCGTCCGCCACCGCCTGGGCACGGGCGCACTGCTCGCGGTCTGCCTCGGCCACCAGGTGCTCGCCGCCGAGCTGGGGATCTCCCTGCACCGGCGGGAGGTTCCACTGCAGGGCACCCCGATGGAGATCGATCTGTTCGGAGAGTCCCGGCGGGTCGGCTACTACTCCACCTTCACCGCCGTCTCCGATGTGGACCGCCACGGCGACTCGGAACTCGCTCGAGACGCGGTGACGGGTTTCGTACACGCGATGCGCGGACCGGGCTATGCGGGGGTCCAATTTCACCCGGAATCGGTACTCACCGAACACGGCCCCGAGCTGCTCACGGCACTCATTGATCACTGTCTCCACAGTAGAGAATCGGCCGATTGCGTATCGGTCGCCGATTTGGCACAGTGATCGCGACTTTGGCAGGGAACGGCGTGCTAGGTGACCTCACCAGGCATGCCGTTCCGAATTGGGGAGGGGCACCCATCATGATGGGTCGTTCGCACGCGCTGTCAGGCGCGGCGGTGTGGTTGGCGGGATCCTGGGTCGGGGACCAGTTCCTCGATTACCACCAGTCCCCGCTCTACCTGGCGCTGGGCACCGCAGTCTGCGCCGGCGGCGCGCTCCTGCCCGACCTCGACCTCTCCGGCAAGGTCACCACCGGCCAGGGCGGCGCGACGGTGGCGCACACCTTCGGCCGCGTCTCGATGTTCGTCGCCGAGGTGGTCGAGAAGATCTCGGTCGGCATCTACACCGCGACCCGGCTCCAGCACGACCCCAAGCGCGACAACGGGCACCGCACCTTCACCCACACGCTGCCCTTCACGGTGCTGATGGGCTGGGGCGCGACCTATCTCTGCACGCAGTTCGGCAAGTGGGCGGTGCTCTCGATCCTGTTCTTCACGATCGGTCTCGCCGTCCGCGGCATCTTCGAGAGCTGGGCCAAGAAGGCCGGCTGGCTCATCACCACCGCCGTCTCCGCCGCCGCCGCGTGGTACGCCTTCGTCAACCTCGACGCCGGCCACGGCTATCCGCTCCTGGGATTCGCCCTCGGTGTCGGCTGTTTCGTCCACCTGATGGGCGACATCATCACCAGCGCCGGCGTACCGATCCTCTGGCCGATCCCCACCGGCATCAAGCAGGTCCAGATGTGGCGCATGATCGGCGTACCCAACGCGATCTCGGTCGAGGTCGGCGGCAAGGTCGAGAAGTTCGTGCTCCAGGGGGCATTCACCATCGTCTCCATCGCCTCCGGGATAGCGCTGATCGGCAATGCGGTGCTGCGGAAATTCGACATCGAGCTCTAGCCGCGCAGACTTCCGGGACGGATGGCCGCACGCGGGCCGTCCGTCCCGTTGCTATTTGGCCTCCGCATAGGACTCCACGATCCGCGCCTGCAGCGGGAAGTGCACCGTCGCGTCGCCGAAGAGCACCCGGCCCGTCCGCACGGCGGCAGCCGTCACCACCTGCGCGACCCGCTCGGCGAACTCCTCCGGGCAGTGCACGATCACCTCGTCGTGCTGGAAGAAGACGAGCTCGGCCGGGATGTCCCAAAGCTCCTGGCGCACCAGGGCGAGCAGCGTCGCCGCCCACTCCGCCGCCGTCGCCTGGATGACGAAGTTGCGGGTGAACCGCCCCCGCGCCCGCGCACTCGCGTCCGGTTTCGCCCCCTCGCCGCCCTCACCCGCTCCGAAGTCGAAGTGCGCCGAGGTCGGCGGGCAGGTCCGCCCCAGCCAGGACCGCACCAATCCGCCGTACTCCCCCTGTCGGGCCGCCTCCTCCACCACCTCCCAGGCGAGCGGGTAACGCCCCCGCAGCACCGCCAGGGCAGGCGCCGCGGAGCCGCCGGTCTGCCCGTACATCGCGCCGAGCAGCGCCAGCTTCGCCGAAGCCCGATCCTTGAACGACTCCTTCGCCAGCGCCTCATAGAGGTCGCCCGACCCTGCCGCCTTGCACAGCCCCGGATCCCGCGAGACCGCCGCGAGGATGCGCGGCTCCAGCTGCCCCGCGTCGGCGACGACCAGCCGCCAGCCGGGCTCCGCCCGCACGGCGCCGCGCAACACGGCCGGGATCTGCAGCGCACCGCCGCCCCGGGTCGCCCAACGACCCGAAACCACACCCCCCGGGATGTACGCCGGGTGAAACCGCCCGTCGCGCACCCACTGCGATCGCCACCCCCACGCGTGCGTGGTCCAGATCCGATAGAGCTCCTTGTATTCAATGAGGACCGGGATGACCGGATGCTCGATCTTGCGCAGTGTCCAGGCCCGGGTGTTGGGCACGTCGATGCCGATCCGGCGCAGCGCCCGGCGCACCTCGGCCGGTGAATCCGGGTGCAGCCCCGGTGCGCCCAGCAGCGAGGTGATCTGCTCGGTCAGCGCCACCAGCTTCCGCGGCGGCCCACCGGCGGCCGGGCGCTCGCCGAGCAGCCCCGTCAGCAGCTCATCATGGGTCGCCGCGTGCCACGGCAGGCCCACCTCGCCCATCTCCACCGCGACCAGCCCGCTCGCCGACTCCGCCGCCACCAGCAACCGGAAGCGCCCCGGCTGCTCGGCCGCCGCCATCCGGCGAAGCTGCTCGGCGTGGACCGCGATCACCTCGTGGATGCCGACCGACGGCGCCTGCTCCGCGAAGAGGGTGGCCTGCGCGTCGCCGGGTGCGTCGGCCTGCCGGGCGGGCGGGTCGGGTGGCACCGGTGCTCCCGCCAGGCGGGCGTGTGCGGCGGCGACGGACCGCGGCTCGCCCCAGCGGCCCTCGTGGCCCAGCAGAAGTGCCTCGGTGAGCTCCAGGTCGTGGCAGCGGGCCAGCCGGACACCGGCACGGAGCAGCTCGGGATAGAGGGTCTCGGTGGACGCGAGCACCCAGCGCGCGTCGGGATGTGCTCTGACCTCCGCGGCGAACTCCGTCACGGGACGCACCGGCCCGGCCGGCGTGCCGTCGGGCGCCAGCTCGCAGAGCGCACCGTCGGCCACCGCGATCAACACCCGGCCATCATGGCACCCAGGTCAGACATCCCCCACAACCTGCCCGAACACCGCCACCCCCACCCTCCCAAACACCCGACACCCGCCGCCCGCCGCTGCCCGTGCCGCCCGCCGCCCGCCGCTGCCCGTGCCGCCCGCCGCACGCCGCACGCCCACCGCCGCCGCACGCCCGCCGCCGCCGCACGCCGCTGCCGCCCACCGCCGCCGCACGCCCACCGCCGCCGCACGCCGCCGCCCGCCGCCGCACGCCGCCCGCCGCCGCACGCCGCCGCGGCTGCCGCCCGCTGCACGCCGCCGCCCACCGCCGCCACCCGCCGCCGCACGCCGCCGCGGCTGCCGCCCGCCGCCGCCCACCGCCGCCGCACGCCGCCGCGGCTGCCGCCCGCCGCCGCCCACCGCCGCCACACGCCGCCGCACGCCGCCGCGGCTGCCGCCCGCCGCCGCCACACGCCGCCGCGGCTGCCGCCCGCCGCCGCCCGCCGCCGCACGCCCGCCGCCACCGCCCGCCCGCATGATCGCGCTAGTTCCGGGAAACTGCCCCTACCCTGGCAGATGATCGTGTTCTTTCCCGGAAATAGGCCCTACCGAGGTGCACTGAGGGGACAGTTTCCGGGAAAGAACACGATCAAGGGCTCGGCGCAGGTACCGCCAGGCTGGGCGAAGATATTCCGCCTCACGCCACACCTCGCCGCACACCGCACCATGACGCCGCACACCGCTCCATGACGCGCCTCACCGCCACTCGTGCACACCGCTCCTCAGCGGCGACATCACGCCGATGATCGCGCTAATTCCGGGAAACAGCCCCTACCCCGGGCGATGATCGCGCTTTATCCCGGAAATAGGCGCTACCGGCATGCTCTGAGGGGGTTGTTTCCGGGAAACAGCACGACCTTGAGCACCGTGCGGGAGCACCGGGCTCGATCCGCACGCTAGGCGACACGACGCCTCGGTCGCCCGCTTCGGCCCTGCGGCGACGAAGAGCCGGCCCCATAGCACCAACTCTTGAAGAGTTGCGGCGATCTTGGCCGCGCTGCGCCGTCGCGCATCGCTGCCGCTGCCCAACGCTGCCGTCACCCAACGCTGCCGTCACCCAACGCTGCCGTCGCGCCTCGCTGCCGTCGCGCCTCGCTGCCGTCGCGCCTCACTGCTACCACTCATCGCTACTAGCGGCCCGGATGGCGTGATCTTGACGGGGGCGCTGCGGTGGGCGTACCGATGCGGGGGTGGAACGGGACGCGGCCCGGCACCCCCGGAAAAGGGTGACGGGCCGCGGACCTCGGAGGAGGTACAGCCGAGCTACTTGGAGATGCCGCCGGTGAGGCCGGCCTGCACCTGCCGCTGGAAGGCGATGTAGACGACGAGCACCGGGACCATCGCCATGGTCAGACCGGCGAACATGCCGGACCAGTCCGACTTGTAGCCCTGGTTGACCGCGAGGTCGAGCATGCCCTGCGCCAGCACCTGGTGCTTCTCGGCGGCGAAGTCGGCCGGGTTCATCAGCAGGACCGGGAGGTACCACTGGTTCCACTGGCCGATGATGTTGAAGATCGCGATGCTGACCAGGCCCGGCTTCGCCATCGGCAGCATCACCTGGAAGAAGAGCCGGGTGTGGCTCGCGCCGTCGACCATCGCCGCTTCCGCCACCGAGTTCGGCAGCGTGTTGAAGAACGAGTGCATGAAGAAGACGGTGAACGACAGCGACCAGCCGACATAGACCAGGATCAGCATGGCGTGCGAGTTCAGACCGAGCGGCGGGAACACCTTGCCGACCTGGTCGGTGAGCTTGAACAACGGGATGGCGGCGACGTAGATCGGCACCGTCAGGCCCACGAGGAAGGTGTAGTAGATCAGCCGGTTGCCGGGGAACTTGTAGCGCGCCAGTACGTAGGCGGCCATCGAGCCCAGCAGCATCGTCAGCGTCACGCCGCCGCCCAGCACCACGATGGTGTTGAAGAACAGCGACGCGAACTTGCCGTTGGTCCAGGCCCGCGAGAAGTTGTCGAAGTGCAGGCCGTCCGGGATCAGCGAGAGCGGGTTCTTGAGGATCGCCGAGTCCGACTTGAACGCCGAGATGACCACCCACGACAGCGGGTAGAGCACCAGCAGCGCCCAGGCGGCGAGGAAGAGGTGCGAGAAGCCGCTGAAGAAGGCGCCTTCGCGCTTCGCCTTGGCGGGCTTGGCCGGGGTACGAGAACCGGACGCGTGATGGGTGTCGGTGACTGTGCTCATGTCCAAGCGCTCCTAG
Organism: Allocatelliglobosispora scoriae; assembly: GCF_014204945.1. Classification (NCBI taxonomy): domain Bacteria; kingdom Bacillati; phylum Actinomycetota; class Actinomycetes; order Micromonosporales; family Micromonosporaceae; genus Allocatelliglobosispora; species Allocatelliglobosispora scoriae. The sequence continues at coordinate 1,536,381 of NZ_JACHMN010000002.1, forward strand.
TACTCGATCTTCTCGCGACGGGTGAGCCGCATCTGCGCCATGGACAGCAGCACAGCGATGATCATCATCGAGACCGCGATCGCGCATCCGTAGCCGAACCGGCCGGTGCGGTTCAGGTGGAAGTTGAAGACGCTCGCCAGAACCTGCGTCGAGTCGTCCGGACCACCGGGGCCGGGCGTCATCGTGACGATCAGGCCGTACATGTCGAACGCGGCGATGCCGAGGTAGATCCAGCCGGTCGAGATCGTCTCCCGCAGCAGCGGCAGGGTGACCTTGAAGAAGGAGGCGAACCGGCTCGCGCCGTCGAGCAGCGCGGCCTCGTAGATGTCCTTCGGGATCGAGGTCATCGCGGCGGAGAAGAGCACCATGTAGAAGCCGACGCTGCCCCAGACCGAGATCAGCAGCAGCCAGAACAGGTTCTGCGGCACACCGAGGATCGTCGTCGGGTCCTGGTGGAACGCGAGCGGGTCGTCGATGAGCCCGAGCTTCGCCAGCAGGCTGTTGAGCAGGCCGTCGCCGTCACCGCGGTAGATGCCCTGCCACATGATGGCGACGAGGATGACCGAGAGGACCTGCGGGATGAAGAAGACGACCTTGTAGAACCCCGAGCCCCAGACGCCGCGGATGCCGACCTTGCCGCCCCGTCCGCCCACGTTCAGCAGGAACGCGAGGAAGAGTGCGAGCCCCAGCGTGAAGAGCGGGATCGTCACGAGGAAGAAGACGTTGTGCCAGAAGGCCTTCTGGACCAGGCTGTCGCCGACCAGCTCGACGTAGTTGTCCAGCCCGACCACGTCCGGGGCGTCCTGGGAGAAGCCGCCCCAGTCCGTGAACGAGTAGAAGATCGTCTGAACCAGTGGCACCAGCACATACCAGGCGTAAATAACGACGGGCAGGATGAGGAAGCCCAGGATGAAGGGCGCTCTGCGATGCCGCATCTTCGTGCTCTTTTCGACAAGGGGGACAGCGAGGGGAAATACGTTGTTGGGACCGGACGCCCCGCAGGGCGCCCGGTCCCGCAGTGCTATCAGGCAGCCGTACGGGTCTGCTTGACGGCCTTGCCGTCAGCGATCTCCTTGACGACGGCCTTGGCCGCGGCCTCCATCCGGTCCGCGAACTGCGCGGCCGTGATGCGGCCGGCGAGGAACTCGCCGATGCCGGCCTGGCTGGCCTTGTCGTAGCTCGCGTACCAGCCGTCGTACTTCCAGCTGATCAGCTTGCCGGGCGCGGCCTTCATGACGGCGTTGGCCGACTCGAGCGACGGCTTGTCGGTGACGGCGTCACCGGAGCCGGCGCGCGACGCGAGCGACGCGGTCAGGCTAGCGAACTTGCCAGCACCCTCCTTGGAGAGCATGGCGCGCAGGAACTCCTTGCCACCCTCCTTGTTGGGGGCCTTGGCCGGAACGATCCAGCCCTCGCCGGCACCGGCCTGAACCGAGCCGTAGGGGGCCTTGTCGGAGCCGGAGACGCTCCAGAAGGGGGCGATCTTCAGCTTGAAGTCGGCCGGGATGGTCGCCTTCATCTCGTTCTCGAGCCAGGTGCCGACCGGGAGGAAGGCGGCCTTGCCGTCGAGGAACGCCTGCTGCGACTGCGTGTGGGTCAGCGTCTCGGAACCCTTGAGGGTGTAGCCGCCGGTCTTGCTGGCGAGCTTCTCGACGGCCTGCAGGGCGGCGGTGACCTCGGGGGTCTTCCAGGCGCCTTCCTTCAGGTTGTCGATGTCGATGAACGCCTGCTCGCCACCGGCGAGCCAGATCCACGCGTTGATCGCCCAACGGCCGTAGTACGGGTAGAAGCCCGCGAAGGTGAACGGCGCGATGCCGGCCGCCTTGATCTTGTCGGACAGCGTGAAGAACTCGTCGAAGGTCTTCGGCACGGTCCAGCCGTTCTTGTCGAACAGAGCCTGGTTGTACCAGACACCGAAGACGGTGAACGCGTAGTTCAGGATGTAGAACTTGCCCTGCTGGGTGCCGTCGGTGACGGTGCCCGGGAGCAGGGTGTCCTTGACCTTGACCGCAGCGTCTTCCCAGCTACCGGCGGCGAGCAGGTCCTCGAGGTCGGCGAGCGCGCCGTCCTTGATGAGGGCGTCGTTCGCCATGTTGTCGGCACCCGAGTTGTTGATCAGGTCGGCCGGGGTGGTGGCGAACTTCGGCTGCTGCTCGGTCTTGATCTTCTGAGTCGAGCTCAGGTTGACCGTGACCTTCGGGTGCTTGGCGTTGAACAGGGTCTTGTCGAACTTCGGGTACTCGTCGCCGAGGCCGCCGTTGAAAACGACGACGTTGACGGTCGAGCCCTCCTTGACGCCGAACGGGTTGTCGGCGCTGGTCGCACCCTTGTCGGCGTCCTTGTCGTCGGTGCCACCTGCACACGCGGCGAGGAGGCTAGCGGCCGGAGTGGCGAGCAGGCCTACGGCCGCCGCACGGCGCAGAACGCTACGACGGTTGAGGTCGGGGGTAGTGGACATCTTTGTCTCCTCGGTTCGGGTCAGGCGGTACGCCGGAGTCGCCCGGCGTAACGCGACTCGAGGGTGTGGTTATATGCGTCCCCACCGGGGACGCTGGCGGAGAGGTACACGGGTGGAACCTCACCGACGGCTTGGAACCGTCGCACGATCTCCGCGGTCAGCAACTGCGCCAGCAGCGCACTCGTGACCGTTGAGGCCGCACAGACCAAGCCGCCGCCTTGCAGCGGCAGCAGTGCGTCGCCGTACGGAGCCCCGTTGTCCAGGACCACGTCGGCGATCTCGGAGAGGCGCAGACCGGATGGGTGGCTGGCGGCCACCCGGGTCGTGTGCTCCACCGATGTGATCGCGATCAACGAGTGACCGCGCTCTTTCACCAGCAACGCCAGCTCGACTACCGAGCCGTGGATGCCGGACTGTGACGCCACCACGAACACGTCGCTGGGGCTCGGGGCCGCCAGTGCGTAGATCTGGTGTGCGATGGAGGGATCGCGCTCAAGCTTGGGATCGGCGAGCGCGGAGAGCGGAGCGTCGCCGTGGATCGCCACGTCGCGCACCGAGAGCCGGTTGACCGGGACCAGGCCGCCGGCCCGTCCGGTGAGTTCCATGGCGACGACCTCGGAGTGGCCTGCGCCGAAGGCCTGCAGCACGCCGTCGCCGCGCAGGGCCTCGGCGATGAGGTCGGCTGCCTGGTCGAGCGCCTCGGACTGGCAGGCGACGGAGTCGAGCAGCGGGCGCAGCCTCTCGGCGTAGGCGGCGGCGGAGATCATTCGGCCACCTCCTTGATCCGGTGCGCCTCGACGGCGCGGGCCGTGCGCTGGAAGGCGGCGTGCGAGCGCTCGTGGGTCCGCTGGGCGACCGCGATGTAGAGCAGGTCCAGCACGACGAGCTGCGGGTGCCGGGCCGAGAGCGCGTCCGGCCGGAAGGTCGTGGCCTGCGTCGCGGTGAGCAGCACGATGTCGGCGACATCGGCGAGCGGCGAGCGCGGGAAGCTGGTGAGCGCGATCGTCGTCGCGCCGTGGCTGCCGGCCTCGGCGATCATCTCGATCGTCTCGCGCGTCTGGCCCGAGTGCGAGACACCCAGCGCGACGTCGCCCTTGCCCAGCAGGGAGGCGCTGGCCAGGCCGTTGTGGATATCGGTCCAGGCCCAGGTGGGTACGCCGATGCGGTGCAGCGAGAACTGCAGCTCCTCGCCGACCAGGGCGCTGCCGGAGGCGCCGTAGATGTCGACCCGGCCGGCGGAGGCGACCGCGTCGGCGGCCCGCGCCACGGCGGCGAAGTCCATCCGGGCGGCGGTGTCGCGCATGGCGAGCGTGTCGGCGGCCATGATCTGGTTGAGCACGCGGTCCAGCGGGTCGGTCGGCTGGATCTCCCGGCCGATGTCGACGGACCACCCGGCGCGGGCGGCCCGGCCGGTCTCCCCGGCGATGCCCAGGCGCAGGTCGGCGTAGCCCTCGAAGCCCAGAGCCCGGCAGAAGCGGGTGATCGTGGCCGGCGACGTACCGCTGCGCTCGGCGAGCTCGACGATGGTGGCCCGGGCGGCACCGGCGGGGTCGGCGAGGACCTGCTCGGCGACGCGCTGCAGGGCACCGGTGAACTCGGGGAGCTGGAGCCGCACCCGGGCGAGCACGCTGTCGCTGTGGTCGATCTCGGCGATGGTCAGGTGGCTGGCTTCCCGGGGCGCAGGGACGACACCCAACCCGGCCTCCGCCGTGGTGATCGTCACCTCGCGTTCCACCGTTGGACCCGCCTCTCGTCGTGACACAGCTTTTGGAAAGGACTGTTTACTGTTCCTGGTAAAAGTTCTTACTGAACGACCCCTCCTGTCAAGAGTTAGGGCCAAGTTTTCAAACTGTTACCTCCGGCGACCGGCGCGAGCCTGGCACACGAACTGTGTCATCGCCCACTATGACCAGGGAGAATGCCATAAATCTCACTCGACCGACAGGAGCTGTGGGGCCGATGAGAAGTTTGACCGAATTAACCTAGTGATGAACTTTCTTCGGCCGCGCGCCGGTAAGAATGGCGACCAAACTAACCCCGTAACACGACCGTGAAAATGCGAAACGGCCCGCCGGCGGAGGCCGGCGAGCCGTTTCGGTGGTGTTTCGGTGGCGCTACTGCTGTGTCGGGAAGCCCAGATTGATGCCTCCGTGCGACGGGTCGAGCCACCGGCTCGTGACGACCTTGCCCCGGGTGAAGAAGTGCACGCCCTCGGCGCCGTGCGCGTGGCTGTCGCCGAAGAGCGAGGCCTTCCAGCCGCCGAAGGAGTAGTACGCCATCGGCACCGGGATCGGCACGTTGACGCCGATCATGCCGACCTCGACCTCGTGCTGGTAGCGCCGGGCGGCACCGCCGTCGTTGGTGAAGATCGCGGTGCCGTTGCCGTAGGGGTTGGCGTTGACGAGCGCGAGCGCCTCATCGTACGTTCGGACACGCACGACCGAGAGGACCGGTCCGAATATTTCATCCGTATAGATGGACATCTCGGGTGTCACATGGTCGAAGAGCGTCGGTCCGAGCCAGAATCCGTCGCCCTCCCCGTCGGCCTCGACGCCCCGGCCGTCGACGACCGCGGTCGCACCGGCACTCACCCCGGCATCGACGTAAGACGTCACCTTCTCCAGATGCTGCCTGGTCACGAGCGGTCCCATGTCGCAGCCACGCAGCCCGTCGCCGGTCCGGATCCCGGCCATCCGCGAGCTGATCTTGTCGACGAGGGTGTCGCCGACCGGGTCCACCGCGACGACGACCGAGATCGCCATGCAGCGCTCCCCCGCCGAGCCGAACCCGGCGTTGACCGCGGCGTCCGCGGCGAGGTCGAGATCGGCGTCCGGGAGGACCACCATGTGGTTCTTCGCTCCGCCGAGCGCCTGCACCCGCTTGCCGTTGGCGGTGCCCCGCTCGTAGACGTACTTCGCGATCGGGGTCGAGCCGACGAACGAGACCGCCTTCACCGTCGGGTGGTCCAGCAGCGCGTCCACGGCCTCCCTGTCGCCGTGCACGACGTTGAAGACGCCGTCGGGCAGGCCCGCCTCGGCGAAGAGCTGTGCCAGCAGCGTCGCCGCCGACGGGTCCTTCTCGCTCGGCTTGAGCACCACCGCGTTGCCGGCCGCGATCGCGATCGGCACGAACCACAGCGGCACCATCGCCGGGAAGTTGAACGGCGAGATCACCGCCACCACGCCCAGCGGCTGCCGGATCGAGTAGGAGTCGACCTCCGTCGAGACGTTCTCGCTGAAACCGCCCCGGATGGTGGAGGGGATGCCGCAGGCGTACTCGATGATCTCCAGACCGCGCTGGACCTCGCCGGCGGCGTCGCTGAGCACCTTGCCGTGCTCGGCCGTGATCAGCGCCGCGATCTCGTCGCGCCGTTCGTGGACGAGCTGGCGCACCGCGAAGAGCACCGAGGTCCGCTTGGCGAGCGAGGCGTCCCGCCAGGCGCGACCGGCCTGCGCCGCGACCGTCACGACCGCGTCGACGTCGGCCGCCGAGGCGAAGTCGACCCGGCCGCTGACCTTGCCCGTCGCGGGGTTGAAGATCTCGCCCTGGCGGGCCGAGCCGTGCTCCCAAGGCTTGCCGCCGACGAAGTGCGTCACGTGGTTCATCGCGCGGCCACCGCATCGGTGGCCGCGCGAATGGCGTCGGCGAGGATGTCGAGGCCCTCCTTCGCCTCCGCCTCGGTGAGCGTCAGCGGCGGGCCCATCCGGACCACGTTGCCGTGCAGGCCGCCCTTGCCGACGAGCAGCCCGTGTGCCTTGCACTCCTCCAGCACGCGCAGCGCCACGGCCGGCGCCGGGTCCGTCGTGCCGGGCCGGACGAACTCGATCGCGATCATGAGGCCCTTGCCCCGGACCTCGGCGACGACCGGGCTGCCCAGGGCGCGCAGGCCCTCGTGCAGCAGCGCGCCGACCCGGGCCGCGTTGCCCTGCAGGTCGTGGTCGAGCAGGTAGTCGAGGACGGCCGAGCCCGCGGAGCTGGAGACCGGGTTGCCGCCGAAGGTGTTGAACGACGTCGCCGTGAGCGAGTCCATCACGTCGCCCCGGGCCACCACGCCGCCGAGCGCGAACCCGTTGCCCACGCCCTTGGCGAAGGTCAGCATGTCGGGTACGGCATCGTGCGCCTGATATCCCCAGAAGTGCTCACCCGTACGCCCCCAGCCCGTCTGGACCTCGTCGGAGACCCAGAGGATGCCGTGCTCGTCGAGGACCTTCTTGATCTCGCCGAAGAACCCGTCGGGCGGCGCGACGAAGCCGCCGACGCCCTGGATCGGCTCGGCGATCAGGCACGCCACATCGCCGGACGTGGTGGTCGCGAGCACCTCGCGCAGGTCGGCGACGGACCGCTCGATGTAGTCGGCGTCGGAGAGCCCGGCGAAGATGCCGCGCAGGCGCTCGCCGGAGTGGATGTAGGAGACGTTGACCGGGGTCAGCGACGACGCCGACCAGCCCCGGTTGCCGGTGACGCCGAGCGCGCCGAAGCTGCGCCCGTGGTAGCTGTTGCGCACGGCGAGGATCTGGTTGCTGCGCCGGAACTGCGTGGCGAGCAGCAGCGCCGTCTCGTTCGCCTCGGTGCCGGAGTTGGCGAGGAAGACCTTCGCGTTCGGGATGCCGGAGAGCTTGGCGATCCGCTCGGCCAGCTCCACCTGCTTGCGGATGAGGTAAAGCGTCGAGGAGTGCGCGATGCCGGTGTCGAGCTGGCGGCGGACCGCGTCCGCGATCTCCGGGATGTCGTAGCCGATCATCGTCGTCAGCACGCCGCCGAAGAAGTCGAGATAGGTGCGGCCGGCCGCGTCGGTCACCCGCGCACCGGAGCCGGAGACCAGCTCGATGGGGTCCGCGTAGAGCGGGTTGATCCAGTTGGGCATCACGGCCCGGTGGCGTGCCAACAGGTCATCGGTGGTCATGCGTTATCGCCCCTTGGCGTAGTGCGGCTGGGTGAGCTGAATCACTCGACATTCCCACTGATCAGGGGCGCAGCGCAAGCACCACCCTGTCAGGTCGGGGCCCGTGGACCTGACGAACCGTCAACCGAGGCGGGGTGGCCGCTCCCCCGGCGGCCACCCCGCGAATCCCTACTGCAGGGAGTTGGCGCTGGCGAAGAACCCGTAGTGGACCGGGGTGCCGTTGACCGTGAAGCAGTTGACGTTCTGCGCCACCGTGTCCGTCCCGAAGTGCTGCCACGGTGCGCTCAGGCTGCACCAGTTGGGCACGGTGCCGAAGGTCGAGACCTGCAGCGTGTCCGGCAGGAACGCGATCGACGGGAACTTGATCGTGACCAGGCCGACGCCGGCCACCGCCGGGGTGTTGGCGCCGAACCCGAGCTGCGAGTTGAAGTTGGTCGAGGCCGGACCGGCGCCCGGCACCCAGTGGTAGTAGCCGTAGTACTTCGGCGCGAACGCCCGGCCGTAGAGCGAGGGCCGGTACTGGTAGGTCAGGGTGAACCGGGTGTCCAGCGGGGCGCCGGCCGACGCGAAGCAGTAGACGAAGACGTCCTGCTGGGCCGGGGTCGACGCCAGGTTGGCGATGTTGCAGCGGGCACCGGTCGCGCTGTTGACGGCGGTCGCCTGGAGGCTGCCGTCCTTCGGACCGGCGGTCCCGATCCCGGGGAACTTCACCTGCCACTTGCCGACGCCGACATGGGTGACGGTGTTGACGGCACCGGCCGCATTGTACTGGCTGATCGTGCCGCCGCCGGGATTGGCGTCGACGTAGCCGTAGGTGCCGTAGGGGCTCGGGCCGGAGCTGCGGTAGAAGATCGCACTGAAGGCGGTGTAGTCGAGGACGCCGCCGGCCTTGTAGCACCGGATGTAGGCGATCTCGTCGACACCGGACGGGAACCACTGCTCGGCCTGGCACCAGTGCGCCACGGCGTTGATCGCGGTGACGTGCACGACGCCGCCGGCGATCCCCTGTCCGGGGAACTTGACCTGGTAGCGGCCGACGCCGATCAGCGTGACGGTCGTGGCGGCCGGGGTGGTGCCGGTCGGTACGACGGCGCCACCGTTCCAGAGCACGAAACCGAGCCGGTCGGGTACGGCGGCCGCGGCGGGCGGCGTACCGAGAGCGACAGCGCCGAGAGTGGCGAGCAGCACGGCGGCTGCGGCCGGGACGAGCCGCTGCCATGCGGGTTTGCGCATATCTGAACCTCCTTGGGGCGGGATGGTGCAGACATGCAAACATAATGATCTGTAATTGGGTGTCGGGTCGCTGTCACCCGGCTACGAGTCGCGGACGGCGTCCAGCGCCAGCAGCGCGACATGCAGCGACAGGCACGCCTCGACCGAGTCGAGGTCCGCCTGCAGGATCCGCCCGAGCCGGGCCAGCCGCTCGTAGAAGGCCGGTCGGGACAGGTGCGCCTCGGCCGCCGCCGACGACTTGTTGCGCCCCTGCTCCAGGTAGACCCGCAGCGTCGGCAGCAGCGTGTCCCGCGGGTGCTGCGCGTCGTGGGCGAGCACCGGGCCGAGCTGCCGCTCGACGAAGGTCTGCAGCCGGGGCTCGTCGCGCAGCAGGTGCAGCAGCCCGGCGAGGCCCACGTGCGGCAGGCGGAAGACGGGCACCTGGCGGTGGTCGTGGCGGGCCGCGTCGGCGACCTGACGGGCCTCGACCAGCGAGCGGCGGGCCTCGCGCAGGTCGGCCACCCCGGTCCCGGCGGCGACGATGACGGGGGCGGACTCCGGGCGTACTCGTCGGAGTGCCGTCGCGAAGGCACCCAGCGCGCCCTCCTCGTCGGCGGGCCCGCGCAGGGCGATGAGCGCGCCCACGGCATGGTCGTCGAGGAGGCTGGAGAGGCCGGAGAGCTTCGCGTCACGCAGGGCCTGCCCGACGCCCTCGGCGAGCCCGCGCAACTCCGCCTGCTCGGCCACGGCGGGCGCGTGGCCACCGTCGTGGCGCGGACGGACGACGACGCCGACCAGGTGCCTGCGCTCCAGCGTGACGCCGAGCGCCCGGGCCCGCAGCGCCACCTCGTCGACCGGGCGGGAGTGGTCCAACAGCGCCGTGAGCAGGGTCGCGTGGAGCTGGCGCTCCAGGCCCTCGGCGTCGCGCCGGATCAGTCGGCCCAGCGCCAGCGTCGAGGCGGCCCGCTCCAGCAGGATCCGCAGCCGGTTGGCGGGCTCGGCCCGCACGTGCAGCAGCAGCCGGCCCCAGTCCTGGCCCCGGGCGCCAACCGTGGTGACGAGCCAGCCCGAGTCGGCGTCGAAACCGGTCCGGGTCGGCACCCGGATCCGGCGCGAGTGGCTCTCCCAGCCGTCCAGCAGCAGCGCGGCACTGCCACCGGCCGGGTCGTAGGCGAGCACCTGGCGGGAGAGGTTCTCCAGCACCACCGGGCTGCCGGAGAGCTCCGCGACCTGCCGCAGCACCTCGGCCGGTTCGGCGCCCTCGACCGAGAGGTCGGTGAAGCGCTGGTGGATCTCCTCGGTCGCCCGCAACTCGGTGAGCTGGGCGTCCACGATCAGCGCGTGCACCGCCTCGGTGATCCGGACGAACGGTGTGTCCCGGCGCAGCTCGATCAGCGGCAGGCCGCGCTTCTCGGCGGCCGCCACCAGCACCTTCGGCAGGTTCTGGGTGTATCGGCGGCCCAGCTCCACGACGAAGCCCGAGACGCCGACGTCGGCGAGGTCGTTGATGAAGCCGCGCAGCCCCGCGTCGTCGGCGGGCAGGCCGATGCCGGTCGCGAGGACGAGCTCGCCGCCGCGCAGCAGCGAGGCGATGTCGGGCACCTCGGCCACGTGCACCCAGCGGACCGGGTTGTCCAGCGCGTCCTCACCCGCGACGACCCTCGGCGCACCGAAACGGAACGGGTCGAGCGCGAGCACCTCACGGACGGTAGGGAACACGGACATCACCGTAACGGTAAGTCATGCGAGGTCGCTGCGGCACAGCTCCCAGCAGGCGACGGCGGTCGCGGCGGCGACGTTGAGCGAGTCGACCCCGCGCCGCATCGGGATGCGCACGCGCACGTCACTCGCGCTCAGCGCGTGCTGGGACAGGCCCGGCCCCTCCGCACCCAGCAGCAGCGCCGGCCGCTCCCGCTGCGCGTCGCTCAGCACCTGCATCGGTACGCCGTCAGCAGCCGGACTCATCGCCAGCAGCGTGAACCCGGCCTCGCGGAGCTGCGCCAGCCCGCCCGGCCACTCGTCGAGGAAGGCATAGGGAATGGCGAAGACCTCGCCCATGCTGACCCGGACGCTGCGCCGGTAGAGCGGATCCGCGCAGGTCGGCGAGAGCAGCACGGCGTCCATGCCGAGCCCGGCGACGCCCCGGAAGATCGCGCCGATGTTGGTGTGGTTGTTGATGTCCTCCAGGATCACCACCCGCCGCGCCGCCCGGAGCACGTCCCCCACGTCCGGTAGCGGCTTGCGATGGAAGCTCGCGAGGACACCCCGGTGCACGTGGAACCCGGTGACCGCCTCCAGCACGTCCGGCTCGGCGCCGTAGACCGGTGCCCCGTCGAGGTCGGCGACCTGCCCGGCCCGCTTCGCCTCGACGAGGAAGCTGCGCGGTCGGTAACCGGCCTTGACCGCACGGCGCAGGACCAGCTCGCCCTCGGCGATGAAGAGCCCGTGCGGCGGCTCCCAGCGGGTGCGCAACTCCACGTCGGTCAGCGCCCGGTAGTCGGCGATCCGCTCGTCGCCCGGGTCCGTGATCAGCTCCACCGGGCACATTCTGCCCTGCCCGGCACGCTCGACCGCCCGCCCGGTGCCGCCCGGCCCCACGATCGCCACAACTCTTCAAGAGTTGGTCCTAAACCGGCCGGCCGCGCCCACCATCGCCCCACGATCGCCCCACGATCGCCGCAACTCTTGAAGAGTTGGTCCTAAACACGCCGTGGCCCCCCGCGGATGCGGGAGGCCACGGCGATCGCCAGCGGCGGATGCTACTTCTCCTTGGCCACCTTGGCAGCCTCGGCCTCGATCTTCTTGATCTCTTCCTCGGCCTGCTTCACGACCTCGAGCACGACGTCGTCCCGCTTCTCGGCGGGCTTGACCGGCTTGCGCGGAGCATCCGGGTTGGCGGTCGGCAGGTTGCCGAACGCGTTGCCGATGCCGTCGAGCGCCTTACCCAGCTCCGCCGGGATGATCCAGATCTTGCTGGCCTGGCCGTTGGCGATCTGCGGCAGCGCCTGCAGGTACTGGTAGGCCATGACCGTGCTGTCCATGTCGGCGGCGTGGATCGCGTCCACGACCGTCTGGATCGCCTTGGCCTGGCCCTCGGCGGTGAGGATGCGAGCCTGCCGGTCACCGTCGGCGCGCAGCACCTGGGACTGGCGCTCGCCCTCGGCGGTGAGGATCGCGGCCTGCTTGTGGCCCTCGGCCGTGAGGATCGCGGCACGGCGGTCACGCTCGGCACGCATCTGCTTCTCCATGGAGTCGCGGATGCTCGCCGGCGGCTCGATCGCCTTGATCTCGACCCGGGTGACCTTGACGCCCCAGCGTCCGGTGGTCTCGTCGAGCACCGCCGACAGGTGCGAGTTGACCTGCTCGCGGCTGGTGAGCGCGCGCTCGAGGTCCATCGAACCGATGATGTTACGCAGGGTCGTGACCGTCAGCTGCTCGATCGCCTGGAGGAAGTTGGCGATCTCGTAGGTCGCCTTCACCGCATCGATGACCTTGAAGTAGAGCACGGTGTCGATCGAGACGACCAGGTTGTCCGAGGTGATCACCGGCTGCGGCGGGAAGCTGACGACCTGCTCGCGCAGATCGACCTTGGTCCGCACCTTGTCGATGATCGGCACGAGGATGTTCAGACCGGGCTGCAGGGTCCGGTGGTATTTGCCCAGCCGCTCGGTGACATCGTTGCGCTGCTGCGGCACCTGCCGCACGGACTTCATCAGCGTGATCACGACGATAAGTGCCGCCGCCACGATCAGCACCGTGAGGAACAACTGACCAGAACTCACTCTTGGTCCTTCCCGACCAGGGCGGTAGCGCCCCGGACCTCAATAACCCGGACCCGTTCGCCCGGTTCCAAAACGTCTCCGGCTGTGGCGGGGCGAGCACGCCACAGCTCACCACCGATGCGTACCTGGCCACTCTCGGTGTCGACCCGGTCCACGACGATCGCCGAAGCGCCCACGATGGCCTCGAGGCCGAACTCGACCTTGTGTGACTTGCGGAAGAAGAAGTCCTTCATCGGCTTGCGTGCGAGGCCCAGCGCCAGCGTCGAGACCACACCGAACGTGATCAACTCGGCGATGATGCCTCCGCCTGCCACGCCGACAATCGCCGCCACGAAGGCTCCGGCAGCCAGCATGAGCAGCACGAACGTCCCGGTAAACAGCTCGCCAACGACGAGCGCAGCGGCGGCGACGAGCCACCAGACCCACGTGTACTCCACGGCATGATCGTGGCACGTCAGCGCAACTCCGTGTACCCCTCCTCCAAACGGATCGTCCCGCATGGCCCGTTTGGCGACACCGATAACGGATAGTCCGATCCCGCGTTGAGCGCTTAGGCTGCCGTCAGGTCGCCACCTCAGGAGGTCACAGTGCTGCTGCCGGAGACGGCCCGCCGGGTCGATCAGCTCGTCACCCAGGTGCAGGCGACCGGAAAGGCACCCATCGTCACCGCGGCGGTCATCCGCGACGGCGAGCCGGCCCACCTCTCGGCGGCCGGGCACCCCGCCAACCAGGTCGGCGACCTCCAGTTCCGGATCGGCTCCATCACCAAGACGATGACCGCCGCCGTCGTGATGCAGCTCCGCGACGAGGGCCTGCTCTCCCTCGACGACCTGCTCTACCGCCACCTGCCGGGCACACCGGTCGGCAGCAGCGTCACCCTCCGCCAGCTCCTCGGCCACGCGGCCGGACTGCAGCGCGAGCCCGACGGCAAGTGGTGGGAGCGGATGGACGGCGGCGACATCGAAGCCCTGCTCTCCTCGCTCACGCCGGAGAAGCTCGCACTCGCGCCCCACCACGGCTACCACTACTCGAACCTCGCCTACGGCCTGCTCGGCGCGGTGCTCGCCAAATTGACCGGGCAGGAGTGGGCGGACCTGATCACCCAGCGCATCCTGACGCCGCTGGGCATGCACCACACGAGCTACCACCCGACCGACCCGTTCGCGGTGGGCTACGTCGTGCACCCGTGGCTCGACACCGTACGCGAGGAGCCCCGCGCCGACACGGGTGCGATGGCACCGGCCGGGCAGCTCTGGTCCACCCCGAACGACCTGGTCAAGTGGGCGGCGTTCCTGGCGAACCCGGATCCGGCCGTGCTCGCTCCGGCCACCGTCGCCGAGATGTGCGCTCCGGTCGTCATGAACGACCTGGACTCCTGGACCGGCGGTCACGGCCTCGGCCTGGAGCTCTACCGTCGCGGCGACCGGGTGCTCGTCGGGCACGGCGGGTCGATGCCCGGTTACCTCGCCAACCTCGCCACGCACCGGCGCAGCCGCACCGGTGTCGTGGTCTTCGCCAACGCGTACACCCTGCGGGGCACGTCGATCCAGGCTCTCTGCCTCGACGTACTCGACGCGGTCTTGGATTGTGAGCCCGTGCCCCCGGCACCGTGGGTGCCGGCGCTCGATGCGCCCGCGGACGTCGCGGAACTGCTCGGCCGCTGGTGGTGGATGGGGCGCGAATATGAGGCGACCCTCGATCACGGCACCGCTGAGCTGGTCTTCGACTCGCTGACCCGGCCCCGGGAGGAGATGCGCTTCCGCGCCGAGGCGACCGACCGCTGGCGCGGCGTCTCCGGCGAGAACGACGGCGAGATCCTGCAGGTGCTCCGCGACGCCGCCGGGCGGGTGGAGCTGCTCGACATCGCGACGTTCCTCTTCAGCCGCGAGCCGCTGGGCCCCGAGGGCTGAGGCTGCAAGCTCGGCGGCTGTGGACATGATCGCGACTCGTGGGCGCTGCGCGTCGGCCGATGTCCGTTTCGCCGACTGTCAAAGCCCAGAGTTGCACATCTTGCGCTGCCGCCGCTACTCGGTCACGTGGTCGATGAGGCGCTCGACGGCGCCGATCAGCGGCGTCTCCAGGTCCCGGTAGCCGTCCACCCTCGACAGGACCCGGCGCCACATCTCGATGGGGTCGGTGACGCCGAGCGCGGCGCAGACCCCCTCCTTCCACGGCTGGCCCTTCGGCACCTGCGGCCAGGCGGCGATGCCCAGCGCGGCCGGGCGGACGGCCTGCCAGATGTCGACATAGGGGTGGCCGGTGATCAGCACGAAGTCGCTGGTGACCGACGCGGCGATGCGGCTCTCCTTGGACCCGGGGACGAGATGGTCCAGGAGGACACCGAGTCGGCGGCCCGGGCCGGGCTGGAATTCGCGGACCGCCTCGGCCAGGTGGTCGGCGCCGGAGAGCGGTTCGACCACGACGCCCTCGACGCGCAGGTCGTCGCCCCAGACGCGTTCGACGAGGGCGGCGTCGTGCACGCCCTCGACCCAGATGCGGGACTCCTTCGCCACCTTGGCCCGCTGCGGCGCGACGGCGATCGAGCCGCTCGCGGTGATGCGCCGCTGGGGCTCCTTCGTCACCGCCGGGCGGCGCAGGGTGACCGTGACGCCGTCGAGCAGGAACGCGGCGGGCTCCAGGGGGAACATGCGGCGCTTGCCGTGGCGGTCCTCCAGGATCACCGCGCCGTGCTCGAAGCCGAGGATCGCGCCGCAGAAGCCGGAGTCGGCGTCCTCCACGACCAGGTCCACCTCGGCGTCGACGACCGGGATCTCCCGGCGCGGGCGGCGGCCACCGGCGAGCACATCGGAGTCATAGCGATCCACGTCGGCAGAGCCTACCGGCCGGCACGTCCGAAAAGCGGACACCCGGTAGCAGGGCGCGCCTCACGGTCAACGGTTTCAAGACGACACGGATCACTCCGCAGCAGGTGTTCCCGCCGCTGGGAGACGAGAACGCCTTCATCCGCTGCGACAAGACGACCCGGGCCGGTCGGGCGACCGAATACCACTGCGCGGGCTGGCTCGCCACCACGAACCTGATCACTTCGATCTATTCGTTCTCCGGTTCCCAGAAGTCCGCCGAGGCTTATCTGCTCCCGATGATCCACCAGGCGCGTTCCGCCCTGCTTCTCGCCGACTCATGACCGGGGTGGTCCGGTTCGCCGTCTGACGACGATGTCGACACCGGACTCGCGGGGAAAGCAGACTGACCGGCTCGTCGTCACTCTCCGCAACGCCGCGTATGGATACACGCGATTCCGGTCCTCAGCAGGTACCCTGATCTCCATGTCATCTGCGGCGCACGCGGTTTCCCTGACCGCGCGCCGCTCGGCCCGGTTCGTCGCCTGGGCACGGGCGTGGCGCGCTGGGCTCGTCCCCTTCGACGATGCCCTGGACACGATCACAACCGACGAGGAGCACCTCGCGGTCGAGGTGCCGGGCACGTGGACGGAGCTTCCCCTGCGGGAGGCGATGCCGCACCTGTCCCGGCTGCACCCGGACGAGATCCGGCTCGCCCTGCCGGCGCCCGGCGACCCCGGTGGCCTCGGTCCCGGTGAGCTCACCGGTGCCGCGCTGCTCGCGGGCGAAGCCGTGCTCGCGGGCACCATCGGTTTCGTGCCCAGCGTGCGGGAGCACACGTCGGGGTCCGGCATGACGTTCGCGATCGTGTGCTGGACGGCGTACCCGCTGCCGCAGACCGTGGCCCACGGCCCGAAGCCGACCGTCCGCCAGGCCGACGCGGAGCTCTCGCAGGCTCTCGCCGCGACCACCGAGGAGCTCGCGCGGCTCGACGTGGCCCGCTGGCGACCGGAGCTGGCCGGAGCCCTAACCGCGCTGCGGCGGCCGACCGAGGTCGTCGACCTGCCCGAGGGCTACGAGGCGGCGGCGCGGCGGCTCTACGCCCGGGCCACCATGCTCGACCAGGTCGTGGCGCTCGCCGGTGACTCGGCTCCCGGTGGAGCGATCAACGCGTTCGAGGCGCAGCGCCGCGACGAGGCCCTGCGGCCGCTCGGCGCGGCCTGCCGGCTCGCCCTCGTCACGGCCTGCAACTCGCCGCTGACCTCGGTGTCTTAAATCTCGTCGATCAGATCCGCGACGGAGTCGACGATGCGCGACGGCCGGAACGGGTGGTGGTCGACGTCCTCGCGCTTGCTGATCCCCGTCAGCACCAGCACGGTACGCAGACCGGCCTCCAGTCCGCACAGGACGTCGGTGTCCATCCGGTCACCGATCATCGCCGCCGTCTCCGAGTGTGCGCCGATCTGGTTCAACGCCGATCGCATCATCATCGGATTGGGCTTGCCGACGTAGTAGGGCTCCTTGCCGGTGGCCCGGGTGATCAGCGCCGCGACGGAACCGGCGGCGGGCAGCGCGCCCTCGTTGGACGGTCCGGTCGCGTCGGGGTTGGTGCAGATGAAGCGGGAGCCCGTGTTGATCAGGCGGATCATCGTGGTGATCGCCTCGAAGCTGTAGTTGCGGGTCTCGCCGAGCACGCAGTATTCCGGCTGGTAGTCGGTGAGGATGTAGCCCGCGTTGTGCAGCGCCGTGGTGAGCCCGGCCTCGCCGATGACATACGCCGTGCCGCCGGGCCGCTGGTCGGCGAGGAACTGCGCGGTGGCGAGCGCCGAGGTCCAGATCGCCGTCTCGGGCAGGTCGAAGCCGAGCCGGCTGAGCCGTGCGTGCAGGTCCCGGGGCGTGTAGATGGAGTTGTTCGTGAGCACCAGGAACGGCTTGCCGGAGGCGCGCAGGCGGCCGATGAACTCGACCGCGCCGGGCACGGGTGAACCCTCGTGGACGAGCACGCCGTCCATATCGGTCAGCCAGCTCTCGATCGGCTTGTTGCTCATGGTTGCCTGTCCCCTAGCGTCGCGGTTCAGCGGGCGCCGCAGCACTGCGTCGGGCAGGCGTCCCAGTGATCGAGCCTACCGAGAGCGGTGGACCGCCGTTCGGCCGATGGGTCCATCCGCTCCCTGATGAGGCGGGTGATCATTTTCACGAAGCGGGGGTCGGTGCCTGGGGTGGCGGCGCGGGCGTAGCGCATGCCGAGGTTCTCCGCGGTCGCGGCGGCCTCGATGTCGAGGTCCCAGCCGATCTCGAGGTGGTCGGAGACGAAGCCGATCGGGCTCACCACGACACTCGCGCAGCCCTGCTTGGCGAGGGCCTCCAGGTGGTCGTTGATGTCGGGTTCCAGCCACGGCACGCTCGGCGGACCGGAGCGCGACTGCCAGACCAGGTCCCAGGCGCCCGCCAGGCCCGCCTCGGCGGCGACGAGGGCGGCGGTCTCGCGCAGCTGCGCCTCGTAGAGGCCGCCCTCGGGTCCGGCATTGCGCGCCATCGAGAGCGGGATGGAGTGCGCGGTGAAGACCAGCCGGGTGTCGGCCGGGGAGCCGAGCTTGGCGTGCGCGGCGCGGACGCCGTCGGCGTGCGGCAGCACGAAGCCGGGGTCGTCGTGGAAGTGCCGCAGCTTCGAGATGGCGGGCGCTCCGGCACCGACCGCCATCCGGGCGGTGGCGATGTCGTCGAGGTACTGCCGGCAGGCCGAATAGGAGCCGTAGGCGCTGGTCACGAACGCGAAAGCGTGGGTGACACCGTCGTCGCGCATCTGGGCCAGGGCGTCGGCGAGCATCGGGTGCCAGTTGCGGTTGCCCCAGTAGGCGGGCAGCTCCAGACCCTCCTCCGCGAAGTCGGCCTGGACCGCGGCGAGCAGGGCACGGTTCTGCCCGTTGATCGGCGAGACGCCGCCGAAGTGGGCGTAGTGCTCCGCCACGGCGGCGAGGCGCTCGTCGGGGATGCCCCGACCGCGGGTGACGTTGCGCAGGAAGGGCATCACGTCGTCGGGTCCCTCCGGACCGCCGAACGAGAGCAGCAGAAACGCGTTGTGCACGCTTTCAGGCTATCCGCCCGGGTCAGGCACCGACCGAGTGGTAGCCGCCGTCGACGTGGATGATCTCGCCGGTCGTCGCCGGGAACCAGTCGGAGAGCAGCGCCACGACCGCCTTCGCGGCGGGCTCGGTGTCGGCGAGGTCCCAGCCGAGCGGAGCGCGCTCGACCCAGGCGTCCTCGAACTTCGCGAAGCCCGGGATCGACTTGGCGGCCATCGTCCGCAGCGGGCCCGCCGAGACGAGGTTGCTGCGGATGCCCTGGTCACCGAGGTAGGTGGCGAGGTAGCGCGACGCCGACTCGAGCCCGGCCTTGGCGACGCCCATCCAGTCGTAGACCGGCCACGCGACGGTCGCGTCGAAGGTGAGCCCGACGATCGACGAGCCGCGCCCGAGCATCGGCAGCAGCGCGGTGGCGAGCGACTTGTAGGAGTAGGTCGAGGCGTGCAGGGCGACCGACACGTCCTCCCACGACGCGGTGAGGAACCCGCCGCCGAGGGCGGACTGCGGTGCGAAGCCGATCGAGTGCACGACGCCGTCGAGGGAGCCGACGTGCTCGCGGACCTTGTCGGCGATCCCGGCGAGCTCCTCGGCACTGGTGACGTCGAGCGGGATCACCGGGGCCTCGGCGGGCAGGCGCTTGGCGATCCGCTCCACGAGCGAGGGCCGGGGGTACGCCGTGAGGATCAGGTTGCCGCCCTGCTCCTGCACCAGCTTCGCCACGTTGAACGCGATCGACTGGTCGGTGATCATGCCGGTGACCAGGATGTTCTTGCCCTCGAGCAGCCCTGCCATGGTGTCCAACTCTCCCTGTAAATGAAGTGCGTCGGGCTCAGTGGCCCATGCCGAGGCCGCCGTCGACCGGGATGACCGCGCCGGAGATGTAGCCCGCCGAATCGCCGGCGAGGAAGGTGCAGACGCCCGCGACCTCGTCGGCGGAGGCGAGCCGGCCCGCCGGGATCGCCTTGAGGATCTCCGCCTTGCGCGCCTCGGGCAGCGCCGCGGTCATGTCGGTGTCGATGAAGCCGGGGGCGACCACGTTGGCGGTCACGTTGCGGGTGCCCAGCTCGCGGGTGATCGAGCGGGCGATGCCGACGAGCCCGGCCTTGCTCGCGGCGTAATTGACCTGGCCGGCACCGCCGTAGAGGCCGATCACCGACGAGATGAAGATCATCCGGCCGAAGCGGCCCCGGACCATCTTGGTGGTCGCGCGCTTGGCACAGCGCCACGCGCCGGTGAGATTGGTGTCGACCACTCGGGTGAACTGGTCCTCGGACATGCGCATCAGCAGCGTGTCGTCGGTGATCCCGGCGTTGGCGACGAGCACCTCGACCGGGCCGAGCTCGGCCTCGATCGCGGCGAACGCGGCCTCGACCGCCTCGCCGTCGGTGATGTCGCAGGTCACGGCGAAGATCTCGGGGGCGATCGCCGGATCCCAGGAGCCCCGGTGGGTGATCGCGACGCGGTCGCCCTGCTTGAGGAAGGCCTGCGCGATGGCGAGACCGATGCCCCGGTTGCCACCGGTGACCAGGACAGTGCGGGCCACGACGTGCTCCTTGAGATCAAGATCTTGCTCTGTTGACGGTCAGCTTAGGTCCTACCCATTGGTAGGCCTAACGGGGCCGGACAGTCACCGCAACGCTGCCAGGACGGCCGATGCGGCCAAACCCGGATGCCACGGTACGATCACCGCGTTAGGTCTGGACCGGCCCGAGGAGGTGATCGCTGTGCGAGATAGCGATCCTTCCAGTCATGGCTGGGCAGATCGTCAGCGCGGCTGAAACACCGCCCGCCGACCACCTTCCCCGGCAGCCCGCCGCCCGACCGTCGTCTGACAAACGATGGGCGGGGACAACGTCGCGCTGCCGCGCCCAGCCGTGATCTCAAGCGTGAATCCGTCTTCCGTCAAGACAACGCCGGAGTTCATGATGAGCCGTTTCGTCGCCCCCCTGGGTTTCACCCTCGCCATCGCCTGGGTCTGCACCCTCTTCGTCCTCGTCGCCCATTGAGCTAGGGCAGGCGACTGCCCCACAGCAGGCTGAAGCCACCGGCCAGCAGGCCGCAGAGCAGGGCCGCCGCCATCGCGAGGTAGGTCAGGTCGCGCGGCTCGGTCCGGTGTCCGATCGAGGACCCCATGTCCTCGTAGACCTTCTTCAGCTCGCTGACGCTCGCCGCCTCGGCGTAGTAGCCCCCGGTCGTCTCGGCCAGGTCCGCGAGCGCGACCCGATCGACCGGTACGCGCTGCGGCATGCCCCCGATCTCGACCATCCCCTCGTCGGTGCCGAACGCGATGGTGGAGACGGGCACCTGGGCCTCCAGCGCAGCCGCTGCGGCCTCTTCGACGGTCCGCCCATAGGTGCGGTACCCATCGGACAACAGCAGGATCCTGGCGGGCGGTGGACCCTGCGCGCCGTCCTTGGGGACCGTGTCCAGGGCGTCGAGCGCGGTGAAGACCGCCTCGCCCGTCGCGGTCGCCTCGTCGAGCTGCAGCCCGTCGATGGCGGCCATCACCTCGGCCCGGTCCTTCGTCGGCGAGACGAGCACGCTCGCCGACTTGGCGAAGGAGACGAGCCCCAGGTTGTAGCTCGCGGGCAGCTCGCCGACGAAGGACTTCGCCGCGAGCTGCGCCGCCTCGATCCGGGTCGGCGCGACGTCGTCGGCCTGCATCGAGAGCGACACGTCGATGGCGAGCACGATCGTGGCCCGCTCCAGCGGGACGGACTGCTCGACGGCGGGCTTCGCCAGGCCGACGCTGAGCGCGCCGAGGCACGCGAGCAGCGCGATCGCCGAGGCGTGCCGCCGCAGCCCGATGCCCTTGGGCGCGATCGAGCGCAGCAGCTCCAGGTTGGAGAAGCGCATCGCGTAGCTGCGCCGGTGCAGCTGGCGCCAGAGGTAGAGGCCGCCTAGCGCCGCCACCGGAATCAGTGCCAGCAGCCAGATCGGCTGGAGAAAATGGATCATCGCGTGCTCCCCCGGTCGCGAAGGTGTCTGCGCCCGACCACGAAGCGCACCATGTCCATGAGCCAATCCGAGTCGGTACGCAGCCGCAGCCGGACCGCACCGGCCCCGCGCAGCGCGTCGGCGATCTCGTCCCGCTGGGCCGCCGCCGCCTTGGCGTAGCGGGTGCGCAGCTTCGGGTCGCTGGTCTGCACGGTGTGCACCCGGCCGGTCTCGGCGTCGACGAACTCGACCACCCCGACGGGGGGCAGCTCCAGCTCGCGCGGGTCGACGATCTCGATGGCGAGCAGGTCGTGGCGGACGCGCAGCCGTTTGAGCGGGCGTTCCCAGCCGGCGACGGGGCTGAGGAAGTCGGAGATCACCACGACGAGACCCCGGCGCCGGGGCGGCCGGGCGAGGCCGTCGAGCAGCTCACCGATGCCGGAGGCGCCCTGGGCCGGGTGCGGGCCGGGGTCGTCCTGGATCCGGGCGATGCGGTGCAGCAGGGCCTGCGCACCCCGGCGGCCGCCCCGGGCGGGGATCCGCACGACGGGTGCGTCACCCGTGCCGACCAGCGCGCCGATGCGGTTGCCACCGCGTACCGTCAGGTGGGTCATCGCCGCCGCGGCCGCGAGGGCGAGCTCGCGCTTGAGCATCGTGCCCGTGCCGAAGTCGAGGCTCGCCGAGGCATCCACCGCGAGCCAGGTCTCCAGCTCGCGATCGGCCTCGGTGAGCCGCACGTGCGGCACGGTCGTGCGGGCCGTGACCGGCCAGTCCATCCGGCGCACGTCGTCGCCGGGGCGGTATTCGCGCGACTCACCCGCCTCGCTGCCCGGCCCCGGCAGCAGCCCGAGGTACTCCCCCTGGAGCAGCCCGTCGAGCCGCCGGGTGACCTGGAGCTGCAGCCGGGAAAGGGAGGCCGAGACACCGCTGCTGGTGACGGTCACCGCGAAGCGCCCACCGGGACCGGGTTGGCCTGCTGGCGCGGGGCGACCGAGGGCAGCGGCACGGCACCGAGGATCCGGGCCACGACCTGGTCCGGCGGCACGTCGTCGGCGAGCGCGTCGTAGCTGAGCACGAGCCGGTGCCGCAGGATGTCGGGTGCGATCTCCTGCAGGTCCTGCGGCAGGGCGTAGTCGCGTCCGCGCAGCAGCGCCACCGCCCGGGTGGCCCGGACCAGGCCGAGCGACGCGCGCGGGCTGGCGCCGTACTGGATGAGCCGGGCGACATCGGGCATGCCGTGCGCGGCCGGCGCCCGGGTGGCGGTGACGAGGCGTACGGCGTAGTCGATCAGCGCATTGTGGACGAAGACCTGGTCGGCGCGGCCCTGCAGCGCGTGGAGCTCCTCGGTGGTGAGGATCGGGGCCGCGGTCGGCGGCGCCACCCCCATCCGGTAGACGATCTCCCGCTCCTCCAGATCCGTCGGATAGCCGACGAGGATCTTCATCAGGAAGCGGTCCCGCTGCGCCTCGGGGAGCGGGTAGACGCCCTCCTGCTCGATCGGGTTCTGCGTCGCCATCACCAGGAACGGATCGGGCACCCGGTGCCGCCGGCCGCCGAGGGAGACCTGCCGCTCCGCCATGACCTCCAGCAGTGCGGACTGCACCTTCGCCGGGGCCCGGTTGATCTCGTCGGCGAGCAGGAAGTTGACGAAGACCGGTCCGAGCTCGACGTCGAAGCTCTCGCTGGACTGCCGGTAGATCCTGGTGCCGACGATGTCGGCCGGGACCAGGTCCGGGGTGAACTGGATACGCGCGAAGGAACCGCCGACCACGGTGGCGAGGGTCTCCACCGCCAGCGTCTTCGCGACGCCGGGGACGCCTTCCAGCAGGCAGTGGCCCCGGGCGAGCAGGGCGACGAACATCCGCTCGATGAGCGCGTCCTGCCCGACGATGACCTTCTTCACCTCGAAGAGGGCACGTTCGAGGGTCGTCGCGTCCTGCGCGGGGGGAACCCGCGCGGGTGACTCGGCGGGCGGGTTCGGCTCGGTCACGGCACGCCTCCTAGCGGCTGCAGCTGAAGTACCAGGGAGGAAATACTGCTAAATACTCCCACGACTGACTTATTAGACATGGCGCTCTGCCAAGATCTCCTCGTGTCGCGAGGAAAGGTTCCCTGGTGAACCGTCTGGTGCACTGGAATCGACCGAATAGGCACACCGGCGGGCTGGACACGCGGGGGGGCGTTGTGGTTACTATTCCTGCGTCGCCGGGCGACTTCCCCCGTGGTCGCCCGGCGCTCTTACTCTCACCGAGAGAATCCCTTTTCGTTCTAGACTCCCGTCGTGTTGTTCACCGATCCGGTCGAGTCCCCCGCAGGCCACCTCAGCTGCTCCGCCAAGGGCTGTCGCAATACCGCCACCTGGTCGCTGCTGTGGCGCAACCCCAAGCTGCACGACGAGGCCCGCCGCAAGACCTGGCTCGCCTGCGACGAGCACCGCAGCACCCTCGGCGACTTCCTCAGCGCCCGCAGCTTCCTCCTCGCGACGGAGCCGATCGCCCAGCCCTGACTCGTCTCAGCTGTCACAGCGGCACCGGCGGACTAGATTGGTCGGCGTGACACCTCCGGTCTCCGCGCTCGAACCCTGGCCCGCCACCGTCGCCTGGCGCACCGTCTCGCCCAGGCTGATCACCATCAAGCTGCTCGGGCTCGCCACGGGCATCGTGTTCGTGCTCGCCGGGCTCGGTGTCGCCCGGTGGCTGTGGGAGATCGACTGGATCTGGTGGATCGTCGCCGCCGTGCTCGCCTACGCGGTGCTGCGGGTCATCTCGATCATCCGGGGCGTGCGCTCCTGGGGCTACGCCGAGCGCGACAACGACCTGCTGGTGCGGCACGGGCTCCTCACCCGGCACCTGTCGATCGTGCCCTACGCGCGGATGCAGTTCGTCGACGTGAGCGCCTCGCCACTGGAGCGCGCGTTCGGGCTCGCCACCGTCCAGCTGCACACCGCTGCGGCGGCGAGCGACGCCCGCGTACCCGGACTGCTGCCGGACGACGCGGCCCGGCTGCGCGACCGGCTGACCGCGCTCGGCGAAGACCGCGCGGAGGGATTGTGACCTCGGCCGAGACACCGGAGATCCCGCGCCGCCGGCTGCACCCGCTCTCCCCGCTGCTGCGCAGCATCCGGCTGCTGATCGGCCTCATCGCCTACGCCTCGTGGCGGGCGCTGAGCGACTTCGGCGTCTCCAGGTTCATCATGGGGATCGCCGTCGGGATCGTCGTCGTCACCGCCTTCTCGATCGTGAGCTGGCGCTTCACCGGTTACGAGGTGGCCCGGCGCGAGCTGCGGATCTATGAGGGCGTGCTGTCGCGGCGCACCCGGACGATCCCGCTGGAGCGCCTGCAGTCCGTCGAGGTCGTCCGCCCCTTCCTGGCCCAGGTGCTCGGCCTCGCCGAGCTGCGGCTGGAGGTGGTCGGCGGCGGCAAGGCCGAGGCACCCCTCGCCTACCTCTCCGTGGCCGAGGCCGGTGAGCTGCGGACCCGGCTGCTCGCCCTGTCCCGGGGCGCCCACCCCGCCGAGGCGGAGACGGCGGCCGTGCCCGAGGCGCCGCTGCACGCCGTCGACAACAACAACCTGCTGCTCAGCCAGCTCTTCACCCCCGAGGTCTGGGCGGTGCCGATCGCGGTGGCGTTCGTGGTCTTCCAGTTCGTCTCCACCGGCCGGTTCGGCTTCATCGCGATCGCCAGCACCTTCACCGCGCTGATCGGCGTCTTCACCCGCCCGATCCGGCGGCTCACCCGCAACTGGGACTTCAAGCTCACCACCAGCGAGGGCAAGCTGCACCTGCATCGCGGCCTCACCGAGAAGATCAGCCAGGTCGTGCCGGTGCACCGGGTCCAGGCGATCCAGGTCGTCTGGCCGCTGCTGTGGCGGCCCAAGCAGTGGGTCCGGGTCGGCCTCGACATCGCCACCCACGGCGCGCAGGGCGGGGAGCACGAGGAGCTCGGCACACTGCTGCCGGTCGGCGACGCCGCCACCGCCCGGGCGATCGTGCCCTACGCCCTGCCCGGCGTCGACATCGCCGCCCTGCCGCTGACGGGGGTGCCGGAGCAGGCCAAGTGGGTTGCTCCGCTGGGGCGGCGCGTCCTCGCCGCCGGCCTCACCGACCAGGTCTTCGCGACCGTCGACGGGGTGCTGACCCGGTCGCTGACGCTCGTGCCTTACGCCAGGATCCAGTCGGTGCGGGTGAGCCAGGGACCGGTGCAGCGGCGGCTGGGCCTCGCGACGCTGCACGTCGACCACGCCGGCGGGCTCGCCGCGCGGGCACCGGAGCGGACGGTCGCGGAGGCTTACGCCCTCGCCGCCCAGCTCACCGAGCGGGCGAGACTGGCCCGCGCCGCCGCCCAGGCTCTCTAGATCTCCGTCCGGAGCAGCTCCAGCAGCTCGGTGCCGTCCGCGACGATCGCGTCGGGGCGCGGGTCCAGCTCGACGCTGGAGATCTCACCGTCGGGCATGAGGATCGCGGCGCCGACCCCGGCCCGCCGCCCGGCGGCGATGTCGGTGTGCACGAGATCGCCGACGAACCAGCAGTCGGCCGGCTCGACCCGCAGATCCCGCGCGGCCGCGAAGACCATCTCCGGGTGCGGCTTGAAGTAGCCCAGCTCGTCGCTGTAGATCTGGACCCCGAGCGCCCCGGTCAGCCCGCGGTCGTCGAGGAAGTCCCGGTGGGCCGCGCCGCAGCGGGTGTTGCTGACGACCGCCACCGGCAGGCCCCGGCCGACGGTGAACTCCAACAGGTCGAGGATGCCGGGCCGCAGCTTCCAGTTCGACCGCCTCGCCCAGGCGTAGGTGAGGTCGCGGGCATTGGCGAGGACCGCTTCCCGTGCGGCGTCGGGCCAGCCCTTGGCGACATAGTCGCCCCAGAGCTGCTCGTGGGTCAGCTCGATCTGCTCATCGGTGCTGTCCCGCCATGCCCCGCGCTCGGCGTCGGCCCTGTTCAGCTCGCTTTTGAGCTCGTCGACGCTGAGCACGCCGCCGATCAGGTCGTGGACCCGCTCGACGAATCCGGGCTCAAAGGGGGTGACACGGTAGGACGTGACTATCGTGCCGCCGAAGTCGAGGAGCAGCGCGCGAGGGGTGGGCAGCATGCGCTCACTCTGCCAGAATCGCGCACCAGACTCCATCAGAGTGTCTACGGTCGAAAGATGAAAAGCGGCTGGCGGACCCACGTGCCGCGGATATTCTCCTGGGTCCTGGGCATCGTGGCGGCGATCTGCGCGCTCGCGGCGCTCAGCGACGCGGTGAGCGACCGCGTCCAGCCCGTTCGCAAGCTCATCGACGACTATCTCATCCCGGCCCCGGCCAACCTCGGGTACGCCGCGTTCCTGGCGATCCTCGCCGCCGCCGCGGCCCGGCACAAGCGCGTCGCCCGGGTCGCGCTGACGATCTACTTCGCGACGACCGCGGTCCTCTACGCCACCCTGCTGCTGATGTGGCGGCTGATCCCGGCGAAGGATTTCATCGACGACGACGGCGCGCCGATCGTCACCTCGTCGGAGGCGCGGGGCCTCGCCGTCACCGGCTGCATCGCCGTCATCGCGCTCGTCGTCCTCTTCCTGGCCCGCGACGAGTTCTTCGCCCGGGTCCGCAAGGGCAGCCTGCGCCGGGCGCTCGGCGTCTTCGCCGGGCTCGCCGCGATCGGCATCGGCATCGGCTACTCCCTGGTCACGGCCTTTCCGGGCACGCTCACCGATGCGGGCAACCGGCTGCTCTACACGATCTCGCGGGTTCTCGGCGGCGCCGTCGCCTTCGACTTCACCATCAGCGGCGAGGCGCCCGGCTGGGTCAACCTGCTGCTCGGCCTCTTCGGCGCCATCGCGCTCTTCGCGGCGCTCTTCACGCTGATGCGGTCCCAGCAGGCGGCGGCGGTGCTGGAGCCCGCCGACGAGGAGCGCATCCGCGGGCTGCTCGCCCGCACCGGCGACCGCGACTCGCTGGGCTACTTCGCCACCCGCCGCGACAAGGCGGCCGTCTTCGCCCCCAGCGAGCAGGCCGCCGTGACCTACCGTGTCGTCAACGGCGTGAGCCTCGCCAGCGGTGACCCGATCGGCTCCCCGGACGGGTGGGAGCCCGCGATCGCGCTCTGGCTCGACCAGGCGCGGACCTACGCGTGGACGCCGGCGGTGATGGGGGCGAGCGAGGAGGGGGCCACCGCCTATGCCAAGGCGGGGCTGAAGGTGCTGCACCTCGGCGACGAGGCGATCCTGCGGCCCGCCGAGTTCACCCTGGACGGCCGGGACATGCGCCCGGTCCGGCAGGCGATCAACCGCATCGAGCGCGCGGGCTACACGCACCGGTCGCGGCGCCACTCGGAGATCGACGACGACGAGATGCGGGCCGTCGCCGAGCTCGCGACGAAGTGGCGCGACACCGACCAGGAGCGCGGTTTCTCGATGGCCCTGGGCCGCCTCGGCGACCCCAACGACGGCCGCTGCATCCTCGTCGAAGCCCTCGACGAGCACGGCGCGACGCAGGCGATGCTCTCGTTCAGCCCGTGGGGCGCTCGCGGTACCTCGCTGGACCTGATGCGCCGCTCCCCCGACGGCGACAACGGGCTCAACGAGTTCCTGGTGGCGGGGCTGATGGCCGACGCGCCACGGCTGGGTGTCGACCGGGTCTCGCTCAACTTCGCGGTCTTCCGCTCCGTCTTCGCCGAGGGCGCCCGGATCGGCGCCGGTCCGATCCTGCGGCTCTGGCGGCGGGTGCTCGTCTTCCTGTCCCGTTTCTGGCAGCTCGAGTCGCTCTACCGGGCCAACGCGAAATACCAGCCGCGCTGGGTGCCGCGCTACCTCTGCTTCGGCGAACGCCGCGAGCTTCCCCGCGTCGGCATCGCCTCCGCCATCGCCGAGGGCTTCCTGCCGATCGCCGCAGGGCCGGTCGCCCCGCTCTACGAGCCGCCCTCGACCCGGCCGCTCTTCGCGGTCCCCGAGGCCGCGGCGCCCGTCGCGCTCACCGCGGTTCCCGAGCAGATGGTGGTACGCCTGGCGAAGCTCGACCGGCTGCGCGAGGCGGGTGTCGAGCCCTACCCGGTCGGCTTCGACCGCACCGACACCTGCGGTGCGGTGGCGCAGCGGCACGCGGGGCTGGCGGCGGACTCGCGTACCGGCGAGGTCGTCTCGGTGACCGGGAGGGTCGTCCGTCAGCGCGACCACGGCCGGTTCTGCTTCGCCACGATCCGCGACTGGAGCGGTGACCTGCAGGTGATGCTCGACGAGCAGGAGCTGCCGGCCGAGACCGCGCGGTGGCGCGACATGATCGACATCGGCGACCACGTCGGGGTGACCGGCGAGGTGATCACCTCGCGGCGCGGCGAGCTCTCGATCGCGGTCACCGCGTGGACGCTGACCGCGAAGTGCCTGCGCCCGCTCCCCGACAAGCACCGCGGGCTCACCGACCCGGAGGCGCGGACCCGGCAGCGCTACCTGGACCTCATCACCAACGCCGACGCCCGCGAGCTGCTGCGCGCCCGCAGCGTCGCCGTGCACAGCCTGCGCACCTCGCTCGTCGGCCGGGGCTTCCTGGAGGTGGAGACGCCGATCCTGCAGCGCATCCACGGCGGCGCCAACGCGCGGCCGTTCACCACCCACATCAACGCCTACGACATGGATCTCTACCTGCGGATCGCGCCCGAGCTCTACCTCAAGCGGCTCGCCGTCGGCGGGGTCGAGCGGGTCTTCGAACTCGGCCGCACCTTCCGCAACGAGGGCGTCTCCTTCAAGCACAACCCGGAGTTCACGATGCTGGAGGCGTACCAGTCCTACGCCGATTACGACACCATGCTGGCGCTGACCCGGCAGATGATCCAGGAGGCGGCGATCGCGGTCTACGGAAGGGCGATCGCGAAGGCCCCCGACGACCAGCGGGAGATCGACATCTCGGGCGAGTGGCCGGTGCTGACGATGAACGAGGCGATCTCCGCCGCCCTCGGCGAGGAGGTCACCGCCGACACCACGCTGGAGCAGCTCCGCAAGCTCTGCGACACCGCCGACGTGCCCTATGACCCGGCCTGGAACCGGGGCGCCGTCGTGCTGGAGATCTACGAACGCCTCGTCGAGCACCACACCGTCGCGCCCACCTTCTACAGAGACTTCCCGACCGAGGTGTCGCCGCTGACCCGGTCGCACCGCGACGACCCGCGCCTCGCCGAACGCTGGGACCTCGTCGCCTTCGGCACGGAGCTCGGCACCGCCTACTCCGAGCTGATCGACCCCGTCGAGCAGCGGCGGCGCCTCACCGAGCAGTCGCTGCTCGCCGCCGGTGGCGATCCCGAGGCGATGGAGCTGGACCAGGACTTCCTGCTCTCGCTGGAATATGCCATGCCGCCCACCGGCGGGCTCGGCATCGGCGTCGACCGGCTCGTCATGCTGCTCACCGGGCACACGATCCGCGAGACGCTGCCCTTCCCGCTGGTGCGAGCATAGCTCCGTGACGACTCTGCTCGACGCCGTCTCCGCAGTGCTGCCACCGGCCGCTTCGCCGGCGGACGCGCCCGCGATGGCCGCCTACATGAAGCACCACTTCGACTTCCTCGGGATCAGGTCGCCGCAGCTCAAGGCGGTGCTGCGGCCGGTCTTCGCGGCGTACCGCCCGCCCGACGAGTCCGACCTGCGGGACTTCGCGCTCGGGTGCTGGGAGCAGCCCTACCGCGAGTACCAGTACGCCGCTTGCGCCTACCTGCGTACCCACGTCAAGGTCGCGGGGCCGTCGTTCCTGCCGGTCGTGCGCACACTCATCGTGGAGAAGTCCTGGTGGGACACTGTGGACACCCTCGCCGCGCACGTCGTCGGGCCGCTCGTCAGCCGCCACCCGTCGCTCGTCGCCACCATGGACGAGTGGGTCTTCGGTTCGGAGCTGTGGCTGATCAGGACCGCGATCCTGCACCAGCTCGGCTACCGGGCGGACACCGACGCCGAGCGGCTCTTCGGCTACTGCGCGGCGCAGGCGGGGCACCCGGACTTCTTCATCCGCAAGGGGATCGGCTGGGCGCTGCGGCAGTACGCCTACGTCGACCCGGCCGCGGTGGCCTCGTTCGTCGCGGCCACCCCGCTGTCGCCGCTGTCGCGTCGGGAGGCGCTGAAACACGCCGCCGAGGCTGCCTGAATGCTGTCGCGGTGTTCCGGTCGGCGGGTCGGCCTACCAGGCGTCGCCGTCGCGCCAGTCGCAGGCGAGCTCTCCCGCCGGATCGGCGGCGTGCTGGCCGGTGAGCGCGGACGAGACCGTGAGGACGTAGATCGCACCGTCCTCGTCGGGGGTGCGCTCGATGCCGTTCGGGGTCATCGCCGCGGTCGGGCCTGTCCAGCAGGTCCAGCCCCGCGAGACGTAGAAGGCGGCGCCCTCGTCGGTGGCACCGAGCGCGCCGAGGTCGTAGGCACCGCGGATGATCCGCTCGAGCTCCGCCATGAGGGCACTCGCGACCCCCTGGCGACGGCGGTCGGCCCGGACGGCGACCCCCTCGACGTAGCCGGTCCGCAGCGCGCGGCCGCCGTGGAGGAGGCGCCGCTGGATGACGGCGGCGTGGCCGATCAGCTCGGCGCCGTCCCAGGCGAGCGCGTGCATGCCGCCGAGCGAGTGCTCCCAGTCGGCGTCGGTCATGTCGTCGAAGACGTCGTAGAGCAGGTCCCGGGCTGCTTTCAGGCTGGCCGCGTCCAGGTCGGCGGTATGCGCCGCGTGCACCACAGTCATGGTCGGCAGTATCCCCCGACGGTCGGGGCGGCCCAGAACGCGGTCGCGCCGTTGAGGACCAACTCTTGAAGAGTTGTGGCGATCGTGGACCGGGCATCCGTACCGGGGTGGTGACCGGTCACCTGCCGGAGGGTACGGATCGGCGTTCGCAGGCGCGGGCCAGGTCGGCGAGGTCGGTGTTGTTGTGGTCGACGACGCACTCGACGATCCGGGCCCGGAACAACCGGCTGCCCAGCCAGAATCCAGGCCCGCCGCCGCGGGTCCAGAAGGTCACCCGCACCGTGGTCCGGGTGCCGTCCTCGCTGGGGACGAAGACGTACTCCATGAAGGATCGGGCACCTGACCAGCACTCGGCGAGGTACCGGCGGTGCGGGTCGCACTCGGTGACGCAGTAGTCGACCGACGCGCTCCGGCCGTGGGCGGTCCGGGTCTCGCGCCAGCGCGTGCCGACGTCGAAAGATCCGTCGTCCATCGATCCATCGCTGGTCAGCACCGCTGCGTCGATCTTGCTGAACCGCTCGGCATAGCGGTTGACGTCGGTCATCGTTGCCCAGACGCCCTCCACCGGCGCGGCGATGTCTCGCTCAAAACTCATCGGACCCATGCGGGCGATGATAGCCACGTCGTAGGATTCCGATCATGCCAATCATCGATCGACTTGCCTCCGTCAGCGATCTTCCGGACTCCCACGGCTACGCCCACGCCGTCGTCGCGTCCGGTCCGCTGGCCTTTATCGCAGGTCAGGTCGCGATGGACGCCGACGGCAACCTCGTCGGGGCCGACGACATCCGCGCACAGACCGAGCAGGCAATGCGCAATCTGGAAGCAATCCTGACGACGCTCGGCGCGGGTTGGGCCGATGTCGCCCGGCTCGGTTGGTACGTCCTGGACACCTGTCTGGTCGACGGCACGGGCCTGCAGGTGATCCGCGACGTACGCGACGAGTTCCTCCGTCCGGCGCTCGGCGACCGGGTCAACCCGGCCAGCACGCTGATCGGTGTCGGCGGACTCTTCCGGCCCGGTTACCTCGTCGAGGTCGACGCCGTGGTGGCGGTGCCGGAGCGCGGTCGGCGCAGCTCGTAGACGGCGAGCCGGCCGTTGTCGAAGCGCAGGTCGGCGAGGTCCGCCACGAGGGGTGACTCCGGTCCGGTGTCCCGGTCGACGACGAGCCACCGCACGCCGTAATCGTCGCGCAACCGGGCCAGCCCGTCGGCGGTCGGGCCGGAGATCGCGGAGTCGTTGAGGCTCAGCAGCGGCTGGTCCCAGAAGAGGGCCAGGTCCGGGGAGTGCGCCTGCGCGAACCGGCCGGGCGCGAAGCCCCAGCTCTCGACGAGCACCCGGCGCTCGGCATAGGCGCTGAGCCAGAAGGAGACCGGATCGCAGGTCGCGCCCTCGCCGACCCGGCAGTGCACGTTGGTGACGAGGATGTCGGAGGGTGCGCTGTGATCGCGTACCCATCTGGCGGCCTCGACCCGCGCCTGCGGCATCGGGACGTTGAAGTAGGCACCGCCGTTGGGCGACCGCTCGGCTTTAGCCGCGTCCATGGCGAAGGCGGGCGCGCCCGCGACCAGGACCGCGGTGAGCGCGATCGCCGGACCGGCACCGCGCAGGGCCGGACGGCGCTGCACCACCGCGGTCCAGGCGATCCAGGCGACGACGCCGACCCCGCCGAGGATCAGCGCCCACAGCACGATCGGTGCGATCTGGCCGTAGACCGACGGGCTGGGCGCGAGGTCGAGCTGAACCCCGGTGAGGATCACGGCGAGGACCGCACCGCCGGTGACGACCGCACCGCGCCAGGCCGGGCGGAGCGAATCGAACGCCGTCGACCAGCCCCAGGCGGCGAGCAGCACACCGAAGGTGAAGCCGGCGCGGGTGAAATACTGGCTGTTGACGCTGCTGAAGGCGAGGTAGAGCAGCGGTCCGGCAAGCGCGCCGCCGAGCAGGAAGACCTGTTCGGGAGCGAGCGATGCGGGTCCCCGCAGCAGCGGCACCGCCCCGACATATTTGATCAGCATGCTGATCAGGAACGCCGCCACGACCATCGCCACCGGCTCGCCGTTGTCCCAGTAGAAGCGCAGGTTGGCGAGCGGGTCGAGGACGAGGCCGTAGGTCTCGAAGTGGAACAGCACCGCGGTCGCGAAGAGCTGCGCTCCGGCGACGATCGCACCGAGCCCGATGACGGTCCAGGGCAGCCGGGTCCGCAGATTAGAACCCGCTGACCAGCCTCGGACCAGCAGGACCAGCCCGGTGAGTGCGAGCGCCAGCAGCGTCACCGGCAGCGAGCTCGCCTTGGCACCGCTCGACGCCAGGGACAGAGCGCCGACCAGGACGAACATGCCCGTAGTCGGGCGCCGCAGGGCCGAGGTGACCGCCATGATCAGGGCGAGCAGCAGCACCCAGCTGTAGATCATCGACATGCCGTGCCAGATGACGAACATCGACTGCGTGCCGAAGGGCTGGCCGACCGGGTCGGTGAAGGTGATCTCGCCGATCACCCAGAAGAGCACCGCGGCACCGACCCCGGCGTAGGGCCGCCCGGCGAGCCGCCACCCGATCACGCCGGTGAGCACGATCGCCGCAGCGCTCAGCCCCGGCACCACCAGCCGCAGCGAGACGACCGGCAGATCGACGCCGCCGACCATGCTCACCATCGCCATGTGCACGTAGCCGAACCAGTGGTAGTGCAGCGGCACCCCGCTGAGCTGCGGCACCTCGATCGGGAAGTGGTGCTTGGCCTCACCGGCGAGTGAGAGCTGGTAGGCGAGGTCGAGGTACTGCCGGGTGAGCTCGCCCTCGGGCAGGACGGGGTTGCGCTCCAGGAAGACCACCGACAGGTACGCCATGAAGAAGACCACGACACCCGCGATCGACCACGACCACCCCAGCGGTGTCGGGGCATAACCCGTGACCCGCCAGTGCCGTCGCAGCCGGGGGACCAGCGCGAACGGCACCAGCACCGCCAGCGGCCACAGCGCCGTCCAGCCGCGCAGGTCGAGCAGCGAGAAGGCGAGCCAGGCGGGGATCTCGAGGCAGAGGCCGACGGCGATCCCCATCGCGACATCCTCGACGAAGGTGTGCGGGGTGCGCCGCAGCGACCGGTAGACCAGGGTGCCCGGCAGCGCGACGGCGAGCACGGCGTAAGCGGCGTAGCGCAGGAGGTCCAGCGGGGCGGTGTCGGCCCGCAGGAGCACCACGACGGCGGCGAGGACGGCAGCGGCGAGGGGTGCCCACCGCTGCCACCCCGGAGCCGGACCGGTCGCAGCCGCCTCGGGTGTCGCCACGGCTGCCGACGGGGTGGTCGTCTCGGCGGTCGCCCCAGCGGTCGTCCTCACGAAAGCGAGCATAGACGGCAGGCGACCCACCGGCCGGTCGCCCGGATCACAGGCGGATGCTCGTCACCATCCGGCCGGTGACGGCGGCGATCGGCACCGGGCCGAAGATCCGGGAGTCCCCGGACGACTCGCGCGCGTCGCCGAGCAGGTAGACGGTGCCGATCGGCACCGTCAGCGGATCACAGACGGTGCGGGTGCCGACCTCGAGGTAGTCCTCGGCCACCAGCTCGCCGTTGCGGAGCAGGACGCCGTCGCGGCACTCGATGGTGTCGCCGGGCAGCCCCAGGACTCTCTTGATCATGGTCTCACCGGCGACGTCGGCGGTGACGACGTCGCCGTGGGCGAGGCCGGTCCAGCGGAACCCGACCTTGTCGATGATGACGCGGTCGTCGATCTGCAGGGTCGGCGCCATGGCACCGGACGGGATGTAGGCGACGCCCGCCGCGAAGGCCTGGACGGGCACGGCGAGCACCACGACCGACACGACCACGACCACGGCCCGGCGGCGCAGTCGGACGAGAGCGGAGCCCGGGTCAGTGGCAGGGCGCAGCCGCCCGATGGCCCGCAGTGCGCTCGCGCTCCACCGCAGCCCCTCCCAGGAGCCCGTGGTCTGGTCGAACTCGGCGAGCATCGCCTCGCCCCACTCGATACCGCGCTCGGCGCTGCGGTGGGCCGCCTCGGCCCGGTCGGCGGTGGCGGTGCCGTGGGTGTGGAGTCGGCGTACCCGGAGAAGGAGCGCGCGGCGGGCCGCGCGGCGCAACCATGGCTCGGTCATGATGCCGTCCTGGGGATGAGGGTGGTGGGAGCGGGGGTTGCCGGTCCGGCGGCGGCGAGCCGCGCGTTGGCGAGGTCGAGGCCGTCGGCGGTGGCGCGGTAGAGGTGGCGCGGCGGGCGGCCGACCTGCTCGGCGGGCTCCCACCGGGTCTCCAGCAGGCCTCGGTCGACGAGGCGGGCCAGGATCGGGTAGAGGGTGCCGGGCGCGAGGCCCGTCTGCTTGCTCAGGGCATAGCCGTAGTGCCAGCCCTGCGGGTCGTCCACCAGGCAGCGGAAGACCCGCAGGGTCTGCGGCGAGCTATCCGGTTGTCGCGGCATCTCTAAAGTCTATATATGGAGACTATGAAAGGAAAGCCCTCAGCTCCACACCAGACCGACGGCGAGTACGCCGATGACCGCACCCGAGACGAGCGCGGTTCCCAGCCGGCCCCGCGGACCGGTGAGGATCCGCCCCACCAGTGCTCCCCCGCCCGCCAGCGTCAGCTGCCACGCGGCACTCGCCAGGAACGCGGCGATCACGAAGACGAGCGACCCGGCGGCCCCGAGCTCCGCCGAGTCGCCCCGGCCGAGCACCAGTGCTCCGAAGTAGACGATCGTCATGGGGTTGAGCAGGGTGATCCCGAGCAGGCTCGCGTAGGCCCGGAGGGGCGTCGTCAGCCCGCCGACCTCGCGAGCACTCGCCGGATCGCGGTAGTGGCGGACGGCCGTCACCACCATCCGGACCGCGATGACGAGCAGCACGACGGCCGCCACCCAGCGCAATGGTCGGGAGACCGGGGCGATCACCCCGGCGAGGGCGGCACCGCCGAGCACGGCGATGAGGGCGTAGATCCCGTCGGCGGTCGCGACACCGAGAGCGGCCAACGCGCCGACCTTGAACGATGTCCGCGCGGTCAGGGAGATCAGCAGCAGTGCGATGGCGCCGACCGGCACCGCGACGCCGAGCCCGGCGAGGGCACCGGCGAGAGCGGCCGCCGTCACGAGCGTGGCGGTGTCGTCCCGGTCGGGGAGCCATGCTGCTGTCGGCCCGCTCCCGCCGTCGCGGCGGTCAACGGTGCACTGAGCAGGCGATGGCGTGTCATGAGCGCATTCTGGCAGGCGCCGCCCTCGGCCGTCGAAGGGTTTATACGCTCGTGCCGCCGTCCATCAGCGAGGCGCCGATGCAGCAGAACGCCACCAGCGCGAAGACCACGGCGAGCACGACGAGGATCGTGATGCCGCCCGGGTTCTTCACCGGCTGATGGCCGATCGCACCCTTGGAGAAGTTGTGCCACGGCGCGGCGTAGTAGACCGGAGCGGCCGGAGCGGTGGTGTTGTCCACCGTGATGCCAGCCTTGCCGATCTTCCAGAGGTACTGGCAGTAGATCTCGATGTGGTGCACGCCGGGCTGGGCCTGCAGGACGTTCTGCCCCCACTCCAGCGGCACGGTGTGACCGTTGATCACGGCGGTCGGCTTCATGAGGGCACCGAACGAGCCGGGGGTCTTCTTCGTGAACAGCGTCAGCGCGGAGGGGCTGGGGGCGACCGGGTGGGTGCCGGGGAAGGGGTGAGTCACGAACGGAGAGGCTACCGTGCCGGAGCCGCCGACGCAGGGCCCCGGCACGGTCGAGCGAAAGCCTTCAGACGTTGAAGCCGAGCGTCCGCAACTGGTCGCGGCCCTCGTCAGTGATCTTGTCCGGACCCCACGGCGGCAGCCACACCCAGTTGATGCGGAAGTCGCTGACCAGCGGGACCGGGCCGCCCGTGAGCGCCTGCCGGGTCTGGTCCTCGATCACATCGGTGAGCGGGCAGGCCGCGGAGGTGAGCGTCATGTCGATGGTGAGGACGTTCTCGTCGTCGACGTGCAGGCCGTAGACGAGGCCCAGGTCGACGACGTTGATCCCCAGCTCGGGGTCGACGACGTCACGCATCGCCTCCTCGACATCGGGGATGGCGGCCTTCGGCCCGGCAGCCTTCGCCACCGGAGCCTCGGTCGCACCGGCTTCAGCCGCTACGGCCTCCGTCGCAACGGCTTCGGTCTCGACAACCTCGGTGTCACTCATACCGATCCCTCCTCCTGCGCGCTCGCCCGCAGCGCCGCGTCCTTCAATGCCATCCATGAGAGCAGCGCGCACTTGACGCGGGCCGGATATCTCGCCACCCCGGCGAACGCGATGCCGTCGCCGAGCACCGCCTCGTCGGGCGTCACCTGGCCCTTGCCGAGCATCAGCTCGACGAAGGCCTCGTGCACCGTCAGCGCGTCGGTGAGCGTGGAGCCGACGAGCAGCTCGTGCAGCACGCTCGCCGACGCCTGGCTGATCGAGCAGCCCTGGCCGTCGTACGAGATGTCGGTGATCTTTTCCCCATCGAGCGTCACGCGGAGCGTGATCTCGTCGCCGCAGGTGGGGTTGACGTGATGGGCCTCCGCACCGAAGGGATCCCGCAACCCCCGCCCGTGCGGGTGTTTGTAGTGGTCCAGGATGATCTCCTGGTAGAGCTGGTCAAGCTGCATTACATGAAGACCTTCCGCACCTGTTCGAGACCGCGCACGAGCGCGTCGATCTCGGCCGTCGTGGTGTAGAGGTAGAGGGACGCCCTGGTCATCGCCGGTACGCCGAAACGTACGCAGGTCGGCCGGGCGCAGTGATGCCCCACCCGCACCTGGATGCCGAGGTTGTCCAGCACCTGACCCACATCGTGGGGGTGGATCCCGTCCACTGCGAACGAGATCGTCCCACCTCGGCCGACCGGGACGGTCGGACCGAAGATGCGCAGGCCTTGGACAGTTGTCAGGGCGTCCAGGGCATACGCGGTGAGCTCCTTCTCATGCCACGCGATCGCCTCCATGCCGACGGCGGAGAGGTAATCGATCGCGGCACCCAGCCCGACGGCCTCGGCGATCGGCGGCGTGCCCGCCTCGAACCGGGCCGGCGGCGGGGCGTAGGTGGTCTTGCCCATCGTCACCGTCTCGACCATGGAACCGCCGCCGAGGAAGGGCGGCATCGCCTCCAGCAGCGACGACCGGCCCCAGAGCACACCGATCCCGGTCGGGCCGAGCATCTTGTGCGCGGTGAAGGCGATGAAGTCCACGTCGTAGTCGACGACGTCGAAGGGCAGGTGCGGGATCGTCTGCGAGCAGTCGAGCATCAGCAGCGCACCGACCTCGCGGACGCGCGCGGTGATCCGCGCGGTGGCGTTGACGGTGCCCAGGATGTTGGAGGTGTGCACGATGGAGACGATCTTCGTGCGCTCGTTGACCAGCTCGTCCAGTGTCGACTCGTCGAGGCGGCCCTGCTCGGTGATGCCGAACCAGCGCAGCGTGGCACCGGTCCGCTCACAGAGCAGCTGCCACGGGACCAGGTTGGAGTGGTGCTCCATCTCCGAGACGACGATCTCGTCGCCGGGGCCCAGCCGGAAGCGCTCGTCGGTGGCGCGGCCGGAGAAGGCGTGCGCCACCAGGTTGATCGCCTCGGTCGAGTTCTTCGTGAAGACGACCTCGTCCGGGGAGGTGGCGCCGATGAAGGCGGCCACCTTCGCCCGGGCGCCCTCGTAGGCCTCGGTCGCCTCGGTGCCGAGCTGGTGCACCGAGCGGGCCACGTTGGCGTTGTGCTGCGCGTAGTGCGCCGACATCGCGTCGATGACCTGGCGGGGCTTCTGCGAGGTGTTGCCGCTGTCGAGGTAGACCAGCGGATATCCGTTGATCGTCCGGCTCAGGATCGGGAAGTCGGCACGGATCGCGTCGACATCGAAACGTGGCTTGTCGGCGTACTGCGGCATCCCGGCCGGAATAGTGATCATGATGCGCTGACCGCGTACCTCTCGTAGCCCTCGTCCTCGAGTTTGTCGGCGAGCTCCGGGCCGCCCTCTTCGACGATCTTGCCGGCGATGAAGACGTGCACGAAGTCCGGCTTGATGTAGCGCAGGATCCGGGTGTAGTGGGTGATCAGCAGCAGGCCGGTGTCGCCGTTGGCCTGGACGCGGTTGACGCCCTCGCTGACGACCCGCAGCGCGTCGACGTCGAGGCCGGAGTCGGTCTCGTCGAGGATCGCGACCTTCGGCTTGAGCAGCTCCAGCTGGACGATCTCGTGGCGCTTCTTCTCACCGCCGGAGAAGCCCTCGTTGACGTTGCGCTGGGCCATGGCCGGGTCCATGCCCATCTTCTCCATCGAGCCCTTGAGCTCCGCGCCCCACGTGCGCAGCTTCGGCGCCTCACCGTCGATCGCGGTCTTGGCGGTACGCAGGAAGTTCGCCACCGACACCCCCGGCACCTCGACCGGGTACTGCATCGCGAGGAAGAGGCCCGCCCGGGCCCGCTCGTCGACGGTCATCGCGAGCACGTCCTGCCCGTCGAGGGTGACCGTGCCGCCGGTGATCTGGTATTTCGGGTGACCGGCGATCGAGTAGGCGAGCGTCGACTTGCCCGAGCCGTTGGGGCCCATGATGGCGTGCGTCTCGCCGGCGCGCACCGTCAGGTTGACGCCGTGCAGGATCGGCTTGAGCTCACCCTCGGGGAGCTTGACGGAGACCTGAAGGTCACGGATCTCGAGAACACTCATCGGGTTACTCCATTGCTTGCGGTCAGGCTTACGTAGACATCACCGTCGCGGATCTCGACGGGATAGACGGGCACGGGCTCCGTGGCGGGCAGCCCGGACGGCTTGCCGCTGCGCAGGTCGAAGCGGGAGCCGTGCAGCCAGCACTCCAGGGTGCAGCCGTCGACCTCGCCGTCGGAGAGCGGCACGGACGCGTGGGAACACTCGTCGTAGATCGCGTAGAAGGTGTCGTCGTCGGCGTGGACGACCGCGATGGTGAGATCATCGAGATCCACACTCATCGCCGTCCCCTTCGCCACCTCGGACACCGCGCACACTCTCCTCATGAACCGGCCTTCACCAGCCGCGATTCGATCACCGCGCCGAGCCGCTCGCGCAGCTCCTCGACCGGGATCTTGGCGAGCAGCTCCGCGAAGAAGCCCCGCACCACGAGCTGCCGCGCCTCGGCCTCGGGGATGCCCCGCGCCATCAGGTAGAACAGCTGCTCGTCGTCGAAGCGCCCCGTCGTGCTGGCGTGGCCCGCGCCGACGATCTCGCCGGTCTCGATCTCCAGGTTGGGGACCGAGTCCGCCCGCGCCCCGTCCGACAGGATCAGGTTGCGGTTGATCTCATAGGTGCTGGTGCCGGTCGCCTCGGCCTGGATCAGCACGTCGCCGACCCAGATCGTGTGCGAGTCGTCGCCCTGCAGCGCGCCCCGGTAACCGACGTAGGACCGGCAGTCCGGCACCGCGTGGTCGACGAGGAGGCGGTGCTCCTGGTGCTGGCCGCCGTCGGCGAAGTAGAGGCCCCACAGGGTGGCGTCGCCGCCCCGGTCCGCGTACTCCACGCTGGTGTATTGACGCACCAGGTCCCCGCCCAGGGTGACCTGGACGTGGGTGACCTTGGCGTCGCGGCCGAGCCGGAACTTGATGTGCTGGGCCTGGACCGCGTCGGCCGCCCAGTCGGCGACGGTGACCAGCGTGAGCTGGGCGCCGTTGTCGACCGCGACCTCGATGTTGTCGGCGAGCGTGGCCGAGCCGGTGTGCTCGACGATCAGCGTCGCGGAGGCCATCGCGCCGACCCGCACATAGGTGCGGGCGAACGAGAGCCCGTCGGCGCTGTCGCCGCTGACGCGGACCACGGCCGCCTCGGCCGGGACCGCCTCGCGGGCGACCTCGATGAGGGTGACCTGCGGTGCGGCGCCGAAGGCGAGCGCGCTGATCCGGTCGAACGGCACCAGCAGCGGCGTGACGGCCGAACCGTCCACGGTGCTCACCGAGAAGCCGGCCGGCAGCGACGGGAAGTCGTGCTTCACCGTCCCGCCGGTGGCCCCGGTCGCCGTGACCAGACCGCGCAGGCGCTTGAGCGGCGTGAAGCGCCACTCCTCCTCGCGGCCGGTCAGCGCCGGGAAGTCGCTCACGTCAAAGGAGCGCAGCAGTTGAGACTTCGTCTTCGGCGGGATCACCGGTGCGGAGG
This sequence comes from Allocatelliglobosispora scoriae, assembly GCF_014204945.1. Taxonomy (NCBI): domain Bacteria; kingdom Bacillati; phylum Actinomycetota; class Actinomycetes; order Micromonosporales; family Micromonosporaceae; genus Allocatelliglobosispora; species Allocatelliglobosispora scoriae. The sequence continues at coordinate 1,577,332 of NZ_JACHMN010000002.1, forward strand.
TCTCCAACGTCGTGACGGCCATCAGCCGACGGCTCCTTCCATCTGCAGCTCGATGAGCCGGTTGAGCTCAAGGGCGTATTCCATCGGGAGTTCCTTGGCGATCGGCTCGATGAAGCCGCGCACGATCATCGCCATCGCCTCGTCCTCGGCCATACCGCGGCTCATCAGGTAGAAGAGCTGGTCCTCGGAGACCTTGGAGACCGTGGCCTCGTGCCCCATCGAGACGTCGTCCTCGCGGATGTCGACGTAGGGGTAGGTGTCGGAGCGGGAGATCGTGTCGACGAGCAGCGCGTCGCACTTGACCGTGGACTTGCTGTGGTGCGAGCCCTCCAGCACCTGCACCAGGCCGCGGTAGCTCGTGCGGCCGCCGCCCCGGGCGATCGACTTGCTGATGATCGTCGAAGAGGTGTGCGGCGCGGCGTGCACCATCTTGGCGCCGGCGTCCTGGTGCTGGCCCTCGCCGGCCATGGCGACGGAGAGGACCTCGCCCTTGGCGTGCTCGCCGAGCATGTAGACGGCCGGGTACTTCATGGTGACCTTGGAGCCGATGTTGCCGTCGATCCACTCCATCGTCGCGCCCTCGTGGCAGACCGCCCGCTTGGTGACGAGGTTGTAGACGTTGTTCGACCAGTTCTGGATCGTCGTGTAGCGGCAGCGGCCGCCCTTCTTGACGATGATCTCCACGACCGCGCTGTGCAGCGAGTCGGAGGAGTAGACCGGCGCGGTGCAGCCCTCGACGTAGTGCACGTAGGCGTTCTCGTCGACGATGATCAGGGTCCGCTCGAACTGGCCCATGTTCTCCGTGTTGATCCGGAAGTACGCCTGCAGCGGGATCTCCACGTTGACGCCCGGCGGCACGTAGATGAACGACCCGCCGCTCCAGACCGCCGTGTTGAGCGCGGCGAACTTGTTGTCGCCGACCGGGATCACGGTGCCGAAGTATTCCTTGAAGAGCTCCGGCTGCTCCTTGAGAGCGGTGTCGGTGTCGAGGAAGAGGACGCCCTGCTGCTCCAGGTCCTCGCGGATGGAGTGGTAGACGACCTCGGACTCGTACTGCGCGGCCACACCCGCGACGAGCCGCTGCTTCTCGGCCTCGGGGATGCCGAGCCGGTCATAGGTGTTCTTGATGTCCTCGGGCAGCTCTTCCCAGGTCGCCGCCTGGCGCTCCGTGGACCGCACGAAGTACTTGATGTTGTCGAAGTCGATGCCACTGAGGTCGGCGCCCCACGACGGCATGGGCTTGCGCCCGAACAGACGCAGACCCTTGAGTCGCAGATCGAGCATCCACTCGGGCTCGCTCTTCTTCGCCGAGATGTCCCGGACCACGTCCTCGTTGAGGCCGCGGCGGGAGTTGGCGCCGGCGGTGTCCTTGTCGGCCCAGCCGTACTCATAGGTGCCCAGACCAGCGAGCTGGTCCTGCGTCGTCTCAGTCATGGTCAGTCCTCACACTGGGCCTGAGCGACGGGATGTGCGTCGTGCACACCCCATCGCCGTGAGCGATGGTGGCGAGCCGCTGCACGTGCGTGCCGACCAGGCGGGAGATCACCTGGGTCTCGGCCTCGCAGAGCTGCGGAAACTCGGCGGCAACGTGAGCCACCGGGCAGTGGTGCTGGCAAAGCTGGCCGCCGGAGGCGATCACGGATGCGTTCGCAGCGTAACCCTCGGCCGTCAGCGCGTTGGCGAGTGCCTCCGCTCTCGCGAGCGGGTCGTCACCCGCCTCCCGGAGCGCCGCCTCGCAGCGCTCCTCGAGCTCGGCCACCTGCGCCTTGGCGAAGGCGGCCACCCCGGCCTCGCCCGACTGCGCCGAGATCCAGCGCAGTGCCGACGTGGCCAGGTCGTCATAGAGGTGCCCGCCGAGGCCCTCGCGCGCGGCGGGGGTGAGCGAGAAGAGCTTGGAGGGACGCCCACGACCGCGTGAGCGCAGGTCGCGGCAGGTGACCAGGTTGTCCGAGAGGAGCGCGTCGAGGTGTCGGCGGATCGCCGCCGGCTTCAACCCCAGCGCGATGCCCAGCTGCCCGGCGGTCGCGTCACCCTGGCCGAGGCGTTCGATGACCCGATCACGGGTACGCCGGTCGGCGCCCTCGGCCTGCGTTGCCCCGTGCGGCGGCGAGGGCTGCGCAGGCAGACCCGTCGGCGTCACGAGGTTTTTCACTACATCAGTGTGACTTATTTAGGTTGGCGTGCGCAAACCGGGTGGCGAGTGATCCAGAACACCGTGACGTGGAGCGCCCTCGCGGGCCTCGCTCCGCAACGGCGGCGAGCTGGCTCTCTATATTGCAGCAGTGCAGCCTTACTCCCCCGTGCTCCACCGCTTCGCACTAGCGAACCTCGTGGTCAACGTCGCGATCGTCGTCACCGGTGGCGCCGTCCGGCTGAGCAACTCCGGCCTCGGCTGCCCCACGTGGCCCAGGTGTACCGACGACTCCTACGTCGCGACCCCCGAGATGGGGATCCACGGCGCCATCGAGTTCGGCAACCGCACCCTGACCGGGGTGGTCGGCGTCATCGCGCTCATCTCTGTGCTGCTCGCCTGGCGGATGCACCGGCGCGGCGAGCTGCGCTGGGCGCTCGGCGTCCTCGCCGGTGTCGCCGTGCAGGGCCTCGTCGGCGGTGCGACCGTCCGGGTGCGCCTCAACCCGTGGGTCGTCGGCATGCACTTCCTGCTCTCGATCGCGCTGATCGCGGTCACCTACGGGCTGGTCCGGGCGACGGCGCGGATCGGGTCGCCGAATCCGCCGAATCCGCGCGGAGCGCGGCCCCTCGTGATCGCCACCACCGTCGCGAGTGCCGCCGTGCTCGTCGCCGGGGTGCTCGTCACCGGCGCCGGTCCGCACTCGGGCGACACCGGGGCGGCACGCAACGGCTTCGATCCCGAGCAGATCTCGCAGATCCACGCCGATCTGGTCTTCCTCGTCCTCGGGCTCACCCTCGCCGCCGTCTTCCTGCTGCCGGGTCGGGCACCGAAGGTGCTGCTCGGCGTACTGCTCGGCCAGGGTTTGATCGGATTTGTTCAATACTTCACGGATCTGCCGCGGGTGCTGGTCGCGGCGCACATGCTCGGCGCGTGTCTCGTCTGGATCGCGACGCTGCGGCTGTGGCCATCGATCAAGTCCGCTGCCGGGCCGTCAGGGGAGCTCACCTCGGCATCGACCGTTGGTCACCAGCCCTCAGCCGAGAGGTCACTGGAAGATAACTTGACGGTTGCAAACACGGCTGGTAATCGCTAACCGCGTGACCTCGTTCACAAGGAGCGGCATGATGGGCGGCGTGTCCCCGTCGCTGCGCCGAAGTCCACCGGTCGACGCCGTCACGCTGCCCGCCACCGTCAACAACGCGTTCTCCTGCAGTGGGCCGCTCGACTACTGGGGCGCGGTGCGCTATTCGAAGCGGGCCGGTGAGGTCGCCGAGGCGCTCGCCGGGCTCGTGCGCGCCGGGGGCGCCGACACCGCCCGGCCGCTGCTGGAGCGGGGCATCGCCGGGGTGCTCGGCGCGCTCGCCGATGCCGACGACGCCGCGGGGAGCCTGGACGATCTGCTCAACCGGCTGCTCGCCGCGCACGCCGAAGCCTGCCGTCTCGCCCCGCCCGAGCCGCTCCGGCTCGCGTCGTGGCTGGTCGACGTGCAGTTCGCCGGTCCGTGGTGCCCGGTCCAGATCGGGGAGTACGCAGACCCCCTCACCCCGGACGGCCTCGCCGCCTATCGCACGGAGGTCCGCCGCCGCTGGGCGGCCGACCCGGAGTCCCTGCCCGCCCGTTACGCCGTCGAGCAGCTCGCCCGGCAGGACCGCGATGTCGTGATGCTCGTCGACGTGATCGGCGGCGACCTGCAGCACCCCGCACAATACGGCCGCCTGGCCCGGGCGCTGCGCGACATCGGCGAGGTCGACGCCGCCCGTCAGTGGGCCGAGCGGGGCCTGGCGGAGCATCCGGATGATCCGCCAGGCGCCGGTCTCAGAACCTTCCTCGCACGGCTCTAGCTAGGAGCACGCCGCGCCGTTGACCTTGAAGGCGGTCGGGGTGGCGTTGGTGCCGGAGTAGGTCCCCTGGAATCCGAAGGACGTGCTGCCGCCGCCGGCCGGGATGCTCGCGTTGTAGCCGAGGTCCCGAGCGGTCACGGCCTGCCCGCTCTGGGTCACGGCCGCCTGCCAGCCGCTGGTGATCTGCTGGTTGCCCGAGAAGCTGAAGGTCAGCGTCCAGCCGTTGATGACCGTCGAGCCGGTGTTGGTGATCGTGACGGTGGCGGTGAAGCCGTTGCCCCAGGTGTTGGGGACATAGCCCACGCGACAGGAGCCGCCTCCCCCGCCGCCGGCCGTCGTGGTGACGGTGACCGTGTTGGAGTTGCCGGAGGTGTTGCCCGCCGCGTCCCGCGCTCGGACGTAGAAGCGGTAGCTCGTCGACGCCGACAGGCCGGTCGCGGCATAGGTGGTGCCGGACGCCGTACCCACCTGGGTGAAGCTGCCGCCGCTCGTGCCCGGCGCGCGGAAGACGTCATAGCCGGTGACACCGACGTTGTCGCTGGAACCGCCCCAGGACAGGGTGGCCCCCGAGGACGTCACGCCCGACGCGCTCAGGGTGCCCGGGGTGGTGGGCGGGCTCGTGTCGCCGCCGCCGCCGGACGTGGTCACCGAGAAGGAGTTGACCGCGAGGCCGGTCTGCCCGACCCACGGCTCGAAGCCCGCCTGGATGCTCGTGAGGTACCAGGAGCGCTGGGCATAGCCCCGGCTGATCGCGTCGGTGTAGAAGGTGTTGACATTGAAGTCGAGCGAGCTGACGCCGCTCTGGCGGACGTAGGAGATGACGTTCCAGCCGATGTTGCCGAACCAGACGTTCCAGGTCGCGCCCCCGAGGGACACCGTACCGACCTGCGAGCCGACCGGCTGGATCGAGCCGAGCTTGTTGAGCCAGACCATGATCTCCGCGCCGGTGTTCTGGCCGTCGGTGCGCGGGGTCGGGTCGAACCAGATGTCGTACGCCGCGTCCCAGACCCCGGAGCCGGGCAGGGTCATGCTGACACTGGTGTTGATGGTGTTGAACGCGGACGAGCTCGCCTGCAGGGGCAGCCCGCTGCCGCTGCTGCAGTTGGCGTAGTGGCAGCCGTAGTAGACGGCCGGGTAGGCACCCGGCGCGCCGTTCGTCGGCCGGTTGTGGCTGGCGGTGGTGACGTTGAAGCCGGTGCCGGTGACGTTGATGCACTGGGTGGTGTCGTCCCCCCAGTTGTTGTTCATCACGACGTATCGACCGCTGGAGATCGTGGTCGAGCCGTACTTCTCGCAGATGCTGACATCCGCGTGCGCGGGTGCAGCGATGACGATGGCGGCGATGAGCGTGCCGGTGACGATGAGGCACACCCTGGCGATCGCGCCGGAAAGTTGTTTCATGCGCTCCTCCGTGGAGTCGGCGGTGCGGAGTTGTGGGAGCGCTCCCGCACCGGAGCGTACGCGGAATTGACATACATGAAAAGAGTCGGCAATCAATGGACCACTTCGAACGCGGTTCGACGGCCCAGCCCTCCGCTCGGATTGTATGATGTCGACATTCCGGACAATTAGTATAGAAATACATACACGGGGGATACATGAAGATCAGCGCCAAGGGTGCCATCGTGCTGGCATCCATGCTGCTCGCGGTGGCCGCGTGCGGTGACAAGGAGAGCTCCGACACCTCGTCGTCGCCCGCACCCACCGTGGCCGCCGACAGCGCGCTCGCGGCGAAGGTCCCCGACGCCGTCAAGTCCGACGGCAAGATCGTCGTCGGCACCGACTCGACCTACGCGCCGAACGAATTCCTCGACACCGACGGCAAGACCGTCATCGGTTTCGACGTGGACCTCTTCAACGCCGTGGCGGCGAAGCTCGGGCTCAGGACCGAGTGGGTGTCGAGCAAGTTCGCCGATGTCATCCCCGGCGTCCTCTCCGGCAAGTACGAGGCCGGCGTCTCGTCGTTCACGATCAACCCGGAGCGCAAGGCCGAGACCAACATGGTCAGCTACTTCAACGCCGGCACCCAGTGGGCGGCGAAGACCGGCGCGACGATCGACCCGGCCAACGCCTGCGGCAAGAAGGTCGCCGTGCAGGCGAGCACCGTCCAGGTCGACGACATCACCGCGAAGTCCAAGGCGTGCACCGACGCGGGCAAGCCGGCGATCACGATCGAGCAGTTCCAGGGCCAGGACCAGGCGTCCGCCTCGGTCGTCTCGGGCAAGAACGACGCGATGCTCGCCGACTCCCCCATCACCGCCTACGCCGTGAAGCAGACGAACGGGCAGCTCGCCCTCGTCGGCGACATCTACGACTCCGCGCCCTACGGGTACGTGGTGAAGAAGGACCAGACCGCGTACGCCGAGGCGCTGCGGGACGCCGTCGCGGCACTCATCGCCGACGGGACCTACAAGCAGATCCTCACCAAGTGGGGTGTCGAGGCCGGCGCCATCACGACCCCCGCCCTCAACCCGTGACACAGCAGCCGCCCGCGCCGGAACCGCAGCCCGAGCCCCGGAGCCGTCCGGAGGCGATCAAGGCGGTTCCGGTGCGGCACCCGGGCCGCTGGGTCGCGATCGTCGTGATCGCGATCCTCGCCGCGATGTTCGTGCACCTGCTGGTGACGAACGACCGGTTCGAGTGGTCGTTCATGATCGACAACATGTTCCGGCCGCCGGTGATCGAGGGCGTCAAGACCGCGCTGGTCGTGACGGTGCTGGCGATGGCGATCGGGATCACGCTCGGCATCATCGCCGCGATCATGCGGTTGTCGACGAACCCGATCCTCGCCGGTGCGGGCTGGGTCTACACCTGGTTCTTCCGGGCCATCCCCCGGGTGGTGCTGCTGGTGCTCTTCGGCAACCTCGGCATCCTCTGGGAACGGCTCGAGTTCGGCATCCCCTTCGACCGGCAGCTCGGTGCGCTCTTCGGGATCCACGACTTCTCCGCGCGGCTGTTCGGCTTCGACGCGCGTACCGCCATCTCGGGTTTCACGGCCGGGTTGATCGGCCTGGCGCTCTCCGAGGGGGCCTATATGGCCGAGATCGTGCGCGCCGGGATCCAGTCGGTCGACCCGGGGCAGGCCGAGGCGTCGTCGGCGCTCGGCATGAGCCGCGGCCTGACGCTGCGGCGGGTCGTGCTGCCGCAGGCGATGCGGGTGATCGTGCCGCCGACCGGCAACGAGATGATCGCGATGCTCAAGGACACCTCGCTGCTCGCCTTCGTGCCCGTCACCAACGAGCTCTTCTTCCAGCTCTCGGCGATCGGCTCGCGGACCTTCAAGGTCTTCCCGATGCTCGTCGCGGCGTGCCTGTGGTACCTCGCGATGACGAGCATCCTGATGATCGGGCAGTACTTCGTCGAGCGCTACTTCTCCCGGGGCTACGGCACCGCGCAGAAGGCCAAGGCCCGGCTGCGCGACATCACAGCAGAGAGCGGAGGGGGTACGCCGTGACCGACCTGACAGTGACCGGCGACGCGCCCGGGGCGCCCGAGCCGTCGGCACCTCGAACCGGCGAGATGGTCCGCGTCGAGAACGTCTACAAGTCCTTCGGCTCGACCGAGGTGCTCAAGGGCATCGACATGGTGGTCCGTCCCGCCGAGGTCTGCTGCATGATCGGGCCCTCCGGCTCCGGCAAGTCGACCCTGCTGCGCTGCGTCAACCACCTGGAGAAGATCAACGCCGGGCGGATCTGGGTCGACGGCGACCTCGTCGGTTACCGCGAGCGCGGCGGCAAACTGCACGAGCTGCGGGAGAAGGAGGTCGCCGCCCAGCGTCGCGCGATCGGCATGGTCTTCCAGCGGTTCAACCTCTTCCCGCACCTCACCGCGATCGAGAACGTGATGGAGGCGCCGGTCCGGGTCACCCGGCTCGCCAAGTCCACCGCCAAGACCGAGGCCGCCGCCCTGCTCGACCGGGTAGGCCTCGCCGACAAGCTGCTCAACTACCCCGCGCAGCTCTCCGGCGGGCAGCAGCAGCGGGTGGCGATCGCGCGGGCGCTGGCGATGCGGCCGAAGCTGATGCTCTTCGACGAGCCGACCAGCGCGCTCGACCCAGAGCTCGTCGGCGAGGTGCTCGACGTGATGAAGGGCCTGGCGAAGGACGGCATGACGATGATCGTGGTGACCCACGAGATCGGCTTCGCCCGCGAGGTCGGCGACACGCTGGTCTTCATGGACGGCGGCGTCATCGTGGAGTCGGGCGACCCGCGGGTGGTCCTCGCCAACCCCCAGCACCAGCGGACGAAGGCGTTCCTGGCCAAAGTGCTGAGCTGAGTCCCGGCGCTCTATTTCTGGGCCGCTGCGCTCCTAAAGTCTCGCCGCTATGGCTGCGGCGAAGCGGTCTGCGGCGTGCTCGTCGTGCTCCAGGAAGACCGACGGCTCGGTCAGCTCCACCTCGACCAGCACGGGCGAGCCGTCCAGGCCAGGTATGAGGTCGATCCGGGCGTAGAGCAGCCCCGACGGCAGTGCGGCGAGCACCCGGCGGGCCGTCGCGAACTCGGCCTCGGTGGGCGTCCGCGGCGTGATCTTCTCGGGGACGTAGAGGCCCGCCACTCCCGCATCCGGACCGACGAGCATCGGACCCTTGCGGATCGCATGGCTGAAGGCGGGCTCGCCCGTCTCCGGCGAGCTGAAGTAGAGCAGCGCGGTCTCGCCGTAGCTGTCGACGGCCGGCAGGTAGGGCTGGATCATCACGAGCCGCCCGGCCGCCTGAAGGCGCCGCACGTGCGCCACGGCGAGGTCGGCATCGGCGAGGTCGTAGCGCCCGGTGTCCTTGCTCCCGGCGCTCACGGCGGGCTTGATGACGTAGAGACCGGCTTCGGCGGGCGGGCTCCACTCGTCGCCGGGCTCCACCCAGGACGTGGGGACCACGGGCACCCCGGCCGCGCTGAGCTCGCGCAGGTAGCGCTTGTCGGTGTTCCACTCCACCACGTCGGCCGCGTTGAGCAGCCGGGGCACCGAGTGGACCCAGGTGATGAACTCCGCGCGCCGGTAGAAGTAGTCCCACGGGTTGCGCAGCACGACGAGGTCGTAGCCCGCCCAGTCGATCGCCGGGTCGTCCCAGACCGCCGGTTCCGCCGTGATGCCCCGGCGCGCCAGCGGCGCGAGCAGGAGCCGGTCGTCGGGCTCCAGGTCGGGCAGGTCGGCGCAGGTGGCGAGCGCGACGCGGGGCGAGGCACCGAATGCTGGCGAGTCGATCACCCAGCCATCGTAGAGCGGGGTACTTCGTAAGGAGCCGACCCCCCACCGATCGTTTCACCACCGCGCATGATCGCGTTCTTTCCCGGAAGTAGGCCCTACCGGCGCCCTCTGAGGGGGCTACTTCCGGGAAACAGCGCGATCATGCGCGCGAGGCGAGGCGCCGCCAGGACGGGTGGTGGGCGCAAAATGCGGCCCGGGCTAGGCCCGGGCCGCGCGAAAGGGGTTATGTACGAGGTGAGGTTGTGCTAGATCAGCGTGAGAGCGTGCGCTTGGACATGGAGCGCCACAGGTCGTTGCTCGGCCGCATCAGCTCGATCAACTCCCGCTCCCAGCTGTTTTCCAAAGTAACGCCGGCCTGCTCGCAGGCCGCGCGCGCGACGTCGGTGCTAGGTGCCACCCGATCCCCCCAGGCGCCATCTCCACCCACCAGCACGATGCGAGCACCGCGCCGGCCGACGTACTCGATGACCGCAGTCGCCCCGCCGTGATCCCGCATGAAGCCCTTGATTCCAGAGACAAGGTCTTGCGCGGGGCGTTCGAGAGTCAGCGTCGTATCGGAACCATCTGCCATGTGGAGCACCATAAGCAGACTGAGGGCCGAATTGCACACCACTGAGGCCAGACTGTGATTCCCATTACGGGGTCACGAGCGGCAAGTTACCGACATATGTCCGGAATCATCCCGGTCAATACCGGACACATCGGAGCATCAATAAATGCCCTGTCAGCTGGCCGACAGTCAAGCGGGCGTGTCCGCCCAATATCGGTCATCAGTGCACAGTCTGCCACAACGGGATCCCGAATGTGAAACCGGGTGTAGGTTACAGCACCGCATCGATGGCTATCGCCACAAAGACGACAGTCAGGTAGGTCGTGGAGTAGTGGAACATCTTCATCGGCTGCGTCGGCTCGCCTCGACGGGCCCGAGCATAGAGGGCGTGGGCCTGCCAGAGGAAGAGTGCGCCGCAGATCACAGCCGGCACCCCGTAGATCAGGCTCATGCCGAGCGGCCACAGCGCCATCGAGATGGCGAAGGTCAGCCAGACGTAGATGACGCTCTCCAGGCCCACCCGGCGCAGCGAGCGGACCACCGGCAGCATCGGGATGCCCGCGCGGGCGTAGTCGTCCTTGAACTTGATGGCGAGCGCGTAGAAGTGCGGCGGCTGCCAGAGGAAGACGATGCCGAACATGACCCAGGCGGGCCAGGCGAGACCGCCCGTGACCGCGGCCCAGCCGATCAACACGGGTGCCGCGCCGCAGACGCCGCCCCAGACCGTGTTCTGCCAGGTCGTGCGCTTGAGCCACATCGTGTAGACGAGGTCGTAGTAGGCGATCGCCGCGACCGTCAGCAGCGTCGCCAGCAGGTTGGTGAAGACCGCCATCAGCACGGTGGAGACGGCCGCCAGGGTGAGCCCGAAGATGAGCGCCGAGCGGGCGGAGACCGTGTGCGTCGCCAGCGGCCGCCGCGAGGTGCGGTTCATCAGCTGGTCGATGTCGCGGTCGATGTAGCAGTTGAGCGCATTGGCCGCGCCCGCCGCCAGCGCGCCGCCGACCAGGGTGACGAGCACCAGCCAGAAGGAGGGCAGGCCCCCGGCGGCGAGCATCATCGCCGGCACGGTCGTCACGAGCAGCAGCTCGACGATGCGCGGCTTGGTCAGCGAGACATAGGCCTTGATGATCGCGACCCGCGGCGAACCGGCAGCCGCCACCGCGGTGCGCGGCACAGCCGTGGGCTGGGGGGCGACTTCGACAGTTTTGGGCGCCGGATCGGCAGCGAGCGTGCTCACGGGGCTAGGGTACGGCAGCCACCCGCCGCTGCCCGCGCCGACCAGCCGAGGTGCGCCGGGTCACAGTTGCCGGATTTTTTCACGTTTGCACCAACACCCTCGTCCTCATCGATCGCAGCTGCGTGTTTGCGCAGGTTGACACACGGGTAGGTGCACGTAGAGCGCGTTGTGGGGGTGATCGCGCACAACGCATGCACGGAGTGGGTAGGGTTTTAGCGAAAGGCGACACCGAGGCCGCCCGCGACACTCTCCGGCCGTTCGCTCACTTTCGTAGCGCGCGGGCCCCAAAGCTGAAGCAGAGCCCACCGATACAGGGAGCAACACCGCTGTGGACACCCGACTGAACTGGTCCGAACTCGACAGCCGCGCCGTTGACACGGCCCGCGTGCTGGCGATGGATGCCGTGGAGAAGGCCGGCAACGGTCACCCAGGCACCGCCATGAGCCTCGCGCCTGCGGCGTACCTCCTCTTCAACAAGGTGATGAAGCACGACCCGAGCGATCCGGCCTGGCCGGGACGCGACCGGTTCGTGCTCTCCTGTGGCCACTCCAGCCTCACCCTCTACGTCCAGCTCTACCTCTCGGGCTACGGCCTGGAGCTCGAGGACCTGAAGCACCTTCGGCAGTGGGGCTCGCTCACGCCGGGCCACCCGGAGCACGGGCACACCCGCGGTGTCGAGACGACGACCGGGCCGCTGGGCCAGGGCCTCGCCAACGCGGTCGGGATGGCGATGGCGTCGCGCCGCGAGCGCGGCCTCTTCGACCCGGAGGCGGCGGCGGGCGAGAGCCCGTTCGACCACCACATCTGGGTGCTCGTCTCCGACGGCGACATCGAGGAGGGCATCACCCACGAGGTCTCCGCGATCGCCGGCCACCAGAAGCTCGGCAACCTCGTCGTGATCTACGACGACAACGAGATCTCGATCGAGGACGACACCAAGATCGCGAAGTCCGAGGACGTCGTGGCCCGCTACGCGGCATACGGCTGGCACACCGAGCGGGTCGACTTCACGGCCGGCGGCAGCTACCACGAGGACATCCCGGCGCTGTTCGAGGCGATCCAGCGGGCCAAGGCCGAGACCGACCGGCCCAGCTTCATCTCGCTGCGCACGATCATCGGCTGGCCGGCACCGACCAAGCAGAACACGGGCAAGATCCACGGCTCGGCGCTCGGCAAGGACGAGGTCGCGGCCACGAAGAAGATCCTCGGCTTCGACGCCGACACCAGCTTCCCGGTCGCGGACGAGGTGCTCACCCACGCACGCACCGTCGCCGACCGCGGGTCCGAGGCACGCAGCTCCTGGCAGCAGGGGTACGCCGCCTGGGCCGCCGCGAACCCGGAGCGCTCCGCGCTGTTCGAGCGGCTCGCCACGCGTACCCTCCCGGAGGGCTGGACCGACGCGCTGCCGACCTGGCCGGCAGACCCCAAGGGCGTCGCCACCCGGGCCGCCTCCGGCCAGGTGCTCAACGCGCTCGCACCGGTCCTGCCGGAGCTGTGGGGCGGCTCGGCCGACCTCGCGGAGAGCAACAACACGACGATGAAGGGCGAGCCGTCGTTCATCCCGTCGGAGTTCGCCACCAAGGAGTTCCCGGGCAACGAGTACGGCCGCACGCTGCACTTCGGCATCCGCGAGCACGGCATGGGCGGCATCCTCAACGGCATCGCGCTGCACGGCGGCACCCGGCCCTACGGCGGCACGTTCCTCGTGTTCAGCGACTACATGCGCCCGTCGGTGCGGCTCGCCGCGCTGATGAAGCTGCCGGTGACCTACGTCTGGACCCACGACTCGATCGGCCTCGGCGAGGACGGACCGACCCACCAGCCGGTCGAGCACCTCACCGCACTGCGGGCGATCATGGGCCTCGACGTGGTCCGCCCCGGCGACGCCAACGAGACCGCGCACGCCTGGCGGGCCGCGCTGGAGCACACCGACCGGCCGACGGCGCTCGCGCTGACCCGGCAGGCGCTGCCGACGCTCGACCCGGCGAAGGCGACCTACGAGGGCTTCCGCCGCGGTGCCTACGTGCTGGAGGAGGCGACGGGCGGCAAGCCGGCCGTCATCATCCTGGCGACGGGTTCCGAGGTCGCCATCGCGCTCACCGCACGGGAGCGCCTGGAGGCCGACGGCACGCCCACCCGCGTCGTCTCCGTGCCCTGCCAGGAGTGGTTCCGGGGCGAGGACGAGGCCTACCGCAACTCCGTGCTGCCGCCCGAGGTGAAGGCCCGGGTCAGCGTCGAGGCCGGCATCGCGATGTCGTGGCGCGACCTCGTCGGCGACGCCGGTGAGAGCGTCAGCCTGGAGCACTTCGGCGCGAGCGCGCCGGCCCAGGTGCTCTTCGAGCAGTTCGGCTTCACGCCCGACCACATCGTCGCCGCCGCCCGCGCCACGCTGTCGCGCACCGGCTACATCAAGAGCTCCACTCCCACCGGCAACTAGCTCCGCCACCGGCAAACCTAGGAGACACCCATGACGAACAACCTGGCGCAACTGAGCGCCGCCGGTGTGGCGGTGTGGCTCGACGACATCTCGCGCGAGCGCCTCAACTCCGGTGGCCTGGAGAAGCTGCGCACCGATGACAACGTCGTCGGCGTGACCAGCAACCCGACCATCTTCGCGAGCGCGATCGCCGGCTCCGACCTCTACGCCGACCAGATCCACGACCTCGCGATCCGCAAGGTCACCGTCGACGAGGCCGTCCGCATGATCACCACGTTCGACGTGCGGTGGGGCTGCCATGTGATGCGCCCCGCCTACGACGCGTCCAACGGCACCGACGGCCGGGTCTCGATCGAGGTCGACCCCCGACTCGCCGACCAGACCGACGCCACGATCGCCGAGGCGAAGCAGCTCTGGTGGCTCGTCGACCGGCCCAACCTCTTCATCAAGATCCCGGCGACCCAGGCCGGGCTGCCCGCGATCACCGAGGTGCTCGCGACCGGCATCAGCGTCAACGTGACCCTCATCTTCTCGCTGGACCGCTACGTCGCCGTCCTGGACGCGTGGCTGACCGGTCTGGAGAAGGCGCAGCAGCACGGCTACGACCTGTCGAGCATCGAGTCGGTGGCGTCGTTCTTCGTCTCCCGCGTCGACACCGAGATCGACAAGCGCCTGGACAAGATCGGCACCCCGGAGGCGCTCGCGCTGAAGGGCAAGGCGGCCGTCGCCAACGCGCGCCTGGCGTACGCCGCCTACCAGGAGGTCACGGGCGGTGCCCGCTGGGCCGCCCTGGAGGCCGCCGGAGCCCGTCCGCAGCGCCCTCTGTGGGCGTCGACCGGCACGAAGAACCCGGACTACCCGGACACGCTCTACGTCGACCAGCTCGTCGCTCCCGGCACGGTCAACACGATGCCGGAGAAGACGCTGCGGGCCACCGCCGACCACGCGGTCATCACCGGCGACACGATCACCCCGCACCTGGAGGAGGCCGCCGACACGATGGCCGCCCTCCAGGCCGTGGGCGTCGACTACAACGACGTCGTCGAGTTCCTGGAGCGCGACGGCGTCGCGAAGTTCGAGGCGAGCTGGACCGAGCTCCTCGATGGTGTGCAGCAGAAGCTGGAGGCCGCACGTGGCTGAGTTCGTCTTCGCGGCGGGACTGTCGGTTCGCGCCGACGCCGCCGTCACCGCGGCATCCGAACCCGTCGAAGCGACGCTCGTCGCCGACGGGGTGCCGGGCCTGCTCGCCGCCAAGGACCCGACGCTGTGGGGCCCGGACGCCGAGGCCGAGTCCTCGGTCCGGCTCGGCTGGGTCGACACCGTGGTGCGCAGCCGGGAGCTGCTCCCCCAGCTCGCCGAGCTCGCCGCCGAGCTGGGCGACCTCGATCACGTCGTGCTCGCCGGCATGGGCGGCTCGTCGCTCGCGCCCGAGGTGATCGCCCGGACGCTGGGCCGCTCGCTCACCGTGCTCGACACGACCGACCCGCACCAGGTCGGCACGGCGATCGCCGACCGGCTCGACCGGACCGTCGTCGTCGTCGCCAGCAAGTCGGGCTCCACGGTGGAGACCGACAGCCACCGCCGGGCCTACTGGCAGGCGTTCCTCGACTCCGGGCTGTCCGAGGCCGAGGCCGGACGGCGCTTCGTCGTCGTCACCGATCCGGGCTCCCCGCTCGAGCAGACCGCTCGCGAGATGGGCGCCTTCGTCGTGCTCGCCGACCCCAACGTCGGCGGCCGCTACTCCGCGCTCACCGCCTTCGGCCTCGTGCCGTCGGCGCTCGCCGGTGTCGACGTCGCCGAGCTGCTCGACCAGGCCGAGGAGCTCGCCACCACGCTGAGCCGCACCGAGGAGAACCCGGCCCTCACGCTGGGCGCCCTGCTCGGCGCGGCGGCGAAGGCGGGCCAGGACAAGATCGCGATCGCGGAGGACGGCAGCGGCATCGTCGGCCTCGGCGACTGGGCCGAGCAGCTCATCGCCGAGTCGACCGGCAAGCTCGGCCTCGGCATCCTGCCCGTCGTGGTGGAGAGCCCGACCGCGCCCGGCTTCACCGGCCCCGACGTGCTCGGCATCACGGTCGGCGGCGCCCTCGCCGCGACCCCGCCCGCCGCGCCCGGCACGCTCGCCGTCAACGGGCCGCTCGGCGCGCACTTCCTCGCCTGGGAGTTCGCCACCGCGATCGCCGGCCGGGTGCTCGGGATCAACCCGTTCGACCAGCCCAACGTGACGGAGTCCAAGGAGAACACGGGCAAGATCCTCGCCTCGGGCCTCCCGGACCAGCAGCCCACCTTCACCGACGGCGCCATCGAGGGCTTCGGCCCCGACAGCCTCACCGACGTCGCGTCGGCGCTCGCCTGGCTGCGCTCCACGCTCAACCCGCGCGGATATCTGGCGGTCATGGCCTACCTCGACCGGTTCGGCGACGCCGACACGGCCGGGATCCGTCCTCTGCTCGCCGCCGCCACCGGGCGCCCGGTCACCTTCGGCTGGGGTCCGCGCTTCCTGCACTCCACCGGGCAGTTCCACAAGGGCGGTCCGCAGAACGGATCGTTCCTGCAGATCACCGGTGCCGTGACGGCGGACCTGGCGGTGCCGGGCAAGGCGTACACCTTCGGGGTCCTGCAGGCCGCCCAGGCCGGCGGCGACCGGCAGGCGCTCGCCGGGCGCGACCGGCCGCTGCTGCACCTGCACCTCACCGACCGGGCGGCGGGCATCGAGCAGCTGCTCGCGGCGGCCAAGGAGCTGGGAGCCCGCTGATGACCAATCCGCTGCGCGATCCGCAGGACCGCCGGCTGCCGAGGATCCCCGAGCCCTGCGCTCTGGTGATCTTCGGCGTCACCGGCGACCTGTCCCGCAAGAAGCTGCTCCCGGCGATCTACGACCTCGCCAACCGGGGTCTGCTGCCGCCCGGCTTCGTGGTGCTCGGCTTCGCCCGGCGCGACTGGGGCGACGGCGACTTCGAGACCTTCGCCAAGGAGAACGCGCAGGCCCACGCGCGTACGCCGTGGCGCGAGGAGGTCTGGTCCCGGCTCATCGGCAACGTGAAGTTCGTGGCGGGCTCCTTCGACGACGACAACGCCTTCGACGAGCTCGGCCGCACCCTGGACCACCTGCGCGAGACGCACGGCATCCGGGGCAACGCCGCGTTCTACTTCTCGATCCCGCCAGCCGCCTTCCCGCTCGTGCTCAAGCAGCTCGAGCGCACCGGGATGGCCGACAACGACAAGTCCAACGGCTGGCGCCGGGTCATCGTGGAGAAGCCGTTCGGCAACGACCTCGACTCCGCCAAGGAGCTCAACGACCTGGTCGACGACGTCTTCACCGCGGTCGACGTCTTCCGGATCGACCACTACCTGGGCAAGGAGACGGTCCAGAACATCCTGGCGCTGCGCTTCGCCAACGCCCTGTGGGAGCCGATCTGGAACGCGAAATATGTCGACTCGGTGCAGATCACCATGGCCGAGGACGTCGGCATCGGCACCCGGGCCGGCTTCTACGACTCCGTCGGCACCGCCCGGGACGTGCTGCAGAACCACCTGCTCCAGCTGCTGTCGCTGATCGCGATGGAGGAGCCGACCAGCTTCGACGCCACCGAGATCCGCTACGAGAAGCTGAAGGTGCTCCGCGCCATCACGCTCCCGGCCGACATCACCGCCGACACCGTCCGCGGGCAGTACACGGCCGGCTGGGTGGCGGGTGAGCCCGTCGCAGGCTACCTGGAGGAGGAGAACGTTCCGGCGACCTCCACGACCGAGACCTACGTGGCGGTGACCCTCAACATCCAGAACCGCCGCTGGGCGGGCGTGCCCTTCTACATCCGGGCCGGCAAGCGGATGCCGAGGCGGGTCACCGAGGTCGCGGTGCTCTTCAAGAAGGCGCCCCACCTGCCCTTCCACTCCGACGACGTGGAGCTGCTCGGGCACAACCAGCTCGTCATCCGGGTCCAGCCCGACGAGGGCGTCGTGCTGAAGTTCGGCTCCAAGGTGCCGGGTACGGCGATGGAGCTGCGCGACATCGCGATGGACTTCTCCTACGGCGAGGCGTTCACGGAGGCGAGCCCGGAGGCGTACGAGCGGCTCGTTCTCGACGTGCTCCTCGGCGACCGGACGCTCTTCCCGCACGCCGACGAGGTCGAGGAGAGCTGGCGGGTCATCGACCCGCTGGAGGAGGCCTGGTCCGGCACCACCCCCGCCGATTACCGCGCGGGTGAGTGGGGACCGGCCGAGGCCGACGAGATGCTCGCCCGCAACGGCCGAAGCTGGCGCCGGGCATGATCAACCTAGTGACGGTAAGGGGACTCACGTGCTAGCTCTGTGGGACACGACCGGAGCCGAGGTCGTCCGCAAGCTCGCGGCCGAGCGGCACAGTGCCGGCGGGGTGGCGAGCGGGCTGGCCCTGACGCTCGTCGTCGTCGTCGACGAGGCCCGCGTCCGGGGGGTGGAGGACGCGGCGACGATCGCCGCGGCATCCCACCCGTGCCGGCTGATCATCGTCAGCCGCGCGCTGAAGAACCCGCACCAGACCGGGACCGATGTCGTCGACCGGCTCGACGCCGAGATCATCGTCGGCGGCCGGCTCGGGCCCTGTGAGGCCGTCGCCCTGCGCATGCACGGACCGCTCGCCTATCACGCCGAGTCGGTCGTCATGCCGCTGCTCGCGCCGGACGTTCCGGTCGTGACGTGGTGGCACGGCAACCCGCCGGACCGGATCGCCGACGACCCGCTGGGCGTGGTCGCCGAGCGCCGGATCACCGACGTGTCGCAGGCCGAGAACCCGCTGGCCGCGCTGCGCCAGCGGGCCGAGGACTACGCGCCCGGCGACACCGACCTCGCCTGGACCCGGATCACCCCGTGGCGCACCCTCCTCGCGGGCGCGCTCGACACCTCGACCGCACCGGTGACGGCGGCGACCGTGGTGGGCCGTCTGGAGGACCCCAGAGTCTCGCTGCTGGCCGGTTGGCTCGCGTCGCGACTGGGGTTGACCCCCACGCTCGAAGCGAGCTCCACGGGCAAACTCGAGCAGGTACGCCTCCGTGTCGGCGACGACGACCTCACCCTCACCCGGAGCAACGGCACCTGCCTGCTGACCCGGACCGGGGTCGGCGACCGTACGCTGCCGCTGGTGACCCGGCGCCTCGGTGACGAGCTCGCGGAGGAGCTGCGCCGCCTCGACGCCGACCAGCCCTACGCCGCCGCGTTGAGCGCCGCGACGGGCGTGACCGGTCTCAGCGACCGGGCCGCGGTTCGCGGGTTGAGCCAGAAGGCGGAGCGCCGTCAAGCCACGGTGAAGGTGCCTGCATGAGCACCGAGCACCAGCTCATCGTGCACGCCGACGCGGCGCTGCTGGCGGAGGCGGTGGCGGCCCGGATGCTGGTGCGCCTCCTCGACGCCCAGTCGGCCCGCGGGACGGCGAGCGTCGTGCTGACCGGGGGCCGGGTGGCCGCAGCGGTCTACCGGGCCGTCGCGGCGAGCCCGGCCGCAGGCGCGGTCGACTGGTCGAAGGTCGACATCTGGTGGGGTGACGAGCGCTTCCTGCCCTCGGGCGACCCGGAGCGCAACGAGACCCAGGCCAGGGCTGCCCTGCTCGACGCGGTGCCGCTCGACCCGGCCCGGATCCACCCGATGCCCGCCACCGACGGCCCCGACGGCGACGACCCCGAGGCGGCGGCGGCGCGCTACGCGGCGGAGCTGGCGGCGGCCGCCCACGGTTCGGCGGCACTCCCCCCGTTCGACCTGCTGCTGCTCGGTGTGGGCGAGGACGGGCACGTGGCCTCGGTCTTCCCGGAGCAGCCGGCCGTCCACGACACCCGCACCGTGACCGCCGTCCGCGGCGCGCCGAAACCACCGCCGGTGCGGATCACCCTGACCCCGCCGACGATCAACACGGCGGAGGAGGTCTGGCTGATCGCGGCCGGGCCGGACAAGGCCGCTGCGGTCGGGATGGCGGTCGGCGGTGCCGGTGCCGTCCAGATCCCCGCAGCGGGCGTCGGCGGCCTGCACCGCACGCTGTGGCTGCTCGACCGGGCGGCGGCGGCCGAGGTCCCGGCGACCGCGGTGACTCTGCGCTGAAGCCCCGCCCGGCACCGACAACGAAGGGCCGCCCCGGTGACTCACCGGTGCGGCCCTTTCGCTGAGGGATCCCTACGTCGCGATCTCCAGCTTCAGCCAGAGGCCGAGGAAGATGATGCAGGCAAGCCAGACGATGCCGACGAGCACGGTGTAGCGGTCCAGGTTCTTCTCCGCCACCGACGAGCCGGCGAGGTTCGACGAGACACCACCGCCGAACATGCTCGACAGACCGCCTCCCTTGCCACGGTGCAGCAAGATCAGCATGGTGAGCAGTCCGCTCGTGATGATCAGAATCACGATTGCCGTATAGGCGAACGCGATCGGCATGGGGTCAGTCCTCTCCGTGGTGTTGCATCGGAGCAACAATAGCGGTCAACGCGGCATAGCCAAACAGTGGACCAAGACCAAGCTGCGCCGAGCGCGGCGAGGCTTGCGGCATGGTCGTTTACGCGGCTCCGGAGATCCCCGCGTTGATCAGACCCAGTGCCGAAAGGTCGGGTTGACCGAATTGGGAGTGGATAAACGCTCCCGTCACGTTTGAGCCGTAAAGCCGCAGGGCCTTCGGGTACATCACCGGCACCACGACCGCCAGCTCGGCGATCTTCTGGTCCAGCTCGCCCCACATCAGATACTGCTGGCTGAGGTCCGGCTCCGCCAGCGCGTCGTCGATCCGCTTGTTGACATCCTCGTCCTGCAGGAACGAGTAGTTGCTCATGCTGCTCAGGACGCCGGGCCGCTGCACGACCGACCCGTCGAACAGCGGCTGCATCACCGCGGAACCGTTGGGGAAGTCGGGCACCCAGCCCGCGTAGAGCATGTGATAGGGGCCGCCCGAGTCGGAGATGTCGTTCCAGTAGCCCGCGCTCGACACCGGCACGGCCTCGACCTGGATGTTCAGCCGCATATACGCCTCGACCACGGTCTTCATGTAGCGGACGATCTGCGGCTGGTTCCGGTAGGCGATCTTCAGCTTCTTGGGGCAGGTCTTGCCGGACTTCTCCGCCTGGTCCAGCAGCTCACTGGCCTTGGTGGGATCCCCGTCCGGGTTCGCCGCGGTGTTGTAGAGGTCGAACTCCTTGTGCGCGGCGAGGCTCGGCGGGATCATCGTCGTGGCCAGCTCGCCCATGATCGCGCCGCCGACCGCCGTGCGCCAGCGCCGCTTGTTGAAGGCGTAGACCAGGGCCTGACGGCAGATCAGATCGGGCACGGTCTTGGTGTTGATCGCGAAGTAGCGGACCGAACCGGCGAGGCCGCCCGCCGTACGCGCCGACAGATCGGGGTCGTTGACGACCTGCTGGACGAAGTTGGGGGCCACGTCGTTGTCGAGCATCACCGTCGAGGCGTCCTCGCCCTGATCGGCGATGATCGCGTTCGTCACGGCTGCGACATCGGGGTTGGCGTCGATGACGACCTTGTCCGGGAACGCCTTGCGTACCGTGTCGCTGTCACGGCTCCAGAACTCGTTGCGAACCAGCGTGAGCTGCTTGTTACCGGTACGCGGAGCCACCTTGTAGGGCCCGTTCGAGAACGGCGCCAGGTCGTACTTGGCCCGGTCGAGACCGTCCTGCGCCTGCGGGACCGGGGAGAACTCGCTCAGCGCCACCACGTAGCCGAAGTCACCCACGGGCTGCTTGAGCCGGTACTGGATGGTCCTCGCGTCCAGGCACTCCACCGAGGCGAGCCCGGCACCCTCGTTGTTCGTGCCGAACAGCGGTCCCTGGTAGGAGCCGCCGGGGTTCTCCAGGTACTTCAGGGCATAGCGGAGGCTGCCGAAATCGCCGTCCTTGATGAAGTTGCGCTCGACGCCGTACTTCAGCTGGCTGCAGTTGATCGCCGTGCCGTCCTGCCACTTCACGTTGTCGCGAAGCTTGAACTCCCAGACCCGGTTGCCCTGGCTCGGACGGCCGACGTCGGTGGCGAGGTCGGGCACCAGCTCGCTCGACGCGGAGCCGGGCTCGGACTTGAACGTCGTCAACGAGCGCGTCAGCAGGCGGCTGATGTTCGCATCGGTGGCCGCTGTGATCTTCTGCGGGTCGAGGTGATCCGGCAGGTTGGCGACGACCACGCGCAGCGTGCCACCCTGCGAGGCCGGTTTCGCCTGATCCGTGGCCGCGGCCGAATCGCACGCGGCGACGAGGAAGAGCAGGGCAGTTGCAGCGCCGGCGAAACGGCGTGTTCGCCGGGCGCCGTGACGGGGTGCGAGCATTGTCGTCCTCAGGCGGGGGTGGTCGTGATGGACGTGGACACTTTATGCCGCCGTGCGGTCCAGGTCGAAGTCGGGAGCCGGATCGCAACAAACCACCCACGCCCCGTTCCCCCAGCGCTACGCAGCGCACGCAGAAGGGGCAACTCTTCAAGAGTTGTTGCTTCAGGCCGCCAGGCCTTAACAACAACTCTTGAAGAGTTGCCCCTTTCGGGAAGGCAGGGTCAGCCGGCGAAGCGGACGATGCCGACGAACTCGTCGACGATCAGAGCCGCACCGCCGACCAGGGCGCCGTCCACGTCGGGCTGCGCCATGATGTCGGCCGCGTTGCTGGCCTTGACCGAGCCGCCGTAGAGCACGCGCACGATCCCGGCGGTCTCCGCGCCGAACGTCTCGGTGAGGCGGGCCCGGATCGCGCCGATCACCTCCTGCGCGTTCTCCGGCGTCGCGGTGCGGCCGGTGCCGATGGCCCAGACCGGCTCGTACGCCACGACGACCTTCTCGACCTGCTCCGACTTGAGCCCGTCGAGAGCCGCGTCGAGCTGGGCGAGGGTGTGCTCCACGTGGGTGCCCGCCTCGCGGACGTCGAGCGGCTCGCCGACGCAGAGGATCGGGGCGAGCTCGTTGGCGAGCGCGGCCTTCACCTTGGCGTTGACCAGCGCGTCGTCCTCGTTGTGGTAGGCACGCCGCTCGGAGTGGCCGACGACGACATACTGGCAGCCGAGCTTCGCCAGCATCGCGCCCGAGATCTCGCCGGTGTAGGCGCCCGAGACGTGCGCCGACAGGTCCTGCGCGCCGTAGCCGAGCAGCAGCTTGTCGCCGTCGATCAGGGTCTGCACGCCGCGGAGGTCCGTGAACGGTGGCAGCACGACCACCTCGACATCGGTGAGCTGCTTCTCGTTGAGGCTGAAGGCGAGCTTCTGCGTCAGCGAGATCGCCTCGAGGTGGTTGAGGTTCATCTTCCAGTTGCCGGCCATCAGGGGCCGGCGGGCGGCGTTTGCCATCAGTTCTCCAGAGCGGACAGGCCGGGCAGGGTCTTGCCCTCGAGATATTCCAGGGACGCGCCGCCACCGGTCGAGATGTGGCCGAAGCCGGACTCGTCGATGCCGAGCGCTCGCACTGCGGCGGCCGAGTCACCGCCGCCGACGACCGTGAGGCCGTCGACCTTGGTGATCGCCTCGGCAACGCCCCGGGTGCCGGCCGCGAACGGCGCGAGCTCGAAGACGCCCATCGGGCCGTTCCAGAAGACGGTCTTGGCACTGCTCACCGCGTCGGCGAAGAGCGCGACCGAGTCGGGGCCGATGTCGAGGCCGAGCCAGCCGTCGGGGATCTCGGTCGCCGGGACCGTCCGCACCGAGGCGTCGGCCGCGAACTTGTCCGCGATCACCACGCCGGTCGGCAGCACGATCTTGTCGCCGCCGCGCTCCAGCAGGTCACGGCAGGTCTCGACCATCTCGTCCTGGAGCAGCGAGCCGCCCACGGAGTAACCCTGAGCCTTGAGGAAGGTGAAGCACATCCCGCCGCCGATCAGCAGCTTCTCCACCTTGGGCAGGAGCGACTCGATGACGGCGAGCTTGTCGGAGACCTTCGATCCGCCGAGGATCACGACATAGGGCCGGGCCGGGTCGGTGGTGAGCGCGCGCAGCACCTCGACCTCGCGCAGCACCAGGCCGCCCGCGTAGTGCGGGAGCCGGGCCGGCACGTCGAAGACGCTGGCGTGCTTGCGGTGCACCGCGCCGAAGGCGTCGTCGACGTAGACGTCGGCGAAGGCGGCGAGCTGGTCGGCGAAGGCGCCGCGCTCGGCGTCGTCCTTGCTGGTCTCGCCCGCGTTGAAGCGCAGGTTCTCCAGGAGGGCGACGTGGCCGTCGGCGAGCTCGCCGACGACGGAGGCAGCCGACTCGCCGACCGTGTCCGACGCGAAGACCACGGCGGAGCCCAGCAGGTCGCGCAGGCGCTCGGCGACCGGAGCCAGCGTGTAAGCCGGGTCCGGCGCGCCCTTCGGGCGGCCGAGGTGCGAGATGACGATGACCTTGGCACCCGCGTCACGCAGGGCGACCACGGTGGGGAGCACCGCCCGGATCCGGCCGTCGTCGGCGATCTCCACCGGCGACGACCCCTTGACGAAGGGGACGTTCAGGTCGGCGCGCACGAGCACGCGCCGACCTGAAACACCCTCGCTGAGCAGGTCAGCAAGCGACTTCATCAGAGGGAGGCCCCGACGAACTTGGTCAGGTCGACCAGGCGGTTGGAGTAGCCCCACTCGTTGTCGTACCACCCGACGACCTTGACCTGGTTGCCCAGGACCTTGGTGAGACCGGCGTCGAAGATGCAGGACGACGGGTCGGTGACGATGTCCGAGGACACGATCTCGTCCTCGGTGTAGGTGAGGAACCCGGCCATCGGGCCGTCGGCCGCGGCCTTGACGATCGCGTTGACCTCCTCGACCGAGGTCTCGCGACCGGCGGTGAAGGTGAGGTCGGTCGCCGAGCCGGTGGGGATCGGCACCCGCAGCGCGTAGCCGTCGAGCTTGCCCTTGAGCTCGGGGATCACCAGGCTGATCGCCTTGGCGGCACCGGTCGAGGTCGGCACGATGTTGATCGCGGCGGCGCGGGCGCGGCGCAGGTCCTTGTGCGGCGCGTCCTGCAGGTTCTGGTCCTGCGTGTAGGCGTGGATCGTCGTCATCAGACCCTTCTCGATGCCGATGGCGTCGTGCAGCGCCTTGGCCATCGGGGCGAGACAGTTGGTGGTGCAGGACGCGTTCGAGATGATCGTGTGCGCGGCCGGGTCGTACTTGTCGTGGTTGACGCCCATCACGATCGTGATGTCCTCGCCCTTGGCCGGCGCCGAGATGATGACCTTCTTGGCACCGCCCTCGATGTGGGCGCGGGCCTTGTCGGCGTCGGTGAAGAAGCCGGTCGACTCGATCACGATGTCGGCGCCCAGGTCGCCCCAGGGCAGCTTGCCCGGGTCGCGCTCGGCGAACGCCTTGAAGGACTTGCCGTTGACACTGATCTCGTCGGCCGAGTGCTTCACCTCGTAGGGAAGACGACCCAGGATGCTGTCGTACTTCAGCAGGTGAGCGAGGGTCGCGTTGTCGGTCAGATCGTTCGCGGCCACCAGCTCGATGTCCGCACCGGAGGCCAGGAGCGCCCGGTAGAAGTTGCGGCCGATGCGGCCGAAACCGTTGATGCCAACCCGGATGGTCACAGGTTCCATCTCCTCGTTAGCGCCGGCGTATGCGCCGGCGGCCGAATAAATCGTCTCGGCCGCCCCGCCGCGCCCCACAGATATCTGCGCGACGGCGGCGCCCTTGTCGGCGCGGGCACAGGACACCTGTGCACCGCACCTTCAGGCCGCGGTTTGGCCGGTTGTCCGGCAGCGTCGCCTTCCGTAACGACCCTAGCCCACCGGGGTGATCCGAGTACTAGCAGGCCAGCATTTCCGGTGTGACGGCCGCCTCAGTGTCGGGGATGCCAAGATCCCTTGCCCGCTTGTCGGCCAGGGCCAGCAGCCTGCGGATGCGTCCGGCGATCGCGTCCTTGGTCAGCGGCGGGTCCGCGAGGGCCCCCAGCTCCTCCAGGGACGCCTGCCGGTGCTCCAGCCGCAGCCGGCCGGCACTGGTCAGATGGTTGGGCGCATCCTCCGCCAGGATCTCCAGCGCTCTGGTCACCCGGGCCGCCGCGGCGACCGCCGCCCTCGCCGAGCGGCGGAGGTTGGCGTCGTCGAAGTTGGCGAGGCGGTTGGCGGTGGCGCGCACCTCACGGCGTACCCGCCGCTCCTCCCAGGCGAGCACGCTGGCGTGCGCGCCGATGCGGGTGAGCAGCGCGGCGATCGCGTCGCCGTCCTTGACCACGACCCGGTCGACGCCGCGGACCTCGCGGGCCTTCGCCACGATGCCGAGCCGCCGGGCGGCGCCGACCAGCGCGAGCGCCGACTCCGGACCCGGGCAGGTGATCTCCATCGCGGAGGACCGGCCGGGTTCGGTGAGCGAGCCGTGCGCCATGAAGGCACCCCGCCACGCCGCCACCGCACAGCAGATGTTCGCCGAGACGACGTGCGGGGGCAGCCCCCGCACGGGCCGTCCGCGCACGTCGAGCAGGCCGGTCTGGCGTGCGAGCGCCTCGCCGTCCTTCACCACCCGCACGATGTAGTGGCTGCCCTTGCGCAGCCCGCCAGAGGCGAGAATGTGAATCTCACTCTGGTAGCCGTAGAGATCCGCGACCGTGCTGCGCAGGCGCCGTGCGACGGCACCCGTGTCCAGCTCCGCCTCGACCACTACCCGGCCGGAGACGATGTGCAGGCCGCCCGCGAAGCGAAGCAGAGCGGCCATCTCGGACCGCCGGCAACAGGGTTTGGGCACGTCGACCCTGCTCAGCTCGTCTTTGACCGCTGCGGTCATCGCCATTGTGTCGTCACCTCGGGGCCGAAGAGTGTGGATTGCATCATCAGAAAGCAACCAACGAGTCTGATGATTAACGACTGGTGCGCAGGAGTGGCACCAGTGCGGAGCCAAGGGCGGCCGGATCGTGTCGTGCGGTGCCGTCTCCGACGGCGACCGGCGCGAGCGCGAGCCGAGCTCCCAGCGTTTCCGCCGCGGCAGCCACTGGTCGTGGGTCTCCCACGGCAGTGGTGTCCGCTAGAACAATATCCGCCCGAAAATCAGCCAGGTAACGGGTCAAGGCCCCAAGATGGTCGGCAAGCGACAATCCGCCGGTTTCCTGGTCAGGTGCCAAATTAAGGGTGACGAGTTTGCGGGCCTTGCTCGCCACGATCGCGCGGGCCAGCTCGGGCACGAGCAGATGCGGGATGACCGACGTATACCAACTCCCCGGCCCGAAGATCAGCCAGTCGGCCTGGCCGATCACCGAGAGCACCTCGGGGCAGGCGTCGGGTCGGGCCGGGTTCAGCCGGAGATTCTCGATCCGGCCCGGCGAGACCGCGACCTCGTGCTGCCCGACGACCGTGACGGCCTTGTCCGGATGGCGGGGGTCGGCGCCGACCACCTCGGCCTCCAGACTCACCGGTTCGCGTGACATCGGCAGCACCCGGCCCACCGCGCGCAGCATCGCCCCGGCGTGATCGAGGGCCGCGACCGGGTCCCCCAGCTGCTCCATCAGGCCGTGCAGGACGAGGTTGCCGACGGGGTGACCGCTGAGCGGGTCTTCGCCCGTGAAGCGGTGCTGGAAGAGGCGCGCGGATCTGGTGCTCACCGGGTCGTCCCCGGCCAGCGCCGCGAGGGCCTGCCGCAGGTCGCCGGGGGGCAGGGCGCCCCGGTCGACGCGGAGCCGCCCGCTGGAGCCGCCGTTGTCGGCGACCGTGACGACTGCTGTGATCAGCAACGGGTGGTGGTCACTGCGGCGAAGCGCTCGCAGCGAGGCGCTCAGCCCCGTGCCGCCGCCGAAGGCAACGATCTTCACCGGTCACTCCCGTCCCAGATCGCGGTGCTGCGCGTTCGCCACCACCCGCAGGTCACGAAGGCGACGGGCGAGTTCCTCCGCGATCGCCACCGACCGGTGCTTGCCGCCGGTGCAGCCGACGGCGACGGTCAGGTAGCGCTTGCCCTCCCGCTCGAAGCCCGGCGCGGTGGCGTTGACGAGCCTGGCGTAGGTCTCCACGAACGTCGTGGCGCCCCGCTGGCCGAGCACGTAGCGGCTGACCTCGACCTCTCGGCCGGTGTGCTCGCGCAGCTCCGGCACCCAGTAGGGGTTGGGCAGGAAGCGCGCGTCGAGCACGAAGTCGGCATCGGGCGGCAGGCCGTATTTGAAGCCGAACGACAGCACCGTCACCCGCAGGCGCAGGGCGTCCTCACCGGCGAAGAGCTCCTCCACCCGGTGCCGCAGCTGGTTGACGTTGAGGTGGCTGGTGTCGATCAGCACGTCGGCGAGGTCGCGGGCCTCGGCGAGCAGCTCCCGCTCGGCGGCGATGCCGTCGGAGAGGCGGCCGTTGCCCTGCAGCGGGTGCGACCGGCGCACGCTCTCGAAGCGCCGGATCAGCACGTCGTCGTCGGCGTCGACGAAGACCACCCGCGGACTGAAGCCCCGGTCCTTGAGCGCCTTGATCGCACCGGCCAGGTCGGTCGAGAAGGCGCGCGAGCGCACGTCGAGCACCATCGCCGTGTGCCGGGCCGCCCCGCCGGCCTCCGCCGCGAGCTCGGCCATCGGCACCATCAGCGCCTGCGGCAGGTTGTCCACGACATAGAAGCCGACATTTTCCAGTGCTCTGGCCACCGTGGACCGACCGCCGCCGGAGACGCCGGTCACGATCACGAGGTCGGCCTGGGCCCGCTTGTCTGAAGCCTCTGGCTGCTGCAACCCATCCCCCTTGATCATCAACCGGAGCCCACCCCGCTCACGGAAGAGATCCTGAGTCTAGGCCGCACCGCTCGCAGCCGGGTCGTCGCCCCGCAGCGCCGCGACAACCGCCTCAGCGGTACGCGGGCCGACGCCCGGCACCGTCGCGATCTCCTCGGCGGAGGCGAGGGCGAGCTTCTTCAGCGAACCGAACTGGCGCAGCAGGGCCTTGCGCCGTGCCTCGCCCAGCCCCGGGATGTCATCCAGTGTGGAGGCGATCATCCGCTTGGACCGGCGCTCCCGGTGAAACGTGATCGCGAACCGGTGCGCCTCGTCGCGGCAGCGTTGCAGCAGGTAGAGCCCCTCCGAGGTGCGGGGCAGGATCACCGGCATCGGCTCGTCCGGCTGCCACACCTCCTCGAGCCGCTTGGCGAGCCCGCAGACCGAGACATCGACGATGCCGAGCTCCGCCATGACGGCGGCAGCGGCGTTGACCTGCGGCTGTCCACCGTCGACGATGACCAGCTGCGGCGGGTAGGCGAACTTCTTCGGCTTCTCCCCGAGAGTCGCATCCGGCTCGAAGTCGCGGGCCTCGAGATAGGCGCGGAACCGGCGGCGGATCACCTCGGAGATCGCCGAGACGTCGTCGGTGGCGCCCTTGATGATGAAGCGGCGGTACTCCGACTTGCGGGCGAGGCCGTCCTCGAAGACGACCATGCTGGCGACGACGTCGGTGCCCTGGATCTGCGAGATGTCGAAGCACTCGATCCGCAGCGGTGCCGACGGCAGGAAGAGCGCGTCCGCGATCTCCTCCAGCGCCTTGCTGCGGGCGGTCAGGTCGCTCGCCCGGCGCAGCTTGTGCTGGGTGAGGGCCTGCGACGCGTTGCGGGCGACCGACTCCATCAGGGTCTTCTTATCGCCGCGCTGCGGCACCCGCAGCGAGACCCGGGAGCCGCGCCGCTCGGCGAGCCAGTCGGCAAGCGCGTCGGCATCGTCGGGGAGCACCGGCACGAGCACCTCGCGCGGCAGGTCGGGGCTGGTCGCGGCACCGGTGTCGGCCTCGGTCTCCGCGCCGTAGATCTGGGAGCAGAACTGATGCACCAGGTCGGCGGTGGTGACGTGCTCGGTCTTCTCCACCACCCAGCCGCGCTGGCCCCGGATCCGGCCGCCCCGGACGTGGAAGACCTGCACGGCGGCCTCCAGGTCGTCCTCGGCGAAGGCGACCACGTCGGCATCGGTGCCGTCGCCGAGCACCACGGCCTGCTTCTCCAGTGCCTTGCGAGCGGCGGCGAGGTCGTCGCGCAGCCGGGCGGCCCGCTCGAACTCCAGCTCGTCGGAGGCGGCGAGCATCTCCTTCTCCAGGCGGCGCAGCAGCTTGTCGGTGCCGCCGGCCATGAACTCGCAGAACTCGTCGACGATCGCCCGGTGCTCCTGCGCGCTGACCCGGCCCACGCAGGGCGCGGAGCACTTGCCGATATAACCCAGCAGGCAGGGGCGGCCGATCTGGCCGGCCCGCTTGAAGACGCCGGTGCTGCAGGTGCGTGACGGGAAGACCCGCAGCAGCAGGTCGAGGGTGTCGCGGATGGCCCACGCGTGCGAATAGGGCCCGAAGTAGCGCACGCCCTTGCGCTTGGCCCCCCGCATCACCTGGAGGCGGGGGTATTCCTCGTCGAGGGTGACCGCGAGATAGGGGTAGGACTTGTCGTCGCGGTAGCGCACGTTGAAGCGCGGATCGAACTCCTTGATCCACGCATACTCCAGCTGGAGGGCCTCGACCTCGGTGTGCACCGTGACCCAGTCCACACTGGACGCCGTGGTGACCATCTGCTGGGTGCGGGCGTGCAGCGTCCA